>DATHWV010000045.1:0-2363 GCA_035460205.1 Ramlibacter sp.
GGCGCTACGTTTGCGTGGCCCGCACGCCACGCTGCTGGGAGTGCGCCGTGATCCAATACTGCGACTACAAACCCAAAACGCCGCCACCCGGGGCGACGACCTGACGCGACACGAGGTGAGCATGGACCAAAGCGAATTCGAAAAGACGCTGGCGCTGTACAGCGACAACATCAACGGGCTGATGGACAACCAGCTCGCCCTCACTGCGCAAGTGCAGGTGCTGCAAGCCGCGCTCGCAACGGTGCTGCTGCATCACCCGAGCCGCACGGCGTTGCTCGGCACTTTCCAGCAGTACATGAAGGTGTCCAAGCAGGCCGCGCCGCAACTCGCGTCGCGCATGGAAGGGCTGGAAGCGGGCATGCTCGCGCTGCTTGGGCAGCATCAGGCATAGGCTGTCATTGCGGGCTTGACCCGCAATCCATCGAGGTGCGCCTGCATCTCCTGGATGCCGGGTCAAGCCCGGCACGACAGCCTACGCGGCGGAGATCAGCTCCGACGCTTCGACGTCTGCCGCCTTGCCTTTCAGCTCGAACGAGCGCGCCGGGCCGAACACGAAGGCGTCGCCCACCAGTGCACGCGTGCTGTGGCTGACCAGCACCTGGCCGGCCTTGGCCCGGGACTCCAGCCGCGCCGCGGTATTCACCGCATCGCCCAACACGGTGTATTCCATGCGCTTGTCCGTGCCGATGCAGCCCGCCATGGCAACACCGGAGTTGATCCCCATGCCCACTGCGATCGGCGGCTTTTCCGGGTTCGCCGCGTTGTAGGCTGCCACTCGTTCGCGGATGGCCAATGCGCATGCCAGCGCGCGATGCGCCTGGTCGGGCTGCGCCAGCGGCGCGCCGAACACGACCATCACCGCATCGCCGATGAACTTGTCGATGGTGCCTTCGTTGGCCAGCACGCAGTCCACCACCTCGGCGAAGTAGCGATTGAGTTCCGCAAACAATTCTTCGGGCGCCAGCGACTCCGCGCGCGAGGTGAAGCCGCGGATGTCGCAGAACAGGCAGGTGATATCGCGCGACTCGCCGTTCACCACCGAGTCAATGGTGCGGCTGTCCATCAACCTGCGCTTGACCTCGGGCGAGACGAACTTCTCGAAGACACTGCCCAGCCGGGACGAATGCGCCTGTTCGCGTTCCAGAAAGTTTTGCGCGCGCAGCAAGGGGTTGCGCCGTATCGCGTCGCGGTACGAATCCACCGCGATGCCGCCTTCGTCGATCAGGCGGCGAGCCTGGTCGTGCACGGTCAGGTGCCAGAGCGGATCGCCCTTGAGCGCCGTGCCCTCGTTCATCGCCAGCGCCACCCGCGCGCGCGACACGTCGGTGACCAGCAGCACTTCGCTGGCGGCCAGTCGGCCGTTGAAGCCACGGCCCGAACACGCCGCGCAGCCCGGCGCGTTGCGCAGCCGCGCGGGTGGCAGCGATCCGGGGAACAGGTAGTCGAGCTCACCGGGCCCCAACTCGACGGGTTGCGCGCACGATTCGCAGATCTGGGGCACCAGGAACTGTGACCAGATGCAGCGCACGCGCGCCAGGAAGTCCTCGTGGGTCACGCCCATTTCACGCAGGGCGTACGACACGTCGTGACCGAGTAGAGGGGTCTCCACGCTGGCGAGTACCCAGCCTTTGTGCGGGTGCGCCCAGAGCACGGGCGCGTTGTCGCGATCGAGGGTTTCGACGACCACGAGGGCCGAAGCGTCTACCTTCCCGAGCGCGCCGGCCCAGCCCTCGCGGCCACCCGCGGCCGTTTCCGGGTGCCAACCTTCGGGCAAGGGCCGGAACGTCTCGAACTGGCGGGCACGCTCGGCCGACGCTAGCAGGACAACCTCCTGCCCGGGCTGGGCGAGCATGTGCGCGAGGCCCATCAGCATCGTTAACTTGCCGCTGGTTGCCTGCCCTGTCGTGAGCACGATGCCCGTGTGCTGCTGCGCCAGGTTGCGCGCGATGTTCAGGAGCGTCTGGTCACCCGGCAGTGCTGCGGTGAGTTCTTCGACGGAATAAACCGGCATGGCCCCTCCTTGCGAAGCCCGGAGGGCCGCGGGCCAGTCTATGCGACGGCCGACGGCGCTACAAGCCCCTCCAGCCGCCGCCCAGCGCCTGGATCAGGGCCACGGCCGCCACCTGTTGGTCGGACTGGCCCTGGATCAGCGCCCTGCGCGCGTTCTGCGCCGTGACCTGTGCGTTCACCACCTCGGTGAAGTTCAGCTGCCCGGCCTGGTAGCGATTGAGCACCTGCTGCTCCACCAGGTTGGACGCTTGCGACGCCTGTTGCCGCAACGCCATCTGCTGCTCGAGGATGCGCGACGCGACCAGCTGGTCTTCCACGTCCTGGAAGGCCGAGAGCACCGTCTGGCGGTAACG
>DATHWV010000046.1:0-4926 GCA_035460205.1 Ramlibacter sp.
ATCGGCCACTTCGGCTTCGAGAAGAACAAGCCCGCCAGCTTCAAGCGCCCGCTCTACAGCTTCATGGGCGACTGGGTGATGTACAAGGACATCTGGACCGGCAAGGTCAAGATCTAGAGAACGTCCTTCAGCCGCACGGCCGACAAGCCGCCGCTCTTCCACAACTTGTCTGTCGCGTCGGCATGCGGCAACAGGAGTTGCTGCATCAACGGCTCCAGCGACGTAGTCTGCTCGTCGGCCAGCAGGATGTAGCGCGTGTTTTCCTCATCGCGCGTTTCGTTGATCCGGCCGATCCAGTCCAGGCCCACCAGCGTTTCCAGCACCGGCTCGAGCTGCAGCGAATCGAGTTCCAGCGCATGCGCCAGGTGCGCGGCACTCAGGCCCCGGCCCGGCTGGCTGCGCGCCAGGTACAGCTGCTGCAGCACTTCCAGCGCCAGCTGGAACTGCCAGCCGTGGCCGGTGGCGCGGCGTCGGGTGCCGGCGATCAGGCTGGGCATATAGGCCGCGACCACCGCGCCCAGCAGCGCAATCACCCACACCACATAAATCCAGACCAGCAGGATCGGCAGCGTCGCGAAGGTGCCGTACACGGCGGAATACGTCGCCACCTTGCCGACATAGATCGCGAGCAACTTGCGCGCCACTTCGATCCCGATCGCCGCGAACAGCGCGCCCGCCCAGGCGTGGCTGCGGCGCACCGGCGTGTTGGGCACATAGCGGTACAGCGCCGCCAGGCCCGCGGCCAGCAGGAAGAATTCGATCACCGACAACACGAACTGCACCGCACCCGGGATGCCGCTGACCAGCCCGCGCGACGCCGACAGCAGGTAGGAACTGAGGCTCAGCGACGCCCCGAGCAACAAGGGGCCCAGCGTCATGACCGCCCAATAGACCAGCACCCGCTGGCCCAACGGCCGCGACTGCTTGACGCGCCAGATGCTGTTGAGCGTGCGGTCGATGGTGAGCACCAGCGCCAGCGCGGTGACGAAAAGCACCGCCAGCCCCACGATGCCCAGGCGGTTGGCCTTGCCTGCGAACTGGGTCAGGTAACCCAGCACCTGCCGTGCGATGGCGTCCGGGATCAGGCTCTGCACCAGCCAGGCCTGCAGCGCCTCCTGCAGCTTGCCGAACATGGGGAAGGCGGTGAACACCGCCAGGGCGACGGTGAACAGGGGTACCAGCGCCATGGTGGTGGTGAAAGTCAGGCTGCTGGCCGTCAACCCCAGCCGGTCCTCGCGAAAACGCTCGCCCAGCGTCAAGGCGGTGGACTTCCACGGGAACCTTGAAAAGTCGGCGAGCAGTTGTCGAACATTCATCGCCGCTATGATGCCATCGCCCCATGGACGCTCCTGATTCGCCCGTTTCCCCCGCCGACGCCCGCCACCTCGACGCCGTCGCCCTGACCCGCTGGTTCGCGGTGGGCAGCGTGCTGGGCCTGATCATGCTGGGCCTGGCATGGGAGCTGTGGCTGGCGCCCTTGCGGCCGGGCGGAACCTG
Organism: Ramlibacter sp.; assembly: GCA_035460205.1. Classification (GTDB taxonomy): domain Bacteria; phylum Pseudomonadota; class Gammaproteobacteria; order Burkholderiales; family Burkholderiaceae_C; genus Ramlibacter. The sequence continues at coordinate 1,498 of DATHWV010000046.1, forward strand.
GCTGGCGCTGAAGGTCCTGCCCTTGTGCATTCCCCTGGCCGGCATGCTGAAGAACCGCATGTACACCTACCGCTGGGTCAGCCTGATGATCTGGCTGTACTTCACCGAAGGCGTGGTGCGCGCCTGGAGCGACAACGGCCTCTCCGCCCGGCTGGCGCTGGCCGAGGTGCTGTTTTGCCTGATATTGTTTGCGGCATGCGCGCTGCACGTGCGGTTGCGCCTGGCCAAAGGTAGTTCATGAAATCCCATTCACTGCTCGACGAACTGCGCGAGGCGGTCGGTCCCGCCAATGTGCTGAACGAAGGCGACCTGAGCGCCTGGGAGCACGACTGGCGCAAGCGCTCGCAAGGCAAGGCGCTGGCCGTTGTCCGGCCCGGCAGCACCCGGGAAGTCGCGCTCGTCGTCAAGGCCTGTGCCGCGGCCGGCACGTCCATCGTCCCGCAAGGCGGCAACACCGGCCTGGTGGTCGGCTCCACGCCCGACGAGACGGGCCTGCAGGTGGTGCTCAGCACCCAACGCCTGAACACCGTGCGCGAATTGAATGCCGACAACCTCACCATGACGGTGGAAGCCGGCTGCATCCTGCAGACGCTGCAGGAGATCGCGCAGAGTGCCGGCTTCCTGTTCCCCCTCAGCCTGGCCGCCGAGGGCAGTTGCACCATAGGCGGCAACCTCGGCACGAACGCAGGGGGTACCCAGGTCGTGCGCTACGGCAACACGCGCGACCTGTGCCTGGGCCTGGAGGTGGTGACCGCCAGCGGCGAGATCTGGGACGGCCTGACCGGGCTGCGCAAGGACAACACCGGCTATGACCTGCGCGACCTCTTCATCGGCAGCGAAGGAACGCTGGGCATCATCACCGCCGCCACGATGAAGCTCTACCCGCTGCCGGCCGCGACCCTCACCGCCTGGGCCGCCGTGCCCTCGATGGACGACGCCGTACGCCTGCTGGGGCTGGCGCACCAGCACCTTGGCCCGGGCCTGACCGGCTTCGAGGTGATGGGCCAGTTCGCACTCAGCCTGGTGGCCAAGCACTTCACGCAACTGCGCGTTCCGCTCTACGAGCAGGCGCCCTACTGCGTGCTGCTGGAGAATTCCGACCATGAGTCCGAGGCGCATGCTCGCGCGCAGTTCGAGCGCCTGCTGGAAGCCGCGATCGAGGAAGGCTTCATCGCCGATGCGGTGGTCGCCGGCAACCTGTCGCAGGCGCAGCAGCTCTGGCACGTGCGCGAAAGCCTGCCGCTGGCCCAGGTCGAGGAAGGCCTGAACATCAAGCACGACATCTCCATCCCGGTGTCGTCCATCCCGGCGTTCTGCGAATTCGCGGACACCATGCTGTCCCGCGAAATTCCCGGCGTGCGCCTGGTGAATTTCGGCCACCTGGGCGACGGGAACCTGCACTACAACGTGCAGGCACCCCAAGGCATGGACCCTGCCGCCTTCCTGCGGGACCACGAAAAGCGGGTCAACACCCTGGTCTACGAAACGGTGCGGCAGTTCCATGGCTCGATCTCCGCCGAGCACGGCGTAGGCAGCCTGAAGGCTCATGAACTGGAGATCCACAAGTCGCCCGTCGCGCTGGACATGATGCGGGCGATCAAGCGCGCGCTGGACCCGGAAAACCTGATGAATCCGGGGCGGGTGCTGTTCCCCTGAGGGGGCGTCCCGCGCCTTGCGCATAATTGCGTCCATGACTGCCGCCAGCCGCCCCGTCCGCTCGCAATACGAGGACTTCATGCGCCATGTGTACCAGCATGGCACGCCCAAGACCGACCGCACCGGCACCGGCACGCGCAGCGTGTTCGGCTACCAGATGCGCTTCGACCTGGCCGAGGGGTTTCCGCTGGTGACCACCAAGAAGGTCCACCTCAAATCCATCGTCTATGAGCTGCTGTGGTTCCTCAAGGGCTCCAGCGACAACAACTGGCTCAAGGAGCGCGGCGTCTCGATCTGGAACGAGTGGGCGCGCGAAGACGGCGACCTCGGGCCGGTGTACGGCGTGCAGTGGCGCAGCTGGCCGACGCCCGATGGCGGCCATGTCGATCAGATCGCCGAGGCCGTGAAAACCATCAAGACCAACCCGGACTCCCGCCGCATCATCGTGAGCGCCTGGAACGTGGCCGACATCCCGAAGATGGCGCTGGCGCCCTGCCATGCGTTCTTCCAGTTCTACGTGGCGGACGGCAAACTGTCCTGCCAGCTGTACCAGCGCAGCGCCGACATCTTCCTGGGCGTGCCGTTCAACATCGCCAGCTACGCCTTGCTGACGCACATGATTGCGCAACAGTGCGACCTGGCCGTGGGCGACTTCATCTGGACCGGCGGCGACTGCCACATCTACAGCAACCACCATGAGCAGGTGGAACTGCAGCTCTCGCGGGCGCCCTTCCCCTATCCCGTGCTGAACATCAAGCGCAAGCCCGCGTCGATCTTCGACTACGAATTCGAAGACTTCGAGATCCAGGGCTACGACAGCCACGGGCCGATCAAGGCGCCGGTGGCCGTCTGATCCCCGTTCCGCCCTCTTCCCCATGAAACTCGGAATGATCTTTGCGCGCGCGCGCAATGGCGTGATCGGCAAGGACGGCGTCATGCCCTGGCACCTGCCCGAGGACCTGGCGCACTTCAAGCAGGTCACCATGGGTTGCCCGGTCATCATGGGCCGCAAGACCTGGATGTCGCTGCCGCCGCGCTTCCGGCCCCTGCCCGGCCGGATGAACATCGTCATTTCGCGCCAGGCCGACTGGCAGGCCGAGGGCGCGACCATGGCGTCGTCGCTGGAGGCCGCGTTGAACCTGTGCACAGGCCAACCGCAGGTCTGGGTGATAGGCGGTGGGCAGGTCTACGCCCAGGCCGAGCCGCTGGCCGACACCGTCGAAGCCACCGAAATCGATGCGGATTTCGAGGGCGACACGTTTGCGCCGGAACTCGGCGCGCAGTGGCGCGAAGCCAGGCGCGAACAACACATTTCCAGGACGGGACTGAGCCTCAGTTTCGTCACGTACCAAAAAATCGCAACAGGAGACTGATATGTCCGGAGCAGGATTTCACGTGCATGGCCCGCACGACCATGAACTCGAACACGCCGCGCAGCATGCGGCGCACGAAGGCGGTGGCGGCATGATCAACCAGATCGCCATGTTCACTGCCGTCATCGCCACGGTGGGCGCGATCTTCGCGTACATGGGCGGCGCCACGCAGGCCAATGCGGGCCTGCTCAAGAACAACGCCGCGATCAAGAAGACCGAGGCGTCCAACCAGTGGAACTACTTCCAGGCCAAGAGCACGAAGCAGTCGCTTGCCGAAGTCTCGCGCGACCTCGCGCCCGTGGCCGCCGACAAGGAAAAGTACCAGGCCAAGATCGACCGGTACGAAAAGGAAAAGAAGGAAATCCAGGCCAAAGCCGAGTCCATCGAGAGCGAGTCCAAG
>DATHWV010000047.1:0-9086 GCA_035460205.1 Ramlibacter sp.
CGGCGCGTGGACGAGAAGAAGGTGGACGCGCTGGTCGGCAAGACCGGCCGTGCCGACGCCGACTTCGTGAAAGCCCGCACCGGATACTCCATTGGCGGAGTGTCGCCGCTGGCGCACGCGCAGCCGCCGGTGACACTGATCGACCGCGAGCTGTTCCGCTTCGAGGAGATCTGGGCTGCTGCGGGCCATCCTCATGGCGTGTTCAAGCTGCGCCCGCAGGACCTGGAGCGCCTGACCGGTGCGCCGGTGGCCGATGTGGTCAAGCAGGCTGAGGGCACCTGATGTCGGCATATGAACTGCTGGCAACGCGCGCGCGCGAAGTGGAAGAGGGCCTGTTTGCGCAGGTGCCGTCACCCTGCCTCTCCGTTTGCCGCATGGACCCCCACAGCGAAGTGTGCATAGGCTGCTTTCGCACGTTGGACGAAATTGCGGCCTGGGGCCGCATGGAGGACGCCGGGAAGCGCGAGATCTGGAAGCTCATCGAACAGCGCTTGCAGCGGAGCCAATCGGCATGAAGCAGATCACCTTCTACCTCGACTTCATTTCGCCGTACGCCTTGCTCGCGTTCGAGAAATTGCCCGAGGCGTTGCAGGGCCAGAGCTACGCAGTGGATTTCAAGCCGGTGCTGTTCGCCGGGCTGCTCAAGCACCACGGCCAACTAGGCCCCGCCGAGATTCCCGGCAAGCGCGAATGGACCTATCGGCAAGTCCTGTGGCAGGCGCACACCCATGGCGTCCCGATGGACATGCCGGCCGCCCATCCCTTCAACCCGCTGGCGCTGTTGCGGCTGGCGCTGGCTTGTGGCTCGGGCGGCACCGCCAACCGCTATACCTGCGAAACCATCTTTCGCCATGTGTGGCGCGGCGGCGCCGACGCGGTGGAGCCACAGCGGCTGGCGGCGCTCAGGCAATTACTGGCCCCGCTGCGCGATCCGGCCAGTGACGAGGTGAAGGCCGAACTCAAGGCCAACACCGAGGACGCGATTGCCCGCGGGCTCTTCGGCGTCCCCGCGATGGCGGTGGACGACAAGTTGTTCTGGGGCTTCGATGCCCTGCCGATGCTGAGCGCCTACCTTAAAGGTGATGCGTGGTTCGACGGCGCATGGGAAGCTGCGGCCGCCCGCCCGGGCAGCCAGCGCACGCCGTGATCAGTTGATGGTCTCCGCCTTGTTGGCGTGCATCTCCCGGTGCTCTCCCAACTCGGGCTTGTTGCCGGTGACGGCCGCAGTGGCCATCTTCAGCAGTTGCGTGGTCTTGCTTTCCTTCACGTCCCAGAACTCGGCGTCGAGGATGTTCACCAGCACCAGTTCGAGGTCCGGATCTTCCACGCCGCCCGGGAACCAGGCCTTGGCCAGCGCATTGAACAGCGCCTTCTTCCGCTCCATGTCTTCGCTGATCGAGGCAATGCCGGAGATCGACACCCAGCGGTCGCCCTTCAGGTCGCCGTAGGTGACGCAGACGTTGCCGTCTGCGCGCAGGCGCTGCCCGAGCTCGGTCTTCCTCGAGACGAAGAACGCAAGGGGCTCGCCCGGCTTGAGGGAGCGGTTCTGGGTGGTGAGTGGGTGCGCATGCAAACGGCCGTTGGGGTGGCGGTGGCTGAGCATCGCGAACTTGATGTCCTTGATGATTTCCCAGAGGTCGTGCTGGAACGTGTGCTTGTCGTGGCTCATGAGTTGTTTTCCTGCGAGTCAAAAACACAATGATCGAAAAGGATGTGCAGCTTCGCAGTCGGTGCGTGCCCCTGCGACCCGTGCGAATTGGCCGACAAACCGCATCGTGAAACCAGTCTTACGGGTTTGACCCTAATCCGTCAGCACCGGTTCAGTTTCGTGAAAGGTCCGGTTGGTTTCGCGTCAGAGCAGGGTCAGAGCCATCTCCAAGAATTGCGCCACGTGTCCATCCCGGGCACTCAACGTCTGGAGACAAACCATGGCTACAGCAGCTGCAAACCGGCCGATGACGCCCGAAGAGAAGAAAGTGATCTTCGCTTCGTCGCTCGGCACGGTCTTCGAGTGGTACGACTTTTACCTGTACGGTTCGCTAGCCGCGATCATCGCCAAGCAGTTCTTCTCGGGGCTGGACGCGGGATCCGCGTTCATCTTCGCGCTGCTGGCCTTCGCGGCAGGCTTCATCGTGCGACCCTTCGGCGCGATCTTCTTCGGCCGCCTGGGCGACATGATCGGCCGCAAATACACCTTCCTGGTCACCATCCTGATCATGGGCCTGTCGACGTTCATCGTCGGCATCCTGCCGAATTACGCCACCATCGGCGCGGCGGCCCCGATCATCCTGATCGCGCTGCGGCTGCTGCAGGGCCTCGCGCTCGGCGGTGAGTACGGCGGCGCCGCGACCTATGTCGCCGAGCACTCGCCGCACGGCAAGCGCGGCGCGTACACGGCCTGGATCCAGACCACGGCAACGCTGGGCCTGTTCCTGTCGCTGATGGTCATCCTGGGCACCCGCACCCTGATCGGTGAGGCCGCCTTCGCCGACTGGGGCTGGCGTGTTCCGTTCATCCTGTCCATCCTGCTGCTGGCCGTGTCGGTCTACATCCGTTTGTCGATGAACGAATCGCCCGCCTTCCAGAAGATGAAGGCCGAGGGCAAGACCTCCAAGGCGCCGCTGACCGAGTCCTTCGGCCAGTGGAAGAACCTGAAGATCGTGATCCTGGCGCTGATCGGCCTGACCGCCGGCCAGGCCGTGGTCTGGTACTCGGGCCAGTTCTACGCGCTGTTCTTCCTGACGCAGGCCCTCAAGGTCGATGGCGCCACCGCCAACATCCTGGTGGCTTTCTCGCTGCTGATCGGCACGCCGTTCTTCATCGTGTTCGGCGCCCTGTCGGACAAGATCGGCCGCAAGCCCATCATCATGGCCGGTTGCCTGTTGGCCGCGCTGACCTACTTCCCGATCTTCGGCGCGCTGACCAAGGCAGCCAACCCCGACCTGGCCGCGGCGCAAGCCAAGAACAAGGTGGTGGTGACGGCTGACCCGGCCGAATGTTCGTTCCAGTTCAACCCGACCGGCACCGCCAAGTTCACCAGCTCGTGCGACATCGCCAAGCAGGTGCTGGCCGGCGCTTCGGTGAGCTATGACAACGTGGCCGCCCCGGCCGGCACGACGGCGACCATCAAGATCGGCGAGACCGCGATTCCGGTGTACACCGCCAAGGGCCTGTCGGCCGACGACGCCAAGAAGAAGGACGCCGAGTTCAAGAAGCTCGTCGCGGACGACCTCAAGGCCGCAGGCTACCCGACCAAGGCCGACCCGGCCAAGCTGGACAAGTTCATGGTCGTCGTGATCCTGACCTACCTGGTGATCCTCGTGACCATGGTGTACGGCCCGATCGCCGCGATGCTGGTGGAAATGTTCCCGACCCGCATCCGCTACACCTCGATGAGCCTGCCGTACCACATCGGCAACGGCTGGTTCGGCGGCTTGCTGCCCACCACTGCCTTCGCCATCGTGGCGCAGACCGGCAATATGTACAACGGCCTCTGGTACCCGATCATCATCGCCGCCGCGACGTTCGTCATCGGAACCTTGTTCATCAAGGAAACGAAAGACGTGGACATCTACGCCAAAGACTGATGCCCTGAACGTTGCATGAAGAGCCCCGGCCCGCCGGGGCTCTTTGTAGAGTGTTCAAACATCTGGAGAGCTGATCATGTGGAAAATCGCCGTGGGATTTGTCGCGTTTGCCGCCGTGGCGATGTTCGTGATCGTCAAGGGGGGCGACAACCTCGACATGACGGGTGAGAAGCACGGCGCCGAAGCCGTGCATGCACCGGCGCCGGCCGCCTCGGCGACCAAGTAAGCGCGCCATTGGCCGGGCGCGGCCGACGGGTGTAGCATGGCTGCATGGCCACTGCCCCGGAGCCCCGCAGCCTTCGCACGATGGACGAGGAGATCGCCCACCGCCTGGCCGAGGCGGCCAATTCCGGCGAGTTGCAATCCGCCGAAAGCTACGGCAAGCCTTTGCGTGAGGCCGAAGGGTGGGACGAAACCCCCGAGGCGTTGCGCATGCCTTTCAAGATCCTCAAGGACTCGGGCTTCGTCCCGCCCGAGCTGCTGCTGTTCCATGAGCGCGCCCAGTTGCGCAAATCGCTGGAAGCTGCCACTGGAACCGATCGGGTACGCCTGCAACGCGAATTGAGCGAGCTGGAGCAGCGCATCTCCTTGCGCCTGGACGCGCTGCGCACCAACGCCAGCCTGTGACTTTCACAGGCGCTTCAACGCCCTTTCGGGCATCAAGCCCTCGAACGCCGGCAGCAGCCCATTGAGCCGGCGTGCGGCCTCGGCCTCGCAATGCTGGCGCGCGATGGCCTGGTAGATCTCGCAACGCGCCTGCCAGAGCTGCTCCGCGGTGAAGGCGCGGTGCAGTTGGCCCCGAACGCGCTCGTCCTGCGGTCGTGTGCAATCCGCCAGCGCTGCCAGGCTGCGCCGGCGCAACTCCTCGATGGCGGCGGCTGTTGTTGCGGGGGCCTGAGCACTCACTAGCGCGATACCCGGCGCGGGGGTGGCCTTCGATCGGTACCAGAGGTTCATGTCAGGTCTCCTTCAGCGTTGTAACTAAAGTCTAGGCGCGGATTCGCGCTTGCCTAGATCGTGGAACTACGTTGTGGAAAACCACATGACAGGAACTGGCAGCCGGACGTCCCTAGAATGTTCGGCCCACTCCAGAAATGACCACCGTATGACCCAGGGACTGATCCGCATCCGCGGCGCCAGGCAGCACAACCTCAAGAACCTCGACCTCGACCTGCGCACCGGCGAACTGACGGTGGTCACCGGCCCCAGCGGCTCGGGCAAGTCCAGCCTGGTTTTCGACACTTTGTACGCCGAGGGCCAGCGACGCTACGTCGAGACGTTTTCGGCCTACGCCCGCCAGTTCCTGGACCGCATGGACAAGCCGGCGGTGGATCGGGTGGAAGGCGTGCCACCGGCCATCGCCATCGACCAGACCAACCCGGTGCGTTCTTCTCGCTCCACCGTCGGCACGATGACGGAGCTGAACGACCACCTGAAGCTGCTCTTCGCGCGCGCCGGACAGCTGTTCGACAAGAGGACCGCGTTGCCGGTTCGGCACGACACCCCGGAGACCATTTACGCCGAACTGATGGCGCGCACCGAAAACGGCGACCCGCGCCTGGTCGTCACCTTCCCGGTCGAGTTGCCCGGCGGCACCACGCCCGAAGAAGTCGAGCAGTGGCTCTCCGCCAGTGGCTTCACCCGCGTGCAAGCCGAGCGCGAAGTCGCCACCCCCACCGGCCCGCGCAAGGTGCTCGACGTGGTCGCCGACCGCTTCCGGCTGCACACCACCGAAAAGGCCCGTGCCGTCGAGGCGATCGAAGTCGCCCTCAAGCGCGGCGCCGGCCGCATGGCCGTCTACAGCCAATTGGGGTCAGATTCCAATTACGAGGTCTGGAAGTTCTCCACCGGGCTGCATTGCCCCGAAAGCGACCTGCGCTACGCCGACCCGATCCCGTCGGCGTTTTCATTCAACTCCGCCGTCGGCGCGTGTGAAACCTGCCGCGGCTTTGGCCGCGTGATCGGCGTCGACTGGGGCCTGGTGATTCCCAACGACAAGCTCACCCTGCGCGCGGGCGCGATCAAGACCATCCAGACGCCCGCCTGGTCCGAATGCCAGGACGACCTGATGCGGCACGCCGAGACGGCGGGCATCCCGCGCGACACGCCCTGGTACAAGCTCACCGCCGAGCAAAAGGGGTGGGTGATAGGCGGCACGCCCAACTACAAGGACGGCAACTGGAGCAAGCAGTGGTACGGCATCAAGCGCTTCTTCGAGTACCTGGAGAGCAAGGCGTACAAGATGCACATCCGCGTGCTGCTGTCCAAGTACCGCAGCTACACGCCTTGCGACGTGTGCGGCGGCGCGCGCCTCAAGACCGAAAGCCTGCTCTGGCGCATCGGCAACAAGGACGATGCGGATGCCGTGCAGGAGCCGGCCAAGCGCTTCATGCCTGTCGGTGTCGACTGGACGCGCGCGCAACTCGAGGCCCTGCCTGGACTTACGCTGCACGACCTGATGCTGATGCCGATCGACCGCTTGCGCCAGTTCTTCGCGCGGGTCGAGCCGACGGCCGAGGCCCATGCGAGCCAGGGCGACCTGCAGGCGCTCAAGCTGCTGTTCGAGGAAATCACCACGCGCCTGAAATACCTGGTGGACGTCGGCATCGGCTACCTGACGCTGGACCGGCAAAGCCGCACACTCTCCGGCGGCGAGGTCCAGCGCATCAACCTCACCACCGCGTTGGGCACTTCTCTGGTCAACACCTTGTTCGTGCTGGACGAACCCAGCATCGGCCTGCACCCGCGCGACATGCATCGCATTACCGAAGCGATGATGCGCCTGCGCGACGCCGGCAACACGCTGGTGGTGGTGGAGCACGACCCGGCGGTGATGCTGGCGGCTGACCGCATCATCGACATGGGCCCCGGCCCTGGCGAACGTGGCGGGCAGATCGTTTTCGACGGGAGCACGGCGGACCTGCGCCATGCCGACACTTTGACCGGCGCCTACCTCGGTGCGCGCAAGCATGTGGGCATGGGCTTCAAGCGCGCGGTGACCGATGCGACGCCGCGCCTCGTGCTCGAGGGCGCGCGCGAGCACAACTTGCGCAATCTATCGGTCGAGTTTCCGCTGCAACGGCTGGTCTGCGTGACGGGCGTGTCCGGTTCCGGCAAGTCCAGCCTGATCCAGGACGTGCTGGCCCCGGCGCTGACCCGCCACTTCGGCAAGGCCACAGAAACACCGGGCCTGCACGACCGCCTGCTCGGCGCCGACCACCTGAGCGACGTCGTCTTCGTTGACCAGTCGCCCATCGGCAAGACCGCACGCTCCAACCCGGTCAGCTATGTCGGTGCCTGGGACGCGGTGCGCGAAATCTTCGCCAACGCCGCACTGGCAAGGCAACGCGGCTACACGTCCTCCAAGTTCAGCTTCAACAGCGGCGACGGCCGCTGCCCCACTTGCGGCGGCTCCGGCTTCGAACACGTCGAGATGCAGTTCCTGTCTGACGTGTACCTGCGCTGCCCCGACTGCGACGGCAAACGCTACCGCCCCGAAATCCTCGAAGTCACCATCGAACGAAAATTGGGGTCAGATTCCAATTCTTTCCGCACGATGAACGTGGCCGACGTGCTGGACCTCACGGTGAGCGAGGCGGCTGCCCTGTTCGCCAACGACCGCGACGTGATCCGCGCGCTGCAACCCATCGTCGATGTGGGCCTGGAATACGTGAAACTGGGCCAGCCCGTGCCAACGCTGTCGGGCGGTGAATCCCAGCGGCTCAAGCTGGCCGGCTTCCTCGCGCAAGCCGCGAAGAACGCCACGTCCAGCCGCCAGGCCACGGCCACACGCGGCACGCTGTTCATGTTCGACGAGCCGACCACCGGCCTGCACTTCGACGACATCGCCAAGCTGATGCGTGCATTGCGCAAGCTGCTCGAAGGCGGCAACTCGCTGATCGTCATCGAGCACAACCTCGACGTGATCCGCGCCGCCGACTGGTTGATCGACCTGGGCCCCGAGGGCGGCGAGGGTGGTGGCCTGATCGTCGCCGAAGGCTCGCCCGAGGAAGTGAAACTGCACGCCAGCTCGCACACCGCCAAGGCGCTGCGCGAGTACGACAGCACGCTGGGGCTGGGCACGCACAGCGTGGAGGAGCGCGCCGCTGCCTACGCGTTGACGTTGAAGAAGGGCGAGGACCTGCGCGCCGCGCGGCCCAACGCCGTGCAGATCGTCAACGCCAAGGAGCACAACCTCAAGAACCTCAGTGTCAACATCCCGCACAACAAGTTCAGTGTGGTGACCGGCGTCTCGGGTTCCGGCAAGTCCACGCTGGCCTTCGACATCCTGTTCAACGAAGGCCAGCGGCGCTACCTCGAGTCGCTCAACGCCTATGCGCGCAGCATCGTGCAGCCGGCCGGCCGGCCCGAAGTGGATGCGGTCTACGGCATTCCGCCCACGGTGGCGATTGAACAGCGGCTGTCGCGCGGCGGGCGCAAGTCCACCGTCGGCACGACCACCGAGGTTTGGCACTTCCTGCGCCTGCTGTACGTGAAGCTGGGCATCCAGCATTGCGTCAACGATGGCGCCGAAGTGCGGCCCCAGTCGGCCGACAGCATCGCCGCGCAGATCATGAAACGCTACCGCGGCCAGCACATCGGCCTGCTGGCGCCGCTGGTGGTGAGCCGCAAGGGCGTGTACACCGAGCTGGCCGACTGGGCGCGGCCGCGCGGCTACACCCACCTGCGCGTGGACGGCAACTTCCTGCCGACCACCGGTTTCCCGCGCATCGACCGCTTCAAGGAACACACCATCGAGCTGCCGGTGTGCGACCTGGACATCCGGCCCGAGAACGAAACCCTGCTGCGCCAGAAGCTCGCGGTGGCGCTGGAGCACGGCAAGGGCGTGCTGCACGTGCTGGCGCCGCTTGACGGCCTCAAGGGCGCGATGATGGGCGGCCTGGGTTCGCACCACCACATCGGCAAGGTGGAGGTGTTCTCCGTGCGGCGTGCCTGCCCGGTGTGCAGCACCAGCTACCCCGAGCTGGACCCGCGCTTGTTCTCCTACAACAGCAAGCACGGCTGGTGCCCGGAGTGCGTGGGCACGGGAGTGAAGCTCACGCGAGACCAGCGCAAGGCCTTCGACGACACGGTGCAGAACGACGACAACAAGGGCCGTGAGCAGACGTTTGCCGAGCCGGAAGTGGAAGATGTGGCCGACGAAGCCTGCCCCGCATGCCATGGCGCGCGGCTGAACCTGCAGGCACGCAACGTCAAGTTCGACGAGTCGGGCATCTCCGAAATCGCCGCGCTGTCTGTGGTGGACGTGCGCCGCTGGATCGAGAGCCTGCAGGTCAAAGGCGTGATGAGCGTGCGCGAGGAAGGCATTGCGCGCGACCTGATCCCCGAGATCCGCAGCCGCCTCGAGTTCCTGGAAGAAGTCGGCCTGGGCTACCTCACGCTGGACCGCGGCGCGCCCACCCTGTCGGGCGGCGAGGCGCAGCGCATCCGTTTGGCCGCACAGCTCGGTTCCAACCTGCAAGGCGTTTGCTACGTGCT
>DATHWV010000048.1:0-22649 GCA_035460205.1 Ramlibacter sp.
GGGCTTCAGGCTCGCGGACTGCGCAACGCAACTCGAAGCGGCGCGCCAGTTGATCTGGCATGCGGCCAGCCTGCGCGATGCGGGACTGCCTTGCCTGAAGGAAGCGGCCATGGCCAAGCTGTTCGCGAGCGAGATGGCCGAGCAGGTGTGCAGCGCGGCGATCCAGACGCTGGGCGGCTACGGCTATGTGAGCGACTTCCCGGTCGAGCGCATCTGGCGCGACGTCCGCGTTTGCCAGATCTACGAAGGCACTTCGGACGTGCAGAAGATCATCATCCAGCGGGCACTGGCCTGATGGAGGCGGGAGTACTGTGCCCTTGCGGGCGTCTCGGCACGTTGAAAAAGCCGCTGGCCTTCGCCCAGTGCTGCGGCCGCTTCATCGGCCACATCGACGACACGCCAGCGCCGGACGCTGAATCGCTCATGCGTTCGCGCTACACCGCCCATGTGCTGTGCGACGCGCGCTACGTGCTGGACACCTGGTACGTCGCCACCCGCCCGGACAACGCCAATGTGGAGCTCGATCCCGCCACCAAATGGCTGGGCCTCGACGTGCGCGATCGCCTGCAGGTGGACGATACGCATGCCGAAGTGGAATTCGTCGCACGCTATCGTGTCGCCGGGCGCGGCGTGCGCCTGCATGAGCGCAGCCGCTTCGTGCAAGAAGGCGGGCGCTGGTACTACGTTGACGGAGACATGCTTTGAGCCGGTTCGACGCGGTCTTGTTCGATTGCGACGGCGTGCTGGTGGACAGCGAGCCCATCACCAATGCCGTGCTGCGCGACATGCTGGAGGAACTGGGCTGGAAACTGAGCCCGGCCGAATGCATGCGCCTTTTCATCGGCAAGGCCGTCAAGGACGAACGCGCAATGATCGAGGCGCAAACCGGCCAGCCGCTGACTGAAGACTGGTTGGTGCGCTTTCGCGAGCGCCGCAACGAAGGCCTGGTGGCACGTGTCACGGCAATCGACGGCGCAGTGGAAGCTGCCGCGACCCTCCACGGGCACTTCGGCGGCCGGATCGCCTGCGCTTCCGGCGCCGACCGCTTCAAGGTCGAGCTGCAACTGGAGAAGTGCGGCCTGATGCCGTATTTCAAGGGCCGCATCTTCAGCGGCCATGAGCTGCCGCGCTCCAAACCGGCGCCCGACGTCTACCTTGCTGCGGCCGCGGCGCTGGGGGTGGATCCGGCGCGCTGTGCTGTCGTGGAGGATACGGTGACCGGCGTGACGGCCGGCGTCGCGGCCGGCGCCACCGTGTTCGGCTACAGCCCTTCCGAGGCGGGCCACGATGCACCGAAAGCGTTGCGGGAGGCGGGCGCCATCCATGTGTTCACGCGCATGGCCGGCCTGCCCGCACTCCTGGCCTGAGCGCGGCCGTCCTCTCGCTGGCGTGTTTCCCGCACGCCGTATCCGGAATGTCCTACAAGGCGGCAGGTGCCTCCTGCATAGCATGTGTTCCAACCAGGAGCACCTCATGCAACGAACGAAGCCATCCAGCGCCGAGCGCATCGACATTGGCCACGACTACGCCGTCTGCGCGTGGGCGCGCCACTTCAACGTCAGTGAAAAGTCGGTCAAGGAAGCCGTGGCCGCCGTTGGCGACAGCGCTGACAAGGTTCGCGAGCACCTGACCGTGTCTCGCTCGGGCAGTGCGCCCGGCCAGGAACGGCCGTCGGGCCGCTAGGCAAATCGTCCAAGGGAGAAAACCATGTCGATACTCACCACCATCCTCGTCGGATTCGTCGTCGGCCTGCTCGCGCGCGCGCTCAAGCCCGGCAACGACAGCATGGGCATCATCTTCACCACCCTGGTCGGCATTGCCGGCGCGATGCTGGCAAAGTACGCCGGCGTCGCCCTGGGGCTGTACCACGAGGGCGAACCGATCGGCTGGATCGCCTCGGTGATCGGCGCGATCGTGCTGCTGGTGGTGGTCGGCCTGGTGCGCGGCCGCTCGTCGCGGTTCTAGCGCTTCACTGCTCCGCGAAAGCCCGCTCGATCACGAAGTCGCCGGGCTTGGAAGTATTGCCCTCGGCGAAGCCCTGGCCTTCCAGCATGTGCTTCAGGTCCTTGAGCATGCCCGGGCTGCCACAGATCATGACGCGGTCATGCGCGGCCTCCAGCGGAGGGATGCCCAAGTCTTCGAACATCTTGCCAGTCTGCATCAGGTCGGTCACGCGGCCCATGTTGCGGTAGGCCTCGCGCGTCACCGTGGGGTAGTAACGCAGCTGGCTGCTCACCATGTCGCCCAGGAATTCGTGCGCGGGCAGGTGCTCGACCAGCAGGTCGTGATACGCCAGTTCGTCCTTCTGGCGCACGCCGTGCACCAGGATGATCTGTTCGAACTTCTCGTAAGTGGCCGGGTCGTGCACGATGCTCATGAAAGGCGCCAGGCCCGTACCGGTGGAAAGCAGGAAGAGCCGCTTGCCCGGCAGCAGGTAGTCGATCAACAGCGTGCCAGTGGGCTTGCGGCCCACGATGATGGTGTCGCCCACCTGGATGTGCTGCAGGCGCGAGGTGAGCGGGCCGTCCGGCACCTTGATGCTCAGGAACTCGAGGTGCTCCTCGTAATTGGCGCTGACGATACTGTAGGCACGCAATAGCGGCTTGCCGTTGACGCGCAGGCCGATCATGGTGAAGTGGCCGTTCGAAAAACGCAACGAAGTGTCACGCGTGGTCTTGAATGTGAACAGGCGGTCGGTCCAGTGGTGGATGGACAGGACACGCTCTTCGTTGAATGCACTCATGGATGTCAGGGATACGTTCCGGGAAGGTGCAATTGTGCCTTCCCCGGCTATAGTGCCGCTCATGCGCCGCCTATTCCCACTTCTCGGATGGATGTTCGCCCTGGTCGCACCCGCCCTGGCCGCCGACCAACTGCCGCTGGACAACATCAAGCTGCCGCCGGGTTTTGCCATTGAAGTGTGGGCCCGGGCCGAGAACGCCAGGCAAATGGCGCTCGGTCGCGTGGACCCGCGTTCGGGCGGCACGCTCTTCGTCGGCTCCATGAGCGCGGGCAAGGTCCATGCGGTGCGTTTCGACGGCGACTACAAGGTGCGCAATGTCAGCGTGATCGCCAGCGGGCTGAACCGGCCGATCGGCGTGGCCTACCGCGGCGGGCACCTTTATGTTTCGGCGGTAGACCGGATCCTGCGTTACGACAGCATCGAACGGCAGCTGGACCGCCCGCCAACACCGTTCATCGTCACCGACAAGCTGACCACGGAAACCCACCATGGCGGGAAGTTCATTGCCTTCGGTCCGGACGGCAAGCTCTACGTGCCCACGGGCGCGCCCTGCAACATCTGCGAACCCAGCCCGCGGCGCTACGCGAACATCGCGCGGATGAACCCGGACGGCAGCGGTACGGAAGTGTTCGCTTCCGGCGTGCGCAACAGCGTTGGCTTCGACTGGCAGCCCGGCACCCAGCAACTCTGGTTCACCGACAACGGCCGCGACATGCTGGGCGACGATGTGCCGCCCGACGAACTCAATCACGCGCCACAGGCCGGCATGCACTTTGGCTATCCGTACTGCCACGGCGGCGACGTGTCTGACCCCGAGTTCGGGGCCAAGCGCAAGTGCGAAGAATTCGCCGCGCCGGCGCAGAAGCTCGGCGCGCATGTGGCGTCGCTGGGCATGCGCTTCTATACCGGCACGATGTTCCCGCCGGAATACCACAACCAGGTCTTCATCGCCGAGCACGGCTCGTGGAACCGCTCGAAGAAGAGCGGCTACCGCATCAGCCTGGTCAAGGTCCAGGGCGACAAGGCCGTGGCCTACGAGCCGTTCGCCACCGGCTGGCTGCAGGGCGAATCGGCGTGGGGCCGGCCGAGTGACGTGCTGGTGCTGCCCGACGGTTCGCTGCTGGTGGCCGACGACTACGCCGACGCGATCTACCGCATCACCTGGCGGCGTTGATGGCGCTCTTCAACCGGCGCGGTACGCGTTGGGCTGCTGCTGGCGCCGCCCTGCTGGCGCTGTACGCCGCCCTTGGGTTCTGGGCGGTGCCGCGATTCCTCACGAGCCAGTGGCCCGGTCTGGTGCAGGCCCACCTGGAGCGCCAGGGATCGGTGGGTGAGATCACCTTCAATCCCTTCACGCTCCGCCTGGTGGCGTCCGACCTCCGGCTCGCCGAGGCAAACAGCGCGCCGCTGCTGTCCGTTGGCCGGCTCGTGGTGGAGATGCAGTGGCGCTCGCTCTGGCGCCGCGCCTGGAGCTTCACCGAGGTGGGCCTGTCGCAGCCGCGCACCAGCTTCGCCATTGCGCCTGACGGCAAATTGAACATCGCCGAGATGGCCGCCACGTTCGCGCGCCTCCATCCCCCCGACGAAGCCGACAAGGGGCCGCCGCGCCTCATCGTCGAGCGGTTCTTTGTGGACGACGGCAGGGTGGACGTCCAGGACAGGCAGGCGGGCTATGCCAATGAGTTTTCGCCCATCACTTTCTCGCTGGTCAATTTCAGCACCTTGCCCGACCAGAAGGACACCCACAACCTCAGCGCCGGCTCCACCGGCGACGGCCTGCTGCACTGGAGGGGCAGCGCGTCGGTCAACCCGGTGCGCGGCAGCGGCGAGGTGACGCTGCAGGACTACGTGCTGCCGCAGTTCGGCGTGTACCTGCGCCGGTACACGCAAGCCAAGGTGAAGGGTGGGAAGCTCAATGCCAGCCTGCCTTACACCTATTCGTATGCCGACGGGAAATTCGAGTTCCGCGTTGCCGGCGCGAAGCTGGCCCTGCGCGAGCTGGCCCTGGTCGATGAAGCGGTCGACCCGCCGATCAGACTGGGGGCCGGCGAAGCCACCCTGCTGGTGAACGCGGTGGCCAGCCAGGCCGGCGATGATTTCCGGCTGGTGCTGGCCGACACGTCACTGTCGATGTCGGGCCTGTCGCTCGCGCGGGGCGAGCGCGAAAGTGTCAAGCTGGCGACGCTGGGTTTTACCGGCGCTGCGGTGGACCTCACGGCCCGGCGCGTGGCTTTTGAAAGGGTTTTCGCCGAGGGCGCCAGCTTGCAGGTCGCACGCGACCGGGCCGGCCACATCAACCTGCTGGACTTGCTGCCGCCCGCGCCACCGTCGGCCGAGGCCGCGTCTTCGGCCACCGCCGGCAAGCCCTGGCTTGTCACCGCTGCGAAGGTGGAGCTGGCCAAGTCCAGCGCGGATGTCGCCGACGAGGCCAGCGGCATCAAGGTTCGCATCGACGACATCGCGCTGAACCTGGAAGAGGCCGGCAGCGACCTGTCGCGGCCGGTGAAGTTCACCGCCGCGCTGCGGGTGCATGAAGGCGGTGAGCTGTCCGCGCAAGGCAGCGTGGTGCCGGCCGGTTCGGCGTTGCAGGCGGACCTCCGGCTCAAGCAACTGGCGCTTGCGCCCCTGCAGCCCCTGCTGGCCCAGCATGTGAAGTTGAAGATTGCGCGCGGCCATGTCTCGGCGCAGGGGCGGCTCACGTCCAACGCCGGCGACCGCAAGGGCGCGGGGCTGCGCTATGCCGGCGGCTTCGACGTGGCAGACCTGGTGCTGGCCCAGGAAGACGGCGAGACTTTCGCGTCGTGGAAGAGCGTCAGCGCCGACCGCTTGTCCGCCAGCCTCGGACCCGACCAGCTGGAAATTCCCGAACTGCGGGTGGTGGAGCCCAATGCCCGGCTGATCATCGAGGAAGACCGGCGCTTGCGTGCCATGCGCCTGCTGGTGCGCGTGACCGACACGGCGGCGCAATCGCCCGCTGCTGAAGAAGCTTTCCCGGTGCGCATCAGGCGCATGCGCTTCCAGGACGCGAAGCTGGAGTTCGCGGACCTGGGTTTGATCCCGCGCTTCGGTGCGAAGATCCATGAATTGAACGGCACGATCACGGGGCTGTCGTCCGACCGCATGTCGCGCAGCGTCATCGAGCTGGACGGGCGGGTGGATGAATTCGGGCAGGCGCGCATCCGCGGCGAGCTCAACCCCTTCGCGCCGCGCAACAACACCGACGTCAACGTGATCTTCAAGAACGTGGACATGGTGTCGGTCTCGCCGTATTCCATGAAGTTCGCCGGCTACAAGATCGCGGAAGGCAAGATCTCGCTGGACTTGCAGTACAAGGTGCGCAACAGCGTGCTGGAGGGCAGCAACCAGATCGTGCTGGACAAGCTCACGCTGGGCGAGCGCGTGGACAGCCCCGATGCCTTCAAGCTGCCGATCGAGCTGGCCATCGCGATCCTGAAGGACAGCGACGGGCGCATCGACCTGGGCCTGCCGATCAGCGGCAACATTGACGACCCGCAATTCAGCTATGGTGCGCTGATCTGGAAAGCCGTCGGCAACCTGCTGACCCGCATCGTCACCG
Organism: Ramlibacter sp.; assembly: GCA_035460205.1. Classification (GTDB taxonomy): domain Bacteria; phylum Pseudomonadota; class Gammaproteobacteria; order Burkholderiales; family Burkholderiaceae_C; genus Ramlibacter. The sequence continues at coordinate 6,321 of DATHWV010000048.1, forward strand.
CGCCGTTTCGCGCGCTGGGTGCACTGGTGGGCGGCGGTGGCGAGAAACTCGAATCCATCGACTTCGACGCCGGCAGTGCGAAGCTCTTGCCGCCCGAGCAGGAGAAGCTCAAGCAGGTGGCGCAGATCCTGGGCAAGCGCGCGCAACTGAAGCTCTCGGTGCCCGGCGCGTACAGCGACGAAGCCGACGGCGCGGCGCTGCGCGCGCGAGCCGTGCGCATCGAGGTTGCCAACCGCGCGCGCATCAAGCTGCAGCCCGGCGACGACCCGCCGCCACTGGACATCGGCGACCGCGCGGTTCGCAGCGCCTACCGGGCGGTCTATGCCGAACGCTTCGGCGACGCGGAACTCGACAAGCAGAAACTGGCGGCAGAGAAGGCGGCGCCGGCGGCCAGCAGCGCCAGCGCGGCAGCATCCGATGCCGCGCCTGCGCGGCTGCCGATCTGGCAGCGCGTGGGCAACATGGTGCAAGGCGAGCCGCAGGTGGCCGACTCGCATGCGTTCTACGCGGCGCTCCAGCAGAGGCTGAACCAGACGCAGCCGCTGCCGCCGGAGGCGCTCGGCCAGCTTGCAACCCAAAGGTCGACGAACATCGTCGAAGCCTTGAAGGCCACCGGGCTGGATCCTTCGCGCGCCGGCACCGCCGCGAACGAGAAAGTCGCTGCCGAACCCGGCAAGCTGGTGCCGCTCAAGCTCGGGCTCACCACGAAGTAGCGCAGCCGCCCCTAGCGGCCCCATCCACCGAGCCGGATGGCCGCTGCCAGCGTCAACGCATACGCCGCAAAGCTGATGGCGACGACGGTGAAGAAGGCTTGCGCGGGCGCCTGCAGCAGGCTCACGCAAACCCAGCCGCCGACGCCGACCATTGCCATGCGCGTCATGCTCGCGCCCAGTGGCCAGGCCATGCGGCCGGCGCCCTGCGACGCGAAGAACAACGCCAGGCCGAAGCCGAACAGGCCATAGAAGCCGCCCACGATGTTCAGGTAGAGCGAGCCGACCTCGCGCACGGCGGCATCGGTCGTGAACAGGTTCATCCACACCGCCGGCGCGACGGCGGCAGCTAGGCCGATGGCGCCGGTGATCACGAACACCACGGCAGCGCCGGCCCAGGCGGCGCGCAGCGCACGTTTCGGCTGGCCCGCGCCCATGTTGGTGGCCACCATGGCCGTGAGCGCGGTGCCGAAGCCGAAGGCGATCGGCACCAGGATGTACTCCAGCCGGGCAGCGGCGCCGTAGCCGGCCAGTGCCACCGTGCCGTAGCTGCCGACGAAGGCGGTCGCGAGGGCTATCGATGCGTTGCTGATGATGGGACTGACCGAAGCCGGGATGCCCACGCGCAGGATGGCGCCGAAGAGCGGCCTGCGCATTTGCCATGCCACGCGGTTGAGGCGAACGGCGCCGCCCGGCCTCAGCAGGTGGACCAGCAGGACCAGCGAGGCCAGCGCATTGGCGGTCAGCGTGCTGGCGGCCGCGCCTGCGACGCCCAGGCCGGGGATCGGCCCGAAGCCGAAGGCCAGCAAGGGACACAGGACGACGTGCACCACGGCCATGCCGAACAGGGCGAGCGACGGCAATGCCATGTTGCCCGAGCCGCGCACGACGGCGGCCAGCACATTGGTGCACCAGACCAGCACCGCGCCACCGAACATCACGTTCGAGTAAGCCAGCGCGTCCCGCAGCGTGTCACCGCGGCCACCCATCGCGCTGTAGATCGCCTGGCCCGCGATGAACTGGGCGACCATGAACAGCCCGCCGGCCACGAGGGCAATGACCAGGGCGTGCTGCGCCAGCCGGCTGGCTTCGTCAGCGTTGCCGGCGCCGAGCGCGCGCGCCACCGCCGCCGTCGTCGCGCCGCCGATGCCGCCGGCCGACATCTGCAGCATCAGCATCGACAGCGGCAGCACCAGCGCCACGCCGGCGAGCGCATGGGAGCCCAGCCGGCCCAGGATGAAACCGTCATAGCCGATCACCAGCGTCATGGCGAACAGGCCCATGATGTTGGGCGCTGCCAGCCGCATCAGCGTGGGCAGCAGCGGCGCGTGCAGCATCTGCTGCACACGCGGCGTCATGGCGGCCGCGGCGCTCATGGCGCCACCAGGTAAACGCCGGGCTCGGCCGACAGGCCTTGCTTGACCTGGCGCGTGATCTCGTCGGCCAGCACTTCCTCGGCGCCGGCTTCCAGCGCGTCGAAAGTGCGGGCGACCACCACGCCCGGCGTTGACTTGGGAAAGTCGATGCCGCGCGTGAGGTCAGTGTCGACAAAACCCACGTGCATGCCGACGACTTGCGTTCCCTGTGCGCGCAACTCGTGGCGCAGGCCATTGGTCAGTGCCCAGGCCGCCGACTTGGTGGCGCCGTACACGCCCAACAAGGGACGATTGATCCAGCTGGCCACCGACAGCACGTTCAGGATCGCGCCACCGCCGTTCGCGGCCAGAACCGGTGCGAACGCCTGGCTCAGGCGCAGCGGCCCGAAGAAGTTGGTTTCCATCTGGGCCCGCGCCGACGCCTCGCTGCCTTCCGGCAGGAAACCGCCGGGACTGGCAATCCCCGCGTTGTTGATGAGCAGCGTGACGTCGCCGCAGCGCCTGACGGCGGCGGCGATTTCATCGGGCTTCGTCACGTCGAGCTGGATGGCTTCGACACCCGGCAGCGTCACGCTGGCCGGGTTGCGCGCTGCGGCGTAGACCTTGCGGGCGCCACGCTTGAGCGCCTCCTGGGCGAACGCGAGGCCGATGCCGCGGTTGGCGCCGGTAATGAAGACGATGGCATTGTCGAGTTTCATGGATGCAGTCCTTCAGGAAATATGATGATCGTCATATTGACGGGTGAGTGAAATGGCGAGTGCAGTGGCGGTGGGCGGTCAACGCCCCGGGGTGTCGTATTGGGCGGCCAGGCTGCGGCGCGTGGCCGCCAGCAGGGCTTTGCCCTGGGCGTTGTCGCCCAGGGCCCGGGCCAGCTGCAGCGCGCCGACCAGTTGCGCGGCCACCAGGCCGGCAGCGTCTGCCGGTGCCGCCGGCGTCAGGGCGGCCTCCACGCGCGCCACCAGGTTGCGCACCCGCTGCGCGGCAGCCTGCTGCACCTGGGGCGCCTGGCGCGGCATTTCGGACGCCAGCGCCGCCACCGGGCAGCCGCTTTCAGGCGACGTGAGGTGCGCTTCCGCGAGATAGCCGTCGACCAGTGCCTTGAACGGGCTGGCGCCTTTGGCCTGGCGATGGGCCGAGCTCTTTGCGATCCGTTCGGCGCTGTCGCGCCCGGCGCGCTCCAGCGCCTCGGCCAACAGGGCGTCGCGCGATTCGAAGTGGGCGTAGAAGCCACCATGCGTGAGGCCGGCTTCCTTCATGACGTCCGCAACCCCGACGCCGCCGAAACCTCCCCGGCGGATGGCGCGCGCGGCGGCATCCACGATGCGCTCGTGGCTCAGTTCCTTGCGGCTGGGCTGGCTTTCCATGGCGGCAGTGTAAACGCAAATATGATGACCATCATATTAGTGGGGTTGTCCGGTGCGCCGTGGCGAAGGATGAGTGAGGCCGCAGGTTACAACGCCGCATCGCGTTACTGCTGGGGTAGTCCGAATGCGCCATGGATCAACAGGCCGAGCCTCCATAGAGTTGGCTCCATCGTCACCACTCCTGCGAAAGAGGTTAAGCAATGGCAGACCTAAATGGCACTCCCGGCAATGACGCCATCCAACCGTTCGGCAACAGCCTGCTGCTCACGCTGAGCGGAACTTCCGCTGAAGGCCAACCGCCCGTGATCAACGTGCTGGTCAACGGCGTCGTCGTCGTCTCCGGCCTTTCCATCACTGCGGACCATTCGACGGGCGCGACGCAAATGGTGGTCGTCCCCTTGAGCGCCGGCCTTTCCGTCTCCAGCATCAGCCTGCAATACACCAACGACACGCAGGCCAGCTGGGAGGTCGGTGACCGCAACCTCTATGTCTCCAGCATCACGCTCAATGGCGCCGTGCTGCCCGTATCCGCTGGCACTTACCTGCGCACCGCCGACAGCAGCGTGATCACCGGCCAGTCCGACATGATCTGGGGCGGCTCGCTCGACTTCGCCGGGCCCGTAGTCACCGGCGCCACCGTGCACAACGGTGGCACGCTCTCGGTGGACGGGCTGGGCGGCATCGACACCGTGCTGTTCGCCAACACGCATGCGAGCTACAGCGTCACCCGCAGCGGCAACGGCGGGACGGTGTCCGGCAACGGCGAAACGGCCACCCTGGCCAACGTCGAGCGCCTGCAGTTCAGCGACCACAGCCTGGCACTGGACATGACGGGCCATGCCGGCTCCGTGGCGAAGATCATCGCCGCCGTGTTCGGGCAGGGCTACCTGGGCGTGCGCGAGTTCGTCGGCCTGGGGCTGGACATGCTCGACGGCGGCACCTCGGCCATGGCCGCCGCCGGCATGGCCACTTCCACCACGCTGTTCACGCAACTGGCGGGCTCGAGCTCGAACAGCGACTTCGTGAAGTTCATCTACCACAACGTCTTCGGCAGCGACCCGAGCGCCTCGGACCTGAACACCTACACCAACTACCTGAATACCGGCACCTACACCCGGGCCGAGCTGGCTTTCATCGCATCGGATTCCAGTGCCAATGCCGTGCACGTGGTGGGCGTGATGGACACCGGCATCCAGTTCGTCTGAGCCTGGCGCCCCTCCAGCCAAAAGGCCCGGTGTCCGCACCGGGCCTTTTTTTGTGCGCCGGGATAGACTGTGCGGGCAGGACACCATGACAAGCCCAGACAAGTTCCAGGACATCCGCGACGCGGTTCGCGCGCTTTGCGCCGAATTCCCCGACGAGTACCACCGCAAGGTGGACGCCGAGCGCGCCTACCCGGAAGCCTTCGTCGACGCGCTCACCAAGGCGGGCTGGATGGCCGCGCTGATCCCGCAGGAGTACGGCGGGTCCGGGCTGGGGCTGACGGAAGCGTCGGTCATCATGGAGGAGATCAACCGTGCGGGCGGCAACTCCGGCGCCTGCCACGGCCAGATGTACAACATGGGCACCCTGTTGCGCCACGGGTCCCGCGAGCAGAAGCAGAAGTACCTCCCCGCCATCGCGGCCGGCAACCTGCGCCTTCAGTCCATGGGCGTGACCGAGCCCAGCACCGGCACCGACACCACGAAGATCAAGACCACGGCGGTCAAGCGGGGCGACCGCTATGTGGTGAACGGGCAGAAGGTCTGGATCTCGCGCGTCCAGCACTCGGACCTGATGATCCTGCTGGCCCGGACCACGCCGCTGGCCGAGGTCAAGAAGAAAAGCGAAGGCATGTCGGTCTTCATCGTCGACCTGCGCGAAGCCATCGGCAAGGGCATGACCGTGCAGCCCATCCCGAACATGGTCAACCACGAGACCAATGAGCTGTTCTTCGAGAACCTGGAGATTCCCGCCGAAAACCTCATCGGCCAGGAGGGCCAGGGCTTCAAGTACATCCTGGACGGCCTGAACGCCGAGCGCACGCTCATCGCCGCGGAGTGCATCGGCGACGGCCACTGGTTCATCGATCGTGTCACGCGCTACGTGAAGGAGCGAGTCGTCTTCGGCCGCCCCATCGGGCAGAACCAGGGCGTGCAGTTCCCGATCGCCGAGGCGCACATCGAAGTCGAAGCCGCCAACCTGATGCGCTGGGAAGCCTGCCGCCTCTACGACGCGCACCAACCCTGCGGCGCGCAGGCCAACATGGCGAAGTACCTGGCGGCCAAGGCGAGCTGGGAGGCCGCCAACGCCTGCATCCAGTTCCACGGCGGCTTCGGCTTTGCCTGCGAATACGACGTGGAGCGCAAGTTCCGCGAGACGCGCCTGTACCAGGTGGCGCCGATCTCCACCAACCTGATCCTGAGCTACGTGGCGGAACACGTGCTCGGGCTGCCGCGCAGCTTCTGATGCTGCCGCTGGAAGGCATCACGGTCGTCGCGCTGGAGCACGCGATCGCCGCGCCGTTCTGCACGCGCCAGCTGGCCGACCAGGGCGCGCGGGTGATCAAGGTCGAGCGGCCGGGCGTGGGTGACTTTGCACGCGCCTACGACGAACGGGTGAACGGCCAGGCTTCGCATTTCGTCTGGACCAACCGCTCGAAGGAAAGCCTCACGCTGGACCTCAAGCATGCGCGCGCCCCCGAGGTGCTGTCGCGCCTGCTGGCTCAGGCCGACGTGCTGGTGCAGAACCTCGCGCCTGGCGCGGCGGCCCGCATGGGCTTGTCGTATGAGGCACTGGCAACGAAGTACCCGAAGCTGATCGTGTGCGACATCTCCGGCTATGGCGATGACCCGCAGGCGCCGGGCCCCTACCGCGACAAGAAGGCGTATGACCTGTTGATCCAGAGCGAGTCGGGTTTCGTCTCCATTACTGGCTCGGCCGATGAACCGGCCAAGGCCGGCTGTTCCATCGCCGACATCGCGGCCGGCATGTATGGCTACACCAACATCCTGGCGGCGCTGATCGAGCGGGGCCGCACCGGGCGGGGCAAGCGCATCGACGTCTCGATGCTGGAGAGCATGGTCGAGTGGATGGGCTACCCGCTGTACTACGCCTACGAGGGCGCGACGCCGCCGCCACGCGCCGGCGCGGCGCACGCCACCATCTATCCCTATGGCCCGTTCCCCACCGGCGACGGCCATACCGTGATGCTGGGCCTGCAGAACGAACGCGAATGGCAGGCCTTTTGCGAGAAGGTGTTGCTGCAGCCCGCGCTGGCGTCCGACGCGCGATTCGACACCAACACCCGGCGCAGCGCCGCACGCGCGGAACTGCGAGCCTTGATCGTGGAGGCGTTCAGTGCGATGTCGGCGCCGCAGGTCGTGGCACGGCTGGAAGCTGCGGGCATTGCCAATGCGCAGGTCAACGACATGGCACAGGTGTGGGCCCATCCGCAACTGCAGGCGCGCAGTCGCTGGGTGGACGTGGCAACGCCGGGCGGGCCGGTGCCGGCCCTGTTGCCGCCGGGCGCACAGGGGACCGACGCGGTGCGCATGGACGCCATCCCCGCGCTCGGCCAGCACACCGACGCCATCCTGGCGTCACTGGGCTACAGCGCCGAACAGGTCAAGGAACTGCGCAGCACGCAAGCGCTTTGAGCGGGCGTCAGCGCATCACCGCCGTGTCGAACAGGTAACCCGCGCCCCGGATCGTCCGGATCAGCCCGGGATCGCCCGCGTCATCCCCCAGCTTGCCGCGCAGGCGCGATACCGCGAGATCGACCGCGCGGCCGTGCACATCGATGCCCGGGTGGCACGAGAGTTCGCGCAGCCTGTCGCGCGACAGCACCTTGAACGGGTGGTCCACGAAGGCGGACAGCAGCCGCGCCTCGGAAGTCGAAAGGACTTCCACCTTGCCGTTGATGTCCTGCAGCATCCGGCGAATGCGGTCGAAGGTCCAGTTGCCGAAGCGCAGCATGCTTTCGGCGGATGCGCGGATGGCGCCACGGCGCCGCACGGCCTTGATCCTTGCCACCAGTTCGCGTGGCTCGAAGGGCTTGGCCAGGAAGTCGTCCGCGCCGATCTCCAGGCCCAGCACGCAGGAAGCAGGGTCGACCGGCCGCGCCAGCATGATGATGGGCAGGTCGGGTTGCAGCCGCCGAGCCCACTGGCACAGGCCCAGTCCGTCCTCGTCCGGCAACTGCATTTCCAGCAGCAGCACGTCGAAACGCCCCGGCGCGAGGCTGGTGCGCAGGCCGGCGCCGCTGCGCACCACGTCCACCTGCATGCCGAACCGCGCCAGGTAGTCGCGCAGCATTTCGCCGGTCTCGCTGTCGCTGTCGGCCGCCAGCACGCGCGTGGTGCTGGTGGCGAAGTCGGGCACGAAGTGAGACATGATCCGCTCCTCGGCAGTTACGCTGCCACGCCCACCCGCAAGGTGGCAACGAAACCTTCGGCGATGCTGCCGGTGACGGTGGGCGTTTCCAGCGTCGCGCCGTCGGAAAACACGTTGTCGGTGGCCAGGCTCACGCGCGCCAGGTTGGTCGCGCTGCCGGTGTAACGCGAGTCGGTGTACACGGTGGCGCAGGCTGCCTGGGGGAAGGCGAGCTGCGAAGTCTTGATGTCGTTGGCGCCGCTGGTGGCCGCGGCCTGGCTCGCGAATACCTCGAAGTGCGCATGCGGCCAGCGGCCGTCGTAGCAGCCCGGAAAGATGGTAGTGAAGGTGAGCTCGCCGCTGCTGTCGGCAACTTGCACGCCGCGCAGGTAGTTCTCGCCGGCGATGCCGGACGAGTACATCGAGTAGCGACCCAGTGCGTCGCAATGCCACAGGTAGACCGCGTAGCCCGCGAGCGAAGCGCAGTTCGACGCGGTGTTGACCAGCTTGAGCTTGATGGTCAGCGGCACGCCGCTGGCGGTGCCGGTGGAGGAGCCGAAACTGGCGACGATGTTGCTGCGGATGATGCCGGTCTGCGCCAACGCGTTGGCGATGCCGCCATTGCCACCACTGTTGGTGCCGTCGCCCGGGTAGGGGCCGGCCGTCTCGGAAGGAATGACGCTGCAGGACGCGCTGCTGGTGTCCGTGGTGCTCGTGGTCGTGGTGGTGGTGCTGGTACTGCTGGTTGTCGTCGTGGCGCTGTCGCTATCGTCCCCACCGCCGCACCCCATCAGCGCCAGTGCGGCGCCGCCGCCGAGCCAGCGCAGGGCGCGTCGGCGATCGTGCGCCTGGCGCAGCAGCGTTTTGAGGTCGTGGGCAAGTCCGTGGGGGTGTTCATCCTGATGCATGCGATTCCTGGGTCGGCGTTGTGAGAGCCTTCAGGATCGCAGCGGATCTTGGAGAAACCTGGGAGGAAGCGTGTCAACGTTCCTCGAAACCGAATCCCACGCCGTACACCGAGCGGATCCACTCGTGCCGTGCGTCATGCGCCGCGAGCTTGCGCCGCAGGTTCTTGACATGGCTGTCGAGCGCGCGCTCGCTCGCCTCCAGCGCATCGGGGTAGACCAGGTCAAGCAGTTGCCCGCGGGAGAAGACGCGGCCCGGCCGCGCGGCCAGCGCGTTGAGCAGGGCGAACTCCTTGGGCGTCAGGTCGAGCGCCGCACCATCGAGCGTGGCCTTGTGCTGCTGCATGTCCAGCTGCAGGCCGCTCGCGGCGCGGGCGGCCTGCGGCAACGCCGAGCGCCGCAACACGGCCTTCACGCGCGCAACCACCTCGCGCGGCGAGAACGGCTTGCAGATGTAGTCGTCGGCGCCCAGCTCCAGGCCGATCAGGCGGTCCACCTCTTCGACGCGCGCGGTCAGCATCACCACCGGCAGGTCGCCGCGCTCGCGCAGCCCCTTGAGCACCTGCAGGCCGTCCAGGCCCGGAAGCATCAGGTCGAGCAACACCAGGTCGGGGGGAACGGCCAGCGCTGCCTGCAGCGCCACAGCGCCATCGGCGAAGTGTTCCGGCGCATAACCCGCGGCGCGCAGGTAGTCCACCAGCACCGAGGCAATGTCGGGCTCGTCCTCGACGACGAATATCCGCTTCATGGCGTGATGATCGGCAGCTGCAGCTCGATGCGCAAGCCGCCCAGTGGCGAAGGCATGGCTGTGATCGTGCCGCCGTGCGCCTGGACGATGGCCTTGCAGATGGCAAGGCCCAGGCCCGCGCCGCCCAGTTCGCGGCTGCGCGAGGCGTCGCCGCGGAAGAACCGGTCGAACAGCCGCTCGAAGTCCGCCTCACGCGGCGCCGGCGCCGAGTCCTCGAACACGATCAGCAGGCGCTTTTGCTCCGCCAGGACTTGCGCGCCCAGCTGCAGGTGGCCGCCGGGATGGGTGTAGCGCAGGCTGTTTTCCACCAGGTTGGTGAACACCTGCGCGAGCCGCGAAGGGTCGCCCTGCAGACGCGGCGCCCTCTCGCGCTGCAGCGCCGCAATGGCGTCCAGGCCTTCCAGTTCGATGTCGCGCTGGCGCGCCAGCGCCTGCATGTCCCCCACGGTGTCGGACAGCACGGCCAGCGGCGAAAACTCGATGCTGGTGGTGGGCGCCTGCGACCGTTCGTCATGCATCACCAGGCGCAGGGCATCGACCAGTTTGCCCAGTCGCATCACCTGGCCATGCATGCGGCGCGCCGTGGATTCATCGAAAGCACGCACGCCGTCCTGCACCGATTCGATTTCGGCCCGCATCGCGGCCACCGGCGTGCGCAGCTCGTGCGCGACGTCGGACAGCCATTGACGGCGCGACTCCTCCATCGCCGACAGGCGCGAAGACATCGCATTGAAAGTGCTCGCCAGCTCGGCAAACTCGTCGCGGCCCTGCACCGGCACGGTGACGCCCAGCCGGCCGTCGGCCACCTTGCGGGCCGCGTCCACCAGCTGCTCGACCGGCACCAGCCAGCGGCGCGCCATGGCGATAGAAATCAGCAAGGCGATCAAGAGGCCGGCGAGGCCGGTGAAGATGACGAAGCGCGACTGCTGCACAGCGAAAGCCCGGTCGGCTTGCGTACCGAGGCCTTGCACCGGCGCCAGGGCGAGCCAGGCCACGGTCTTGCCGTTCACTTCAATGGGGCGCTGCAAGGCGTCTTCCGCCAGTTCAGCCTGGCCGGCCAGCACCGTGGAGCCGTTCGCGTCCAGCAGCGAGAGGCGGCCAAACAGCGATTCGGGGCCGCCGCGCGGGCCGTCACGCCGGTGCGGCGGCGGCGGGCCGAAGCGCCCCGGCTCCATGTCCGGCGGCGGCCTGCCCGGCGGTGCGCGCAGCACGCCCCCGGGCATCTGCATCGCGCGCCAGGCATTGGGCTCGCTGCGCAGGAAGTGCCAGCTGCCTTCGCGCGCGTAGGCCGCCTGGGCATTGGCCACGATCCAGTCCAGGCGCGACAGCTCGATCTCGGCCACGTAGGGTCCGAGCCCGCGCTGCAGGCTCCAGCGCGACAGGCCCACGAACATGAGCATGAGCGCGAGCAGCATCACGGCCAGCGCGATGAAGAATTTCCGCTGGAGCGTCAGTCGCATGGCTGCATTCTGGCAGCCAATTGGGGAGGAATCCGGGAGGCGGCTACCAGCTTGCTGCCATGGAATCGCGCGAGAAGCGCGCATCGCCGGTGATCGCGCCGAGATGGACGAATTCCATGTCCGACATCCGGATGTTGCGCATCTGCGCGTTGGTGCGCAGGTCCCACGTCGCATTGGGTTCGCCCTGCACGTGGAAATCGGCGCCGTTGTCGGTGACGTACAGGCCGTAGCGCTTGGCGGCGGTCGCGAGCGCCTTGGCTTGCGTCGTCCAGTCGTCCGGGATCACGAAGCTGGCCTTCAACCGCAGCAACGATCCGAAAGGGATGGCGCCCGGGTTGTCGCCGCCCGCGGCGAAGCGCGCCGGCCACACATGTTCCAGCGCCAGCTTGGCGTCGCCGAAGTTCACGCGCAGCGCGTGGCGAATCTCACCGGAGTTCGCTTCAGCTGCCTTCGCCAGCAACGGCGTGATCGGCAGGCCGGCGGCGTCGCCCGCTGCCCAGTTGTCGGGCCGCAGGGCGAGGGACTTCATGTCCCATGCTGCAGTGGCCATCGCGTACCACTGGCCCGACAGGTTATAGGCGAAGTAGCTCTCCCACAGGCGGCAGGATCCTTTTTCGACTACCAGCAGGTGCCGGTCGCCGCAGGTGTTCGGGTCGGTGCACAGGCCGTCTTCATTGAGCACCTTCGAAGGCAGGGGGAACGGAAAGCGCCGCTGGCCCCCTGGCACCGCGCCGCAGGAGCGCGCAATCGAGAAGCCGCCGTTGCCGTCGGCCACCGCGCAATCGCTCTTGTCGGGGTAACCGCGGTCCCAGAACACACCGGACGTCGCAAAGTCGAACGACACGACCGGCCACTCCGTCGTCGCCGCAGTGCCGTCCACGATATTGATCGGCATGCCCCAGTAGGTGGCGAAGTTGGCCGGGTTGTCGTTGACGCCCCAGTCGGTGCTGAAGGGAACGCCCTCGCCGACCAGGCTCACCCACTCGGCGGATTTCACGTGGGCGGGAAAGCGCGCGGCGTCGTCGATGCGGGTGTTGAAGATCGCGTTGGCGGGGAACAGCTCGCAGTCGCCCAGCATGGGCGCTGACAGGGCGCTGGCAGCGGCTTGCGTCGCAGCCGGTTGCGCAACTGGCTGCGCAACTGCCTGCGCAGGCGTGCTGGCGGTTGGCGTCACTGCCGGCGTGCCACCGCCGCCACCACCGCCGCAACCCGCCAGGGCCATCACGGCCAGGCTACCCGCAACCCATCCCAGGTCTTGCCCCGTCATCCAACGCATCCGTCACCCCAAGTCCACAATCGGCCGGCATTGTGTGCGGCAAACGCAGCAGACCCACTGTCACAAGCTGCAAGGCGTGGGTGATTGGGTTACCGCAGGCCTGAACCTGTGGAATATTCCCGCAGGTCAGGTGCCGGACTTGAGCGGCAAGCTGGCCTGGGTCCAGCTGCGTTCAAGTTCGGCGCGGTACTTCGCCGCTTCGGCGGTTCTTCCCTGCGCCTGCAGCGCTTGCACCAGGCCCCGCAGCGCCCAGCCGCTGGCCGGCCTCGCCTCGAGTTCCTTGCGGAAGGTGGCCTCGGCCTCCGCATGACGGCCGGCGCGGGACTGGATATGCCCGAGTCCCAGATGCCCGCCCGCGCCCAGCAAGGGGGGTTCGCGGCTGTCGAGCTTTTCCACGGCGGTGATCACCTTGGCCTGGTGCGCGATCGCATCGTCGTAGCGCCGCTGGGCCAGGGCCAGTTCGGCGCGCAGTCCTTCGTGCGCGAACTCCAGCATCGAGCGCACGGTCTTGTCCACGCCGGACTTCGACGCGTGGGTCTTCGCTGTTTCCGCCACCGCGCTGTCCAGCCGCGCCAGCGATTGCTGCGCCGCATCGAGTTGTCCCAGCCGCGCCTGCGCAACGCCGCGCGCATATTCGAAATTCGCCTTCGCCAACCCGTGATCGCCGGTAGCCTGGGGCTCCTTCAGCACATCGTCCCAGCGTTCCAGGCGCAGCAGCGTCAGCAAAGGGAGGCTGCGGTAGTACTCGCCATACACGTGCGTGGACTTGCCGGTGAGTTCGCCGCGCTGGCGGGCGGCGTCCACTGCGACGTCCAACCGGCCTTCCATCAGCGCCGAGTACCAGAGGAAGTGCACGTCGTGCCGCCGCCAGTCCTTGCTGTTGCTGAAGCCTTGGGCCTTCTGCGTTTCGGCCAGTGCCAGGTCCGCGGCCACCGATTGCTGGTTGACCCGCGTGCCGTCGGCATAGCGGCCCACGTGCACGTAGATGTGCGACGGCATGTGCAGCAGGTGCGGCGATTGCGGCGCAAGCCGGCCCATCCGGTCGGCTGCGGGGACCGCTCGGTGCGCCACAGCCTGCGCATCGGCGATGTGGATCATGTAGTGGTTGATGCCGGTGTGTTCCGGCTGGCGGGCCAGCAGTTTCTCCAGGCGGTCCGCGACTTCACCGATGCGTCCGCGCGGCTTGCCGTCGGGCGTCCAGCCGGATTCGCCCTCGGTGGCGATGATCTCTGCTTCAGCGTACAGCGACAGGATGTCGGCGTCGTCCGGATAGGCGTCGGCCAGCGAGCGCAGGCGGGCGGCGTAGGCCACGTCCAGGGGATGTGACTTTTCATCGTCCTCGCTGGCGGCCTTGCCGCAGACCTCGGCCATCAGGGGAGCTGTCTCACGCGCCATGCTCGTGTGCGCGTAACGCAGCGCCAGCGACTCGACCAGTGCGCGCTCGCGCGGCGTCGCGTTACCGAGGTGGCGCATGGCGTAGTCGACATAGCGAAGGTGCTCGGTGAAGTCTTCACGTCCGGGCGAATTGATGTTGGGGCCGAGTTGCCATGCGACGCCCCATGCACACAGCACACACTGCGGGTCCAGCGCCAGCGCAGCCTTGAAGGTTCGCACCGCTTCGACCTCGTTGAACGCGTAGGCCTGCAGCATCGCGCGCTGGAAAGCATCACGTGCGGCGGGCACGTTGGTGGTGACGGCAGTGTCGACGCGGCCGTAGCCTTCGAGGACCGGGGCGGTGGCGTTGCGGTCAACCGCAAAAGGGATGACGGCGCAGGAGGCCAGCAGGCAGAGGCCGGCGGCGCCGGCGAGCTTGCGCGAATGAGCGGACAACTGTCGCATTGCTGACCCTCCTCGGGAAGGCCAGTGTACGCCCGCTAACGGCCGCCGGTGACGGTCGCCATGATGATGGAGCGCCCGTCCTCGCGCGACCCGGTCCCGCCACCGATCCAGCCGGTTTGCCTGTCCAGCCAGAACATCGTGGTGAAAGTCCCGAGCGCAGCGGAGCCGGTCGCCTGCTTTTCCCAGGTCAACCCGCCATCTACGGTCGCCAGCACCGTTCCCTGGCCGCCCACGATCCAGCCGTACTGCGCGTCGGTGAAGTGGATGTCGTAAAAGCCGATGGTGTTTGTTGCGGACCCTGTGGCCACAGGAACCGTCACGGCGTCCCAGAATTTGCCGCCGTCCCTGCTGCGCCAGACCCCCTCGTGTCCCGTGCCCACCATCCAGACGTTGGAAGCATCGAGGAAAAGAATCTTGCCGACACCGGTGGTCGCGCGCCCGTTCAGGCTGGTGAGCTGCCAGGTGGTGCCGCCATCCGCGGTGCGCCACATCGATTCGCGCAAGCCGTCGTTGACCCAGGCCAGGCCTGCCTTCTCGTCATGGAACTGCACCATCTGGATCTTCTGGCCCGGCACATCGGGCCTGAGTGTCCACGACGCTCCCCCATCCGTTGTGCCGAACAACTGGCCCTGCGCCGTCACCGCCCAGCCCCGCTGGCCGTCCATGAATTGCAGGTCCCTCACGCTGCCCATGCCTGCCGGCACCGGAGCGCTGGACCAGTTACGGCCACCGTCGCTCGACTGCATCAGCTTGCCCTTGTCGATCAGCCAGCCGCGGCCGCTGGTCGTGAATTGCAGGCGGCCTGAGATGATGCAGCAGGGTTGTACCGCGGGCGTCGTGACGCCGCGGCTGGTCCAATGGCGTCCGCCATCGCTCGTGTCCATCAAGGCGCCGTCGCGTGTCAACGCCAATCCGCGCGCCGCATCGAAGAACCACAGGCCGCGCACGGCCGATGAAGGCAGCACCTGGGCGACTCCGCCCGGGAACGGGATTTCAACGTAGCGATCGACTTCCTCGTCCAGGCCGCCGGGGACGCGTCTCCACGTCTGGCCGCCATCGACGGAGCGATAGAAGTGCCGATTGCGCACGGCCGAGCCTTCGAAGAAAGCCGCCAGCAGGCCACCACCACCGTCGCGCTCGAGGCCGGCTGGCCGGCTGGTTTCACCAGGCACCGAAAGCTGTTTCCATGTCGTGCCGCCGTCCTGTGTCCAGTACGCCAAGCCGTCCTTGACGAGCCAGAGGGTCTGCGCGTCCACCAGCGAGCCTGGCGCCAGCACCGCGCCTTCCAGCGAAGCAGGCAACGTGATCGGAGCCCAGCGCGTCGCTCCGTTTGAGGCCCGCAGGACAGTGAGCTTGATGTCTGGTGAATAGAGCGGATCCCTCAAGAGTCCCCAGCCGTCGCCTTGGGCGGTCAGCTTGACCTCGGACAGCATCCAGTCGCGGCTTTCGGCCACGGGAAAGGAAGCGTGCACGTCGCGCCAGGTCAGGCCGCCGTCATCGCTGACGAAGACGCTGCGTAGGTCGATGTCGGACGGATCGGGCGTGGGGCCGCTGCAGTAGGCCCAGATCCTGGGTGCGCTTTGCACGTCGAGGAAAGGCGAGCAGGCAGGCAGCGGCCCAAGGGCCGTCGTGCTCAGGCCCATGTCGTCCGTGCGCCGGCCTTCGGTGCCGTCGAATCCCAGGATGGCGCCTGTGGCTGTCGCATACAGCGGGTCTCCCTGCAGCGCGACGCGCCAATGCGCGCCTGCGTCGTCTGTGGCGAGCGCGTACTGCGGGAACCGGCCGGTGAATGCCACGGCGCGCCGGGCATCGATGGCCTTCAGCTTGTTTGGGGCGGGGCCGAGGAAAGCCGGCTGGGGCACGACCTGCCTTTGCCAGCTGCGCCCGCCATCGGTGGTGTGTGCCACGCCGCCAAACTCCAGCAACGCCCACCCATTCAGGTCGTCCGCGAATGCGATCTCGGTAAAGTTGAACTCATTGAGCGGCAGCCGTGACCAGGTCTTGCCGCCGTCCGTCGTCTTCTGCATCCAGCCCCAGGTGCCGGCGGCCCAGCCAATGTCCGCATTCAGGAAGAACACGCCTGTCACGATCTCGGCAGCGGGCTGCGGCTCCTGCCAGCACCAACCGGAGTCCTGGGCGCCGGAGCAGACCAGGTCGCGCACGGGGGCGAAGCGGTCGGTCGATGCCGGAACCTCCGCACCAGGCGCAGTGCTGCCGCCACCCCCGCCACCACAACCGGTCAAGGCCATTGCGCACAGCACAACCGCCGCCGCAAATTTCGCCGCGTACATTTTCAAT
>DATHWV010000049.1:0-3758 GCA_035460205.1 Ramlibacter sp.
GCTGACGCGCCCAAACCGCCGGCCAACGGCGGGGGCTATCGCCTCAGCGAACACGTCAAGCGCTATTACAAGACGACGCTCGTTTAACTCCTCGTTCCAGGAGAACCCCATGTTGCTGACCAAGAAATCGGGTGCCCCCCAGGGCACGCGTTCGCCTTTCATCCACAGCCTGCACCGCGGCATGTCCACCGCGTTGCCCACCATGGACCGGCGCGCGTTCCTGCGCAGGTCCGGCCTTGGCGTCGGGGTCGGCATCGCCGCCTCGTCGCTCACGCTGGTGAAGAAGGCCCGGGCCGCTGAAGGCAAGGAAGCGGCCATCGGCCAGGGCAAGGTCGAAGTCAAACGCACGGTCTGCAGCCACTGCTCGGTGGGCTGCGCGATCGACGCGGTGGTCGAGAACGGTGTCTGGGTCCGGCAGGAGCCGGTGTTCGACTCCCCGATCAACCTGGGCGCGCACTGCGCCAAGGGCGCCGCCATCCGCGAGCACGGCCACGGGGAGTTCCGCCTGCGCTACCCGATGAAGCTGGTCAACGGCAAGTACGAGCGCATCAGCTGGGATGTGGCGCTCAACGAGATCAGCGCGAAGATCCTGGAACTGCGCAAGGCCAGCGGCCCCGAGTCCCTGTACTGGGTGGGATCGTCCAAGCACAGCAACGAGCAGGCGTACCTGATGCGCAAGTTCGTGAGCTTGTGGGGCAGCAACAACTGCGACCACCAGGCGCGCATCTGCCACTCCACCACGGTGGCGGGCGTCGCCAACACATGGGGCTACGGCGCCATGACCAATTCGTACAACGACATGCAGAACAGCAAGTGCGCGTTGTACATCGGCTCCAACGCCGCCGAAGCGCACCCGGTGAGCATGCTGCACATGCTGCATGCCAAGGAGACCGGCACCAAGATGATCGTGGTGGACCCGCGCTTCACCCGCACGGCCGCCAAGGCCGACGAGTACGTGCGCATCCGCTCCGGCAGCGACATTCCCTTCCTGTTCGGCATGCTGTACCACATCTTCAAGAACGGCTGGGAAGACAAGAAGTACATCAACGACCGCGTCTACGGCATGGACAAGGTCAAGGAAGACGTGATGGCGAAGTGGACGCCGGACAAGGTCGAAGAGGCCTGCGGCGTGCCTGAAGCGCAGATGGCCAAGGTGGCCGAGATGATGGCCAAGAACCGGCCCTCGACGCTGGTGTGGTGCATGGGCCAGACCCAGCACACGATCGGCAACGCCATGGTGCGCGCTTCGTGCATCGTGCAACTGGCGCTGGGCAACGTGGGCGTGTCCGGCGGCGGCGCCAACATCTTCCGCGGCCATGACAACGTGCAGGGCGCGACCGACATCGGCCCCAACCCCGACTCGCTGCCGGGCTACTACGGCATCGTCGAAGGGTCGTGGCGGCATTTCGCCAAGGCCTGGGGCCTGGAGTACGACTGGATCAAGGCGCGCTTCACCAACGCCGGCATGATGAGCAAGCCCGGCATCACGGTGTCACGCTGGATCGACGGCGTGCTGGAAAAGAACGAACTGATCGACCAGGACCCGAACCTGCGTGGTGTCGTGTTCTGGGGCCATGCGCCCAACTCCCAGACCCGGGGCCTGGAGATGAAGCGGGCCATGGACAAGCTCGACCTGCTGGTGGTGGTGGACCCGTATCCGTCGGCCACCGCGGCGATGGCGGCCATGCCCGGCAAGGCCGAAGACTTGAACCCGAACCGCGCGGTGTACCTGCTGCCGGCGGCAACGCAGTTCGAGACCAGCGGTTCGGTGACCGCGTCCAACCGTTCGCTCCAGTGGCGCGAAAAGGTCATCGAGCCGCTCTGGGAGAGCCGCACCGACCACATGATCATGTACCAGCTCGCCGAAAAGCTCGGCTTCGGCAAGGAACTGGTCAAGAACTACAAGATGCAGAAGGTCAAGGGCATGGACGAACCCATCCCCGAGGACATCCTGCGCGAAGTCAACAAGTCGATGTGGACCATCGGCTACACCGGCCAGAGCCCGGAGCGCCTGAAGGCGCACATGCGCAACATGGGCAACTTCGACGTGAAGACCCTGAAGTCCAAGGGCGGCAGGGACGCGCAGACCGGCTACGACCTGACCGGTGATTACTTCGGCCTGCCGTGGCCCTGCTTCGGCACACCGGAGCTGAAGCACCCCGGCTCGCCCAACCTTTACGACACCTCCAAGCATGTGATGGACGGCGGCGGCAACTTCCGCGCGAACTTCGGCGTGGAGCGCGAAGGCAAGAACCTGCTGGCCGAAGACGGCTCCGCGTCCAAGGGCGCCGACATCCAGACCGGCTACCCGGAGTTCGACCACGTGTTGCTCAAGAAACTGGGCTGGTGGGATGAACTCACCGACGTCGAGAAGGCCCAGGCGGAAGGCAAGAACTGGAAGACCGACAACTCCGGCGGCATCATCCGCGTGACGATGAAGAACCACGGTTGCCATGTGTTCGGCAACGCGAAGGCGCGCGCGGTGGTGTGGAACTTCCCGGATGCAATCCCGCAACACCGCGAAGCGCTGTACAGCACGCGGCCCGACCTGGTCGCCAAGTACCCGTCGCACGACGACAAGAAGGCGTTCTGGCGGCTGCCCACGCTGTACAAGACCATCCAGCAGAAGAACCTGCAGGACAAGGTTGCCGAGAAATTCCCGCTCATCCTCACCTCCGGCCGGCTGGTCGAGTACGAGGGCGGCGGTGAGGAGACGCGTTCCAACCCCTGGCTGGCCGAGTTGCAGCAAGAGGCCTTCGTCGAGATTAACCCGAAGGCGGCCGCCGCCAAGGGCATCCGCAATGGCGAGCGGGTCTGGCTGAACACGCCCACCGGCGGGCGCCTGAACGTGCAGGCACTGGTGACCGAGCGGGTCGGTCCCGACACGGTCTGGATGCCGTTCCACTTCTCCGGCCGCTGGCAGGGCGCCGACATGTTGCCGTACTACCCGAACGGCGCGGCACCGGTGGTGCGCGGCGAAGCGGTGAACACGGCGACGACCTACGGTTACGACAGCGTGACGATGATGCAGGAGACCAAGACGACGGTCTGCAACATCGAACGCGCGGCATAAGAGGAGACCGACATGGCAAGAATGAAATTTGTCTGCGACTCGGAGCGCTGCATCGAGTGCAACGGCTGCGTGACGGCCTGCAAGAACGAGCACGAAGTGCCCTGGGGCGTCAACCGCCGCCGCGTGGTCACACTCAACGACGGCGTGCCTGGCGAGAAGTCTATCTCCGTGGCCTGCATGCACTGCTCGGACGCCCCTTGCATGGCGGTGTGCCCGGTCAACTGCTTCTACCGCACCGACGAAGGCGTGGTGCTGCACGACAAGGACACCTGCATCGGCTGCGGCTATTGCAGCTATGCCTGCCCGTTCGGCGCGCCGCAGTTTCCGGCCGCCGGCACTTTCGGCGTGCGCGGCAAGATGGACAAGTGCACCTTCTGCGCCGGCGGCCCCGAGGCCAACGGCTCGCAGGCGGAGTTCGAGAAGTACGGGCGCAACCGCCTGGCCGAGGGCAAGCTGCCGGCTTGCGCCGAGATGTGCTCGACCAAGGCGCTCCTGGCCGGCGACGGCGACGTGGTCGCCGACATCCTGCGCAACCGCGTCTTGAAGCGCGGCAAGGGCGCCGAGGCCTTGGGCTGGGGCACGGCCTACGGTTCGAAGCAGGCCGGGCAACCGGGCGGAGCCAAGTCATGAACAAGACCATCGCCTGGCTCGTCTTCCCGATGGCACTGCTCGCCGGTTGCGGCGA
>DATHWV010000050.1:0-2576 GCA_035460205.1 Ramlibacter sp.
GACGGTCGCCACCAACGCTTCGATGCGTCCTTCAATCGGTCCCGTGCCGAAGCGGCGCGCCAGTTCCGCTTCGGCGACCTGGGTGGCGCGCTCCAGCCCGCCCGGGTCGCGCGCCTCGATCTCGCCACGCAGTGGGGTGCCCTGGCAGTAGGCGAGCGCCGCGATGTGCGCAGACGCGGCACGGCTGGTGAACACCACCGTCTCGATCGTCGGCGCGCTGGTGAATCCTCCGGCAGCGAGGTCCTCCGAGATCCGGGCCGCATCGTGGTAACCGTGCGGGGTGCGCGCCATGAACCGTGGCGGGTCCTTGGGAAACAGCGTGGCGAGTGCATTCGTCACTGCATCCGCAAACTCGTTCGCGGCAATCGGTCCCCAGGCGTTGAAGGCGAACAGGCCGCCCGGGCGCAGCACGCGGCGCGCTTCGCCGTAGGCATGCGGCCGGTCGGGCAGGAACATCACCCCGAACTGGCAGACGACCGCATCGAAAGCGGAGTGCCCGAACGGCAACTGCATCGCGTCGGCCTGGCGCCATTCCACGGCCCGGGCGGTCCCGATCCGCGCCCCTTCTTCGATCATCGCGGGGTTGAGGTCGGTGGCCACGATGCTGCTCGACGCGTCCAGCGCCTGCGCGAGTTGCCGTGTCACCACGCCGGTGCCGGCGGCAACCTCCAGCACGCGACCGGGCGCCGCAGCGACCACTCGCCGGGCAAGATCGACGGCGTACGGCTCAAAGATGAGCGGCACCATGTACTGCTCGTAGAACTGGGCAACGGAGCCGGTGAATGCAGTGTCGGTGGCGGACGTCATGGCGTTTCTCCCGCAGCAAAGCCCCGATTGTGTGCCGTCCGTGGGCTGCAGCACAATGACCGCCTCCAACGAAGCATCGGAAAAGAATGACTTCCACACCGTACACCCCAGCCGCCCACATTTCCCTGCGCCGCGTGGGCAGCATCGCCGCCTCTCCCGACGGCAGCTGGCTCGCCGTTGCCGTCCAGCGGCTGGACCGCGACGGGATGAAGTACATGTCGGATCTGTGGAAGGTGCCCACCAACGGCTCACCTGCCGTGCAACTCACCCGTGGCGAAACCAGGGACGCCGCACCCTGCTTCCGTCACGACGGCGCGCTCGGCTTCCTGTCCAACCGCCAGCCCAACGACATCAAGCCCGACGAAGATGCTGAAAAGCGAATGCAGGTCTGGTTGCTGCCGGCCGGAGGTGGCGAGCCGCGGCAACTCACCGATGAGCCACTGGGCGTGGAGGGTTTTCGCTTCGCGGCGCGCGCCGATCGCATGGTGCTGTTCGCGCCGGTGCTTGCCGGCGTGGATCACGACAAGCAGCGCGAGACGGCAGCCGAGCGCGGCAAGAAGGGCACTAGCGCGCGCAACTTCCGCAGCCAGCCGGTGCGGCACTGGGACCACTGGCTGCACCAGAACCCCGACCGGCCCAACACACACCTGGTCCTGTGCGATGCCGACGGCAGGCAGCGTGTGGACCTGACGCCGGAGATGAAGTCCGAGTTCGCCATCGAGCCGCAGCTCGACATCACCGCCGATGGCAGGCGCGCACTGGCCCAGTCGCGGGTGCCTGGTGAGGACCGGGTGGACGACCACCACATCATGGTGTTCGACCTCGATGCACGGACGCACAAGTTGCTGCCGCAAGGCGGCTCGGTGTCCACCGAGAACGCCTGCTTCTCGCCCGACGGCAAGACGATCGCTGCGGTGCGCGACAAGCGCACGCGCGAGCACGTCGTCAAGCCCACGCTGACGCTGTTCGACGAACAAGGCAACGCGCGCGAACTGGCCAAAACCTGGGACCGCTGGCCGCACATCTGGGATTGGTCGGTCGATGGGCGCGATGTACTGGTGACGGCCGACGACGATGGAATGACGCCTGTGTTCGCGATCGACGCTACCGCGGGCGAAGTGCGGCGGCTGAGTGCGCGCGCCCACAGCGGCGGCCACAACGATGTGGTCGCGTTGCCGCAAGGCGGCTTCGCCTGCATCCGTTCGACCCTGCTGGATGCGCCGGAGTGCCATGTGTATACGGGCAAGGCGGAGGGCGCGCCTTCACCGCTCGCGCGGCTCTCGGGCTTTGAGCCCGCGGGCGACTGGGCCGAAGTGGAGAGCATCACCACGGTATCCACCGACGGCACGCCGATCCAGAGCTGGATCACGCGGCCGAAATCGGCGAAAGGCAGGAAGAGCCCGGTGCTGCTGTGGATCCACGGCGGCCCGATCAGCGCGAGCGCAGACGCCTGGCACTGGCGCTGGAACCCGCTCATTGCGGTGGCTGCGGGTTACACGGTGGTGCAGCCGAATCCGCGCGGGTCACTGGGTTTCGGCCAGGAATTCGTGCAAGGCATCTGGGGCAACGTGTGGGGCGACCAGTGCTTCAAGGACATCATGGCCGTCACCGACGCGCTCGAGCAGCGGGCCGACGTGGACGCCTCGCGCATCATGGCGATGGGCGGCAGCTTTGGCGGCTACATGACCAACTGGCTGGGCACGCAAACGCAGCGGTTCCGCTGCCTGATCACGCACGCCAGCATCGTGACCATGGCCAACTTCACCGGC
>DATHWV010000051.1:0-2262 GCA_035460205.1 Ramlibacter sp.
CAGACGCAGGAAGCCCTGCACCGCATCGAAACGCGGATGCTGGCCCTGCTGCGCGAGGTCAAGCCTGACGCGAAGATTGGCGAAGCGGCGCATTAGGGGCAGGACGCGGGGGCAAGGACGCAGAGGACGCAAAGGTTACGCAAAGGACGCAAAAGAACAGCCAAAGAAAATTCAAAGCGATTTTTTTGGTATTCCTTTTGCGTCCTTTGCGTACTTTTGCGTCCTCTGCGTCCGGCTGTTCTGACACCCCGCGACTCAGCCACAATGGCGGGTCGTGAAAATCCTCATCGTCAAACTCTCCTCGCTGGGGGACGTGGTCCACACCATGCCCGCGGTTCAGGACATCCGCGCCGCCATGCCCGAGGCGCAGGTGGACTGGGTGGTCGAGCGAGCGTTTGCCCCGCTGGTACAACGCTGCGACGGCGTGCACCGCGTGATTGCCTGCGAGCTGCGGCGCTGGACCAGGTCGCCGCTGGATTCGCAGACGCGCGCGCAATGGCGGGCCTTCCGGAATGAACTGCGGGCCCAGGCCTACGACGCGGTCATCGACGCGCAGGGCCTGACGAAATCGGCGCTGGTGGCGCGCGTGGCGCGGCTGGCCGGGGGCGGCAAGCGCTTCGCGCTGGCCAATCGCACCGAAGGCTCGAGCTACGAGGCGCCCACCCGCTGGCTGGCCGATGTCGCCGTTCGTATAGAGCCGCATGTGCACGCCGTTGCCCGGTCGCGTGTGCTGTGCGCGCAGGCCCTCGGCTATCCCGTGTCCCCCAACCTGCGTTACGGCTTGCGCGCGGGCGCCGGTGTCGAACCTGCGCAAGCACGCAAGCCAGTGGCGCTGGTCCACGGCACTTCGCGCGATGACAAATGCTGGCCCGAGGCGCACTGGGTCGAATTGGGGCAACGCCTGGTCGGCGCAGGCTTCACGCCGGTCCTGCCGCACGGCAACGACGCCGAACAGGCGCGGGCCGGCCGCATCGCCGCTGCGCTGGGCGGCAGCGCCGAAGTCTGGCCGCGCGTGGACCTCGGCGCGCTGGCCGACCGGCTCGCCACCTGTGCCGGCGTCATCGGCGTGGACAGTGGCCTCAGCCACGTCGCCGTGGCGCTCGACCTGCCGCATGTGCAGGTATACAACTTCGATACCGCCTGGCGTACCGGCCCGGTCGACGGTGTTTCGGCACCGGTCGCAGGGCGGCAGCGCAGCGTGTTTGCGCAGCCTGCGCCTTCGGTGGATGCCGTATGGCAAGCTTGGAGCGAAGTCAGCGCCGCAGCATGATCCGCACCCTCTATTCACTGGTCGCCATCGGAACGCAGCCGTTCCTGCGGCGCAAGCTGCGACGGCGCGGGGTGGCCGAACCCGGCTACCTGGTCGCGGTGGAGGAGCGTTTCGGCCGGTACGGGGGCAAGGCCGAGCCCGGCGCAATATGGATCCATGCGGTGTCGCTCGGCGAGACGCGCGCCGCGGGCATCCTGGTGGAGCGGCT
Organism: Ramlibacter sp.; assembly: GCA_035460205.1. Lineage (GTDB taxonomy): Bacteria > Pseudomonadota > Gammaproteobacteria > Burkholderiales > Burkholderiaceae_C > Ramlibacter. Next base: position 1,479 of record DATHWV010000051.1, read on the forward strand.
TCGCAGTACGCGGCCCGGCGTTCGCATCCTCTTGACCCACGGCACCGCGACCGGCCGCGCCGAAGGCGAGAAACTCATTCGTGAAGGTGACGTGCAGGCCTGGTTGCCCTGGGACACGCCGGGCGCCGTGCGGCGTTTCCTCAATCACTTCCGGCCCAGCGTCGGCATCCTGGTGGAGACTGAAGTCTGGCCCAACCTGGTGGCCGAGTGCAGGGAGCGCGGCGTGCCGCTGGTGCTGGCCAACGCCCGCCTGAGCGAGCAGTCGCTCGGGAAGACGCAACGCCTGGCCTGGCTCTCGCGCCCGGCCTATGCCGCCCTTTCGGCGGTGTATGCGCAGACCGAAGGCGATGCGCAGCGGCTGGCGCAGGCCGGCGCCACCGTGAAGGGTGTGTTCGGCAACCTCAAGTTCGACGCCACGCCCGACCCATCGCAACGGGAGCAGGGCGCCTCGTGGCGCGTGGACTCGCAGGCGCCGGTCGTCATGTTCGCTTCGTCGCGTGAAGGTGAGGAGGCGCAGTTCTTCCGCGCCGTACGCGCGCAGAAGGGCCTGCCGCCCATCCGTTGGCTGGTGGTGCCCCGCCACCCGCAACGCTTCGACGAAGTGGCTTCGCTGGCCATGCAGCATGGCTTCAGCGTCTCGCGCCGGAGCGAGTGGGCGGGGCAGCCCGTGCCCGCCGACGTGTGGATCGGTGACTCTGTCGGTGAGATGGCGCTGTACTACGGCCTGTCCGACGTCGCGCTCCTGGGTGGCAGCTTCGAGCCGTTGGGCGGCCAGAACCTGATC
>DATHWV010000052.1:0-4620 GCA_035460205.1 Ramlibacter sp.
CACCATGCCGTGGTCGGCAATCGCTACCAGCGTCGCGTTCAGCACCATCGCATCGCCGCGCGATGGCCTTTGGCCCGTCACCAGCAGCATGAAGTAGTCGGTGAAGTCGATCTTGCCGATCAGGTCGTTGCACAGGTCCTCGCCGCGCACGGTGATGCTGTGCTCGTCGGACGTGCTGATGGCGGTGCGCGGCACCGTCGCCTTGCCAATCTTGTTGACGGATTTGTCGCTCATGCGGCGTCCTGCGGAATCAGGCGGAAGTCGTAGTGCGCGACGTGGTACGGCTTGCCCATCTTCCGCCCATCCATCGCCGTGCCGGGCTCGTGCTTCTCGACCTCCACGATCAGGCTGTCACGCACGCCGAACACCGCGTCGGAATCGAGGTACGGGCTGTCCTTGACGAACAGGTGCGTCGTCACCAGCGTGTGGCCGGGCGCCGAGACCTTCATGTGGATATGGCCGGGCCGGTTCGGGTGCCGTCCCATCTTGCGCAGCATCTCGCCCACCGGGCCGTCGTCCGGCACCGGGTAATAGGTCGGGCGGATCGACCAGAACCAGTAGCGGCCTTGCGCGTCAGTGCGGATGCGTGCGCGCGCGCGCATGCCGCCGTCGGCGCGCTGCATGTCGTACACGCCATCGCCGTCACCGGACCAGATGTCCAGCAGCGCGCCTTCCAGCGGCTTGCCTTCGAGGTCGGTCACGCGGCCGCTGTACAGGCAAGGCTCGCCGGGCACGCCTTCGGCAATGTCGGCGCCCAGCGGCAACTCGGGCGCGCCTTCCCAGAAGAACGGGCCTTGCACCGTCGCATCGGTCGGCGGCGTCGCGCCACTGCGGCCTTTCAGCGCACGGGCATGCTCCATGGCGACCACTTGCATCGACAGTCCCAGCGTGTCCGACAGCAGGATGAATTCCTGGCGCTTCTCGTCGCAGGCCTTGCCGCAGGCGGTGAGGAATTCGATGGCCTTGAACCACTCGTCGCCCTTGAGGTCCACCTCACGCGCGAACGAGTGCAGGTGCGTGACCAGCGAGGTCATCAGCTGTTTGAAGCGCGGGTCCTGGCACTCGGCCAGCCGGCCAATGACGGCGCCTGTGATGCTTTCGGTGTCGTATTCCAGTTGCGCCATGCTCATCTCCAGTTCTTTCCGGATTCAGGGATGTGCGGGACTCTATCGATTGACAGCGCGAACCAGAAGTGAAGAATTTCGATGATTCAGATCGATGCCATCGATCAATCACCCTGGTAAACCCTATGGAACTGCGCCACCTGCGCTATTTCGTCGCGCTGGCGGAATGCCTCTCCTTCACCCGTGCAGCCGAGCGTGCGCACGTCACGCAGTCGACGCTGTCACACCAGATCGCGCAGCTGGAAGAGGAGCTGGGCCACCTCCTCTTCGACCGCATCGGTAAGCGCGTGATGCTCACCGAGGCCGGCGAGACCTTCCTCGGCTACGCGTCCAAGGCATTGCAGGAGGTGGACCATGGCCTGTCGCATCTCATGCGCGCGGGCGATGAGCTGTCGGGAGAGGTGCGCATTGGCGCGACCGGCACCTTCAACATCGGTTTCGTGCCCGACTGCCTGGCGATGTTCCTGCAGCGCCACCCGACGGTGAAGGTGACGGTGGATGAACTCGCGGCCGACGCCATCGCCCAGCGGCTGATCGACGCGACGCTCGATGTCGGCATCGCGTACCAGCCGGCCGACCCCACGCACCTTTGGTTCGAGCCGCTCTATACCGAGGAGATGGTGCTGGTGGTCGCGCCCAGCCACCCGCTCGCCCAGCGCAAGCGCGTGCGCATGGTGGAACTTCACCGGCAGAGCCTGGTGGCGCTGCCGCGCGACTTCGCCACCCGCACGATGCTGGAGGAGTGCTTCCGCTCCGTGGGTGCCGAGCCGGTGATCGCCGCGGAGATGAACACCATCGCGCCCATCGTCGGGCTTGTGGCGCGCACGCAGCTGGCGGCCATCGTCTCCAGCCATGCGGTGCAGCCGCGCGACGATGTGTGCGTGATCCCGATCGAGAGCCCGACCCCGGTTCGCACGCCGGGCATGTTGTGGAAGCGCGATGCGAAACAGTCGTCCGCCGTGCGCTCGTTCGCGGCCTGCATCCGCAAGCTGGCGCTAGGCCGCAGCTTGCGGGCGGTGCCCTAGAACACCAGCCGCCAGTTCCCTACGCCCCCGTCAAAAGGCTTTTTTCAATAGGCCTTCAGGTAGCGCTCGTGCTGGCACTCCGGCGTTGCCTCCCCGGCGGTGCATGCGGAAGGTGGCGGAACATAAGCATTGGTCCCGGCGCAGCCAGCCAGGACGAAAAGCACTGCAACAAGAATGGCATTGCGCATGATCCCTCCTCGGGGACGCCTGCCATCAGCACCCCGCGGTGCACTTTCCGGCGGCGTCGAACTCCATTGTCTTCCCCGACAACGGGATGTGCACTGGCATCTTGGTCGCCTTGACAAACGCTTCGGTCTTGCTGCCGGGCCGCACTTTGCCACCCACCGTGCCGGCTTCATTGGCATGCGAGGCGATCACCGATGCCGGCTTGACCAACTCATTCATGACGAACGCGGCTTCGGCGGGGCCGGTGGTGAAACCGTCGCCGATGTTCATCACCGCCAGCTTGGCGTGGTACAGGTCGCGCACCACGCGCTCCTGGTCCGCGGTGATGCCGGTGTCGCCGGACAGGTAGACCGCCAGCCCGTTGCTGAAGCGCAGGACATAGCCTGTTGCCAAACCCACGTCGCCCCAGATGCCTGCATCCTTCATGGCCTTGCCGAGTTCGCCGCCGATGTAGTCGGGGTCCAGGCCGTTGCTGTGCATGGCCGTCACGGTGGCGATGCGCACGCCGCCCACCACCACGCTGCCGCCGAAGCGCGCGAGCATGGAATCGGCCGGGTTGCCGCCGTTTTGCCGCAGCTTGGCCGCGAAGAACGACGGCATGTCGCTGCCGGTCACGATCTTGGACTTCTTGGCCAGCGCGATGTTGACCGCGTTGGAGTTGGGCATGGCCGACACCGACATGTCGGGCGCACCGCACTCGCCTGCACCGACTGCCTTGGTGTGCGCATTGCCGACGTGGTCGCCATGCATATGGCTCACAAGGATGATGTCGATCTTGCCCAGTCGCGGGTCGGCCGCACCGACCACTGAACGGCCCGGGTCGTAGAGGACGCGCGTTCCGTTCGGGTCCTCGAAGATGAGCGCACGATCCTGCGCGCAGAACTCTCCGTCGAAGCCGCCGAGCGGCGTCACCTTGACGGTCTGCGCAAAGGCGGGGAGTGCAATAGCGGCGCAGAGTGCGCCCGCAGCGGCGAGCCGGGTCCAGGTTTTCATGCGACTTGTCTCCTTATGGAGGCGCATCTTGAGCCGGGGCCCCTCGCCTGTAAATTGCAACTTACTGAAGCTTTGTTGCAATCGCTGCACGAATCCAGTTACGCGATGTCGCCTGCGGTTGCCGAGTGGGAGAGCGAATAGAGGCCGCTGGTGCTGCCTGCCACGGCGCCGCGCGCAACCATGGCGGCATCGCCCAGTTCCGACTCGACGAGCGCCTCCAGCACCTGCAACTCGTAGGCGAAAGCCACGAGCACCCAGTCCGCGAACTTGTCGCCGCCGCGGATCTTCTGTTCCGTGGTGGCTGCGATCGGTGGCGCCTGGTGTTGCAGCAGGTGCATGCCGACATGGCCGGGCCGTTGCGCCAGGGCGCCGATCAAGTCCTTCAGCGAAGCGCGCAATGCGTCGTCGCGCCCGGGCGCAGGCGAAAGGCGAAGGGTCAAGGCATGGCCGGCCACCGCGCCGCCGCGGCTTTCGAGCACGCGGCACTGGCTGCGCACCATGTTGCGGTGGTGCGGCATCATGCGCGTGGACCAGGGCGTGGGCTGGTTCAAGCTCGCCAGGTAGTGCGTTGACGACAGGATGCCCCAGTCCTCGAGTTCGTAAAGCACGAAGAACCCCTCGCCACCGGTGGCGCTGCGCCAGCGCGACGCGCGGCGAAAGCCGGGGATGCCCAGCCGCTCGGGAAAGTGCTCGTGCGAATGCCAGTCCTCGAAATCCGGGCGCATTTCCGGCGCCATGTCCCACCACATCGCCAAAGCAGCGCTGCCCAGCAAAGCCATCTTGTTTCCCCACGCTAAAACCGCCATCCTGCCAGAATGCGGGCCATGATCCCCAAGCTCGACCGCGCCACGCAGGACGTGGGCAACATCCTGCTGCTCGAACACTTCAACGTGCTGATCAACGACCAGCGCCTGGCCACCCTTTTCTACGTGACCGGCCTGGGCGGCACGCGCGACCCGTACCTGATGACCGGGCTGAACAACATGTGGGTCAACTTCGGCCGCACGCAGGTGCACATGCCGAGCCCGGGTGCTAACCCGGTGCCGCAGGTCATGCGCGCCAAGGTGGGCCTGGTCGTCCCCGACCTGGATGCGTTGAATGCGCGGCTGGAATTTGCACGCAGGGAAATTGCACGCGTGATGCCGGAGAAGCCGCAGCAGTTCTCGTTTTCCAGGGGCGACAACTGCATCGACGCCCGCTGCCCCTGGGGCAATCGCGTCCGCTGCCATGCGCCTTCACCTGAATGGGGCGACGTGCAATTGGGCCTGGCCTACCTGGACTTCGATGTGCCG
>DATHWV010000053.1:0-7368 GCA_035460205.1 Ramlibacter sp.
GGGCTTCTTTGCGAGTTCGTCGAGCACCCAGCCGGCCGCGCACTGGCCGAAGGTGGCGGTGACGCTCACCACCGAGCCGTAGCCGTGGCAATTGAGCGAGCCGTCGCCTTCGATGGCGCATGACGGGTCTGGCGGGGCCACGGCTTCACGGCTGAAGACGCACTGCACACCCATCTTCTTGCCTTCGCGCGGTGCGCCGTGGGTCTTGCGCAGCTGGTAGCGAACCTGCGCCAGCAGCGGGTCGTGCGTGGTATTCGCCAAATCGTCCACGTCCACCTTGTGGGCCAGCCGCTTGCCGCCGGCCGCGCCCACGGAAATGAACATCGCCCCCGACCGGCGCGCCCAATCGGCCATGGCCGTCTTGGCCTTCACCTGGTCGCAGGCGTCGATCACGGCGTCAACGCCCTCGGGCAGCAGCGCCGGCCAGTTGCCCGGCTCCACGAATTCCTCGATGCCGGAGACCTTGCAGGTGGGGTTGATCTGCGCGATGCGCTCGGCCATCGCCTGCACCTTGGCCTGGCCCAGTGTTGCGGCCAGTGCGTGCACCTGCCGGTTGATGTTGGACTCCGCGATGTGGTCCAGGTCGACCAGCGTCAGGTGGCCGACGCCGCTGCGAGCCAGCGCCTCAACGGCCCACGAGCCCACGCCGCCAATGCCCACCACCACGACATGCGCGTTGCGGATGGCCGCGGCCCCGTCCACGCCATAGAGGCGCTCCAGCCCGCCAAAGCGGCGCTGGAGGTCTGCACTCTCGTCGAGGTGGGTCACGGCGGCTGCGGTCCTAGCGGACCTTGGTCAGCCGTTCCTTGGCGGCCAGTGCGGCCTCGGATTGCGGGTAGGTCTTCACCAGTTCGTCCAGCGTGCGGCGCGCGCCGGCATTGTCCTTCAGCTCGATCTGGCAATTGGCGATCGACAAAAGGGCTTCGGCAGCGCGCGGATGTTCCGGCGCCTGGGCCAGCAGCGCGCGGAAGTTCGCGACCGCGCCCCGGTAGTCGCGGTTGGCGTACTGGGCATTGCCCAGCCAGAACAGCGCCGTCGGCTTGAAGCCGCTTTGCGGGTAGCGCTTGATGAAGTCGGTGAACGCGGCCTGTGCCTGCGGGAACTCGCCCTTGCGGAAGATGGCCAGCGCGGCTTCATAGTCGCGGCCCTCGGCCGGGTCGGCGATGAATTCGCGGCCGTCGACCGACACCTTGGACGGCTCGAACTTGCGCATGCGCTCGTCCACGCCCTGCGCCATGTCCTTCTGGCGGCGCTGGATCTCGGCCAGCTCGCGCAGCACCTGCTCGTTCTGCCCTGTGAGGCGCGCAATTTCGCCGCGCAGCGTTTCGATCTGCGTTTGCAGCTCGAGCAGGCTGCGCCGCAGTTGCGTGGTTTCGGCGCGCGAGGTTTCGGCGTCACGTTCGAGCGCCTGGCGCTGCGCCTCGACCTTCTGGCGCAATTCAAGGATCGCGCGGCGCGCCTCATCGTCCTCGAACAGCGCGGCCGAAGCGCCGGTGCTCACCGTGAGGCACAACGCGGCCAGGAGGCCGGCAAGCGCAGTGCGGGTGTACAGGGGGCGGCCCATCAACGGTAGAACAGCTCAGCGCGGCGGTTCTTCGCCCAGGCGGCTTCGTCGCTGCCCGGATCGGCCGGCTTTTCCTTGCCGAAGCTCACCGCTTCCAGCTGGGTGTCCGGCACGCCCAGCAGTCCGAACGCGCGGCGCACGGCCTCGGAACGGCGCTGGCCCAGCGCGAGGTTGTACTCGCGGCCGCCGCGCTCGTCGGTGTGGCCTTCGATATTGACCTTGCGGCCCGTGTTGGTCTTGAGGAAACGCGCATGCGCCTCGATCAGCGACTGGAACTCCGGCTTGATGGTGTAGCTGTCGTAGTCGAAGTACACAATCCGGGCCACATTGGCCGGTCCCTGCGAGGTGCCGGTCGTGTCGGTGGTCACCACCGGCGCGACGCGACTCTGCGTGCTCCCCTGCTGGGTGCCCGCGGCGCTTGCGGTCTTGTCTTCCACCGGCACGTCATCGAGCTTGACGCTGGAGCAACCTGCCATGAGGGCAACGAGCCCCAGGGCCAGGAACATACGCTTGATCATCCAAATACCTCCTGAAAATTTCATTTCTGGAACGGACCCCAGTCCGGTTCGCGAATATCGCCGCCCTGGCCTGCCAGGCGCGCCTTGATCTTGCCGTCCAGCGTGGTGGTCATCAGTGCTTCGCGCCCACCCTGGCGCGTGGCATAGACGATCAGCCGGCCGTTGGGGGCGAAACTCGGGCTTTCATCGGCGGTGGTGTCAGTGATTGAGGTCACCGTTTGGCTGCCGAGTTCCATCACCTGCAGCTTGAACAGCCCATTCACCCGGGAAACATAAGCCAGCCAGCGGCCATCCGGGCTCAATGCGGGCGAGATGTTGTAACTCCCCGTAAAGGTGACTCGCTCGGGCGCGCCGCTGCCATTGGAGGCCATGCGGTAAACCTGAGGGGCACCGCCGCGGTCGCTGACGAAATAGATGCTGCGGCCGTCCGGCGAATACAGCGGCTCGGTGTCGATACCGGCCGATTGCGTGAGGCGGCGGGGTTCGCCGCCGTTGGCGTCGATGGTGTACAGCTGCGAGCCACCGTCGCGGCTGAGCGTCACGGCCAGCGTGCGGCCATCCGGCGACCACGCGGGCGCGCTGTTCGAACCGCGGAAGTTGGCGATCAGCCGCCGCTTGCCGCTGGCGACGTCATGCACGTACACCACGGGCTTGCGCGATTCAAACGAGACGTACGCCAGCTGGGCGCCGTTGGCCGACCAGGCCGGCGAAATGATGGGTTCGGCGCTGGCCAGCGCGGACTGCGAGTTCTCGCCATCGGCGTCCGCCACCCACAGGTTGTAGCGGGTGCCGGCCTTGGTCACGTAGGCGATGCGGGTCGAGAAGATGCCTTTTTCGCCGGTGAGCTTTTCGTAGATGAAGTCGGCGATGCGGTGCGCCGCCAGGCGCAGGTCGCCGGTGGTGACCGCGTAGCTCTGGCCGCCCAGGTCGGAGCCGCGCACCACGTCCCAGAGGCGAAAGCGCACGTCCCAGCGGCCATCGGCCAGCCGCGACACGCTGCCGGTGGCCAGCGAATCGGCCGTTTTCTGGCGCCAGGGCGTCATGTCCGGGCGGCTGGTTTCGTCGAGCGCGGCGCCCGCCGGGTCGATGGCGCGGAACTGGCCGCTGCGCTCCAGATCGGCCTGGATGATGGCCGCGATCTTCTGCGGTGCCTCGGCATCGCCACGGAACGGCGCCACCGCGATCGGCAGCTGGGTCAGCCCGACACCGGTGACTTCGACACGGAACTGCGCGAAAGCGCCCAACGCCGGCGCGGCCAGCAGGCCGGCCACGCAGGCCCTTCGCCTGATCGAAAAATCGCCCATGACTTCTGTCGTCCTTCTTTTTTGCAAACCGGCAGCTGGTGGGCCGCCGTACACCTTAACGCTTGAGGATGTCTTTCCAGCTATCCGCCCATCGGGCCTGGTGTTCCAGCTCGACCGCCTTGGCATAGCGGTAGAACGTCACTTCGAAGTAGGACAGCGCGATGATGAAGCCGGCCCACCCGTCCAGGAAGCCCCGCTTGAAGACGTAGTGCTTCAGGAACGCCCAGATGGCGTGGACCAGGGCCTTGCCGTAGCTGGACCCGCTCTGCCGCCGCTTGGTTGCCCCCAGCGAGGAATAGCGGTTCATCTTACTGAGGGATTCGGCCAGATCCTTGAAAGGCAGCTGCCAGATGGCATGCCGCAGGTAACCTGTCGTAACGCCCGGCGAAAGCTCATAGCCTTCATGGACCGGGCTCATTTCGTAGCGCATCGCGTCCTTGCGGAATAGCTGGGGTTGCCGGTAATTGGGGTACCAGCCTGAATGGCGGATCTCCCGGCCCAGGAAAAAGTTTCTCCGCGGCACAAAAAAAGCACCATGTTCCGCGCGAGCGGCCAGCGCCCTCGCCTCCTCGCCCACCTCGGGGGTGCAGCGCTCGTCCGAGTCGAGGCTGAAGATCCAGTCATGCGTGCACGCGGCAATGGCGTCATTGCGCAGCTTGCCGAAGCCTTCGAACGGGATCTGCACCACCCGCGCGCCCAGCCCCTGCGCGATCTCGATCGTGCCGTCGGTGCTGTTCGAGTCGGCGACGATCACCTCATCGGCCCACTGCACGCTGCGGATCGCGTCGGCCACCTTGGCGGCTTCGTTGTAGGCAATGATGTAGGCGGTGATCCGGGGCATGAAGGGCGCGTCTCTGTAGGGGGGCGTCAAGCCGGTATTCTGGCCGATTGGCGGGGCAGGGATAATCCGGGGCTGATCGAGAACCAAGAGGCGGGATGCGAGTGTCGCAAGCAACGAGTTGGGAAAGCGCCAGGCCCTGGCCTGTGTACATGATGGCCGTGGCCGTGCCGGTTTCGCTTGCTGCCACCAGTGTCACCAAGCTGCTGGTGGTCCTGTGCGGCCTGGCGGTGCTGGTCGCCGGCATCATCCGCCGCCAGCGCCCGGCCCCGTTACGGCAGCTCCACACCCCCGCGATGGTCGTGATCGTGCTCGCGGCCATGGCCCTGAGCCTCACGTGGACGACGGCACCCGGCTGGCTGGCCGTGTCGGAACTGGCCAAGTACGGCAAGCTGCTGGTCATCCCCATGATCCTCGTGCTGGTGCGCACCCGCCGCGAAGCGATGATCGCGCTGGCCCTGTACGGCACGTCGCAATTCCTGGTGGTTCTGACGTCCTACCTGCTCAGCACCGGCCTGGCGTTGCCCTGGGTGCCCAAGACCTCGCTGGAACGGCTCTCCGCCGGCACGGTCTACTCGAGCTACCTGGACCAGTCGATCATGACCGCCGGCCTGGCCGCGCTGTGCTGGCACCTCCGCCACGAGTTTCCCGGGCGCTTGGGCCGCAACGTGGCCATCGCCGTTGCCGTCACCTGCGCGATCAACGTGATGTTCTTCCTGCCGGGTCGCAGCGGCCAGGCCGCGTTGCTGGCGGCGTTCGCGCTCGCCTTGTTCTGGGGCCTGCCGGCACGATTGCGACCCGCTGCCGTCCTGGCCCCGTTCGTATTGATCGCGCTGGCCATGGCGGTGTCGCCGAGCTTTCGCGATCGCCTCACGGCCGTGGCGTCGGAGTCGAAGGCCTACAAGCCGGGCGAGCACCAGCTGACCTCATCGGGCATCCGCCTCAACTTCTGGCAACGCTCGGTGGAGGCCATCGCGCAGAACCCGGTCATGGGCACCGGCGTGGGCAGCTGGAACACCGAATACCGCCGGCTGGAAGGCAACGGCCTCAACCCCAATTCGGCGCTGGTGCGCAATCCGCACCAGGAATACCTGATGTGGGGCGTGCAGCTTGGCGTGGGCGGGATCGCGCTGTTTGTCGCATTCCTCGTCGTCATGGCGCGCGACGCCCTGCGCTTCCCGACCGACGTGCGTCACGCCACCTGGTCCATCGTGGGGATCCTCGCGGTGGTGTGCCTGTTCAATTCCAGCCTCTTCGACGCATTGATAGGCGACTACTTCTGCGTGCTGATCGGCCTGCTGATGGCGCTGGGCCTCCAGGCCGCACCGGTGCGTGAGCCTCAGGCCGTTGGCTTGCCCAGGGAAGTCGCGGCATGACCGACGAGACCACTGCCACACCCGCACCCGCCAAGCGCCCGCTGTGGCCGCGCATCCAGCGGTTCGTTCCGTACTTTCGCGGTACGCGCCTGGCCATGTTCGGCGTGGTGATCGGCATCTCCACCGTCGCCCTCACCGAACCCCTCATCCCGGCGATGATGAAGCCGCTGCTCGACCGGGGCTTCCAGGGCGGCACGCTGTACCTCTGGATGGTGCCGGTCGCGCTGATCGGCCTGTTTGCGTTGCGCGGCATCGCCGGCTTCATCGCGCAGTATTCGCTGGCCTTCATGGCCAACCAGGCGATGGTGAACCTGCGCACCCGCCTCTTCGGCCGCTTGCTCGACGCGCCCATGACGATGTTCGGCAAGACGTCAGCCAGCTCGCTGTCCAACACCCTGGTCTACGAAGTGCAGACCGGCACCATCCTGCTGGTCAACGCGATGCTGTCGCTGATCAAGGACTCGCTCACGCTGGTGGCCCTGATGGCCTACCTGCTGTACCTGAACTGGAAGCTCACCCTGATCGTGCTGGTGATCTTCCCCGGCGTGGCGCTGGTGATGAAGGTGTTTTCGAAGCGGCTGCACCGCATCACCCAGGCGAGCCAGCAGGCCACCGACCACCTCGCTTACGTCGTGGAGGAGAACGTGCTGGCGCACCGTGTCGTGCGCCTGCATGAAGCGCAGCGTGCGCAGGGTGAGCGTTTCGAGCGGCTGAGCGTCGAGCTGCGCCGCCTGGCGATGAAGTCCACCGTGGCCGCGTCCGCGATGACGCCGCTGACGCAAATGCTGGCCGCTGCCGCCCTGTCGGCCGTGATCTGCACCGCGTTGTGGCAAAGCTCGACCAGCGGCATCACCGTCGGCGGGTTCGCGGCCTTCGTCGCCGCGATGCTGATGCTGATCGCGCCGATCAAGCACCTTTCGGAGTCGGCCTCGCCCATTACCCGCGGCCTGGCGGCTGTGGAACGCGGCCTCGACCTGATCGACCAGACGCAATCCGAGACCGAAGGCACGCACGAAGTGGCCCATGCACGCGGCGAACTCGTGCTGGATTCGGTTACCGTGCGTTACGCCGGCAGCAGCAGCGATGCACTGGATGCGGTGAGCCTGCGCGTGGAGCCCGGCCAGACCGTGGCGCTGGTGGGCAGCTCCGGCTCCGGCAAGACCACCCTGGTCAACATGCTGCCACGCTTCATCGAGCCGACCTCGGGGCGCATCACCCTGGACGGTGTCGAACTGCACGAATGGCGCCTGGGCGCGCTGCGCCGCCAGTTCTCCTTTGTCAGCCAGGACGTGGTGATGTTCAACGACACCATCGCCGCCAACGTGGCGCTGGGCCTGGAAGCCGACCGCGAGCGCATCGCCCGCGCCCTGGAGGCCGCCAACCTCAGCGCCCACGTGGCCTCGCTGCCGCAAGGCATGGACACCGTCGTCGGCCACAACGCCACGCAGCTCTCCGGCGGACAGCGCCAGCGGCTGGCCATCGCGCGCGCGCTGTACAAGGACGCGCCCATCCTGGTGCTGGACGAAGCCACTTCCGCGCTGGACACCGAATCGGAACAGGCCGTGAAGACCGCGCTGCAGCGGCTGATGACCGGCCGCACCACGCTCATCATTGCCCACCGCCTGTCCACCATCGAGCACGCCGACCGCATCCTGGTGATGAGCTCGGGCCGCATCGTGGAGGAAGGCTCGCACGAAGCGCTGCTGCGCCGCAACGGCCACTACGCCCGCCTGTACAACCTGGCCGTGTCCAGCGACGCCGAAGGCTC
>DATHWV010000054.1:0-4642 GCA_035460205.1 Ramlibacter sp.
CGGCCTGCCGCTGGTGATCGACAACACCGTGCCCAGCCCTTACCTGTGCAACCCCTTCGCCTTCGGCGCCGACATCGTGGTGCACAGCGCCACCAAGTACCTGGGCGGGCACGGCACGACGATGGCCGGTGTGATCGTGGAGTCCGGCAAGTTCGACTGGGGCTCGCCGCTCTCGAAAGACAAGTTCCCCGAGATGCTGGAGCCCAGCCGCGCGTACCACGGCGTGAAGTTCTACGAAACCTTTGGCGACTTCGGCTACACGATGAAGGCGCGCATGGAAGTGAACCGCACGTTCGGTGCTTCGTTGTCGCCGCTCAACGCCTGGCTGATCCTGCAAGGGATCGAAACCTTGCACCTGCGCATGCAGCAGCATTGCCGCAATGCGCGCCGCGTGGCGGAGTTCCTCGGCGACCATCCACTGGTGAGCTGGGTCAACTACCCCGGACTCGAATCGTCGCCGCACTATGCGCTGGCCAGGAAGCAGTTCCGCGCCATCGACGGCCAACCCGGTGCTTCAGGCATCGTCACTTTCGGCATCAGCGGCAGCGACCCGGCACGCTCCGGTGAGCGCTTCATCGACGCCTGCGAGTTCCTCAGCCACCTGGCCAACATCGGCGACGCGAAGACGCTGGTGATCCACCCGGCTTCGACCACGCACCGGCAGCTGAGCGAAGAGGAGCTGGCGCGCGCCGGCGTGCGACCCGACATGATCCGCCTGTCGGTGGGCATCGAGGACGTGGAAGACATCCTCTGGGATATCGACCAGGCGCTACGGCGCGCCGTCTAGCGGCGCAGCCAGAAGTAGAGGCCCTCGATCGCCACGCGCTGATCCTCGCGGACTGGCTGCTCCACCACCTCGGTCACCACCAGGCCGTTCGCCGTCGCCAGCTTCTCAATGTAGCTGCGTGAATGGGCGTACCTCATGCTGGGACGCAGCGCGAGATCCTCACCGGTCGGTGCGGCCTCGACCGAGAAGCAGAACACGCCTTGCGGCTGCAGCACACGCGCCGCGCCGGCAAACACCGCCTCGAGCGCGCCGACGTAGATGAACACGTCCGCCGCCAGCACGAGGTCGTAGCGATGCAGGGTGTCGGCCAGGTACTGCGCGACGTCGGCCTGCACCACGTCGTCGTACACACCCAGCGCCGAAGCGCGGGCGACCATGTTGGCCGACAGGTCCACGGCATCGAGCGTCGCGGCCAGGGGCCGCATCAGCGGTCCGCACAGGCCGGTGCCGCAACCCAGGTCGAGTGCGCGTTCGAAACTGCGGCCGCTGCGCTTCAATCCTTCCAGCAGCACCTGCGGCGCGCGGTATCGCAGCACCTCGACCAGGTGCGCATCGAACCCCTGCGCATAGCCATCGAACAGCGACTGCACGTATTGTTTCGGCGCGTTCAGCGGCGCGCCTTGGCCGGTGAGCGCGGCCAGGCAATAACGATTGAGTTCGTTGTCGGCGCCACGCTCGATCGCGTTTCGGAACGAGGTGATGGCTTCATCGACGCGCCCCAGTTCCTTCATGAGGTTGCCGCGCAGGGCCCATGCGGCGCCCACGCCGGGCGCGATGGCCAGTGCGCGTTCCACGCAAGCCACCGCCTGCGGCAACTGCCCCAGCTCCGCCAGCGCCGTGGCGCGATGCCCCAGCGCCTCGGCGTTGTCCGGCTCCTGCGCCAGCGCTTCTTCCAGCAGGTCGGCCGCTTCCTGGAACTTGCCCAGCTTGAGCCTGGTCGCGCCCAGGTTGGTCAGCACCGAAGGCCGGCCCGGCGCCAGCGAGAGGGCGGCGGTGAAGTTCTGGTCGGCCGCACCCCAGCGGCCGGCCTGGTAATGGGCCAGGCCCTGCATGAAGAAATCCCTGGCTTGCTCGAATGTGCCCATGGCCTTGCGCGTGAAAGTTGCCGCGATCATAGAAGGCCGGGGTAGAAAGCTGCGGTACGGGCCTGCGACAATCGGGGGATGAGCTTCGCGCCGCTGCAAAACGACACCTTCCTGCGCGCCTGCCGGCGCCTTTCCACCCCGCACACGCCCGTCTGGCTGATGCGCCAGGCTGGCCGCTACCTGCCCGAGTACCGCGACACGCGAGCCAAGGCCGGCAGCTTCATGGGGCTGGCTACCAACGTGGACTACGCCACCGAGGTGACGCTGCAGCCGCTGGAGCGCTATGCGCTCGACGCCGCCATCCTCTTTTCCGACATCCTCACCGTGCCCGACGCGATGGGCCTGGGCCTGAGCTTTGCGCTGGGCGAAGGCCCGCGCTTCGCCAAGCCGGTGCGCGACGAGGCGGCCGTGGCCGCGCTGCAGGTGCCGGACATGGAGAAACTGCGCTACGTGTTCGACGCGGTCACCTCGATACGCCGCGCCTTGAACGGCCGCGTGCCACTGATTGGCTTCTCCGGCAGCCCCTGGACGCTGGCCTGCTACATGGTCGAAGGCGCGGGCTCGGACGATTACCGGCTGGTCAAGTCCATGCTGTACAGCCGCCCGGACCTGATGCACCGCATGCTGGAAGTCAATGCAGCCTCTGTCGCGACCTACCTGAACGCTCAGATCGAGGCCGGCGCGCAGGCCGTGATGATCTTCGACAGCTGGGGCGGCGTGCTGGCCGACGGCGCGTTCCAGCAATTCAGCCTGGCCTACACCGAGCGCGTGCTGGCCCAGCTCATCCGCGAACGTGACGGCCAGCCCATCCCGCGCATCGTTTTCACCAAGGGTGGCGGGCTGTGGCTCGGCGAAATGGGCAAGCTCGATTGCGACGTGCTGGGCCTGGACTGGACCATGAACCTCGGCCATGCACGTGCCCAGGTGGGCGCAAGCAAGGCCTTGCAAGGCAACATCGACCCCAACGTGCTCTTCGCCCCGCCGGCCCAGGTGGAAGCCGAAGTGAGGAAGGTACTGGACAGTTTCGGTGTGCCGCACTCGGGCCCCGGCACCGGACCGACGCATGTCTTCAACTTGGGCCACGGCATCAGCCAGCACACGCCGCCCGACAATGTGAAGGTGCTGGTCGATGCCGTGCACTCGTATTCGAAGCAACTCCGGCAGGCGCCAAGCGCCTGATCCAAAAGTTCGTCATCAGGGTGTTCCCTAGCAGACAGGCTCTGCAAAAACTTTGCCAGCGACTTGACTTATGCACAAAAGTTGGGTTGCGGGGCCCTTCGGAAAGCGCAAATTGCTACAAAACCCATAGCGCTTGCAAGTTGTTGATTTTGAAGGACTTCTTATCGTGCTTGTTTTCGGGGCATTCCAGCCAAACCGTTGATTTTTCAAGGTTCGGCAGGCAGCAAAGACCAACTATCAACAAAGTTATCCACACAACTCGATAGTTTGTGTAAAGCGCTTCAAAATCAAAGACTTAACGCGCGTTTCGGAACCTGGCCTCAAGAGACCGTCCTAAATCACCCTTGCCCATGCCCCACCGGCTCGCCGTCGTCGTTCCCACCCCGGCCCACAGCTCGATCAGTGGCCCGCTCAGCTATTTAAGTGAGTTGCCACTTGCGCCGGGGACGCTGGTGCGAGTGCCCTTGGGCCGGCGCGAGGTGTTGGGGGTGGTGTGGGATGACCCGGCGGAAGGTGCGGGACCGGGCGGCGACTTCCAGGACAAGACCATCGCGGGAAGTCTGGAGGGGCTGGCGCCCCTGTCGGCAAACTGGAGACAGTTGGTCACGTTTTCTGCGAATTATTACCAACGGAGTTTGGGCGAGGTCGCGCTCGCCGGATTGCCCCCGCAATTGCGCGACATGTCGACGGTGCAGCTGGCCCGCCGGTTGAAACGAACGGCCGACCCCGCCGACGCAGCAGCAGTAGCCCAGGCATTGCCGTTGACGCCGGAGCAAGACGCGGCGCTGGCTGCGCTGGAAGCGAACACTGGCCCTTTCCTTTTGTTCGGCGCCACCGGCAGCGGCAAGACCGAGGTCTACCTGCAGGCCGCGCAGCGCGTGCTCAGCCGCGAACCCGACGCGCAGGTGCTGGTGATGGTGCCGGAAATCAACCTCACGCCCCAGTTGCAGGAACGATTCGTCGCGCGCTTTGGCGCGGGCAATGTGGTGGCGATGAACAGCGGCATGACGCCGCCGCAACGCCTGAAGAGCTGGCTGGCCGCGCACAGCGGCGCAGCGCGCATCGTGCTCGGCACGCGCATGGCGGTGTTCGCGTCGATGCCGCGGCTGCGCCTGGTCGTCGTCGACGAAGAGCACGACCCGAGCTACAAGCAGCAGGAAGGCGCACGCTATTCGGCGCGCGACCTCGCGGTGTACCGCGCCAAGCTGGAAGACGCAAAGGTGCTGCTCGGCTCGGCCACGCCCTCGCTGGAGAGCTGGCAAGCGAGCGAGAAGGGGCGCTACCAGCGGCTGTTGATGGCCTCACGCGTCGGCCAGGACAACACCGGCGCGTTCCCCACAGTGCGCCTGGTGGACATGAACATGCAGCCCAAGCGCGCGGTGTTTTCACCGCAACTGCTGGATGCGATCCAGCAGCGCATCGCCCGCGGCGAACAGTCGCTCATCTTCCTGAACCGCCGCGGTTACGCGCCGGTGCTCGCCTGCACCGCCTGCGAGTGGAAAAGCGAGTGCCCCAACTGCAGCGCCTATCGCGTCTTCCACAAGATCGACCGCACGCTGCGCTGCCACCACTGCGGCTACACCGAGCGGGT
>DATHWV010000055.1:0-13056 GCA_035460205.1 Ramlibacter sp.
TCATTTGGTGGTGAGCGGTATGCCCGTCGGCTGGATGTAGCCGAATTTCCAGGCCAACAGGATGCACACGAACAACAGGATCGAGAAGCCGACACGGAACGCCAGCGCGCGGGCCATGTTGTTCGTCTTGGGCTTGCCGTCCTGGCCGTCCTTCATCATGAAGAACAGGGCCGAACCCAGGCTGGCGATGATGGCCACGAACGCAAGCACGACGAGGTATTTCATGGATCGGATTATCCCGTGAGCTCCACGCGGACGGGGCGCTTCTGGCTGGTGACCGCGGCGACTCTGCTGGGCATGGCCGTGACCCTGTCGCTGGGCGCCTGGCAGATGAGCCGCGCCGCCGGCAAGCTGGCGCTGCAGGCCGCCATCGAGCAACGCAAGGCCATGGCGCCGATCGATGGCGCGGCCGTGCTGGCCGGCAGTGCCGCGGAGCTGTTGCATCGCCCCGTCGTGCTCCGGGGCACCTGGGTGCCGCGCCACACGGTCTTCCTCGACAACCGCCAGTTGGGCGGCAAGCCCGGCTTTTATGTGGTGACACCCCTGCAACTGGCCGGCAGCCATGCCGCCGTGCTGGTCGAACGCGGCTGGGTCCAGCGCAATTTCACCGACCGTGAAAAGCTGCCACCGGTTCCCACGCCGGCGGGGCTGGTCGAAGTCGCCGGGCGCTTGGCCCCGCCCCCCGCCAAGCTATACGAGTTCGCCGGCGCAGGCAGCGGGCCAATCCGGCAAAATCTCGACTTGGCCCAATTCCGGGCCGAGACGGGGCTGGCTCTCCTGGAGTTTGCGATGCAGCAGGCCGGCTCGCCGTCCGAAGGCCTGTTGCGCGACTGGCCCGAGCCGGCCAGTGGAGTCGAAAAACATTACGGCTATGCCTTCCAGTGGTGGGCCCTCAGCGGCGTGATCGCCTTTCTCTATGCCTGGTTCCAATTCATCACCCCACGACGCAAGCGCCATCGCGCGTGACGAGCCGTTGGGCCTCACCGTCCATACGCTGCCGGTGCCGCAGGAGGCGCTGGCGGACGACGCGCGCCGCACTTCGGCCGGGCGCTGGCGAATGCTGGGTGTCCTGCTGGTCTGCGCGGCGCCGGTGATCGCGTCGTACCTCACCTACTACGTCATCCGCCCCGAGGGGCGCCGCAACTACGGCGAACTGGTCGAACCGCAACGTGTCATGCCGGCGCTGGCTGCCAGTTCGATGGACGGCAAGCCACTGGCGCTGTCGTCGCTGAAGGGCCAGTGGTTGCTGGTCAGCGTGGCGGGCGGCGCCTGCGATGCATCCTGCGAACGTCACCTCTTCCTGCAGCGGCAGTTGCGCGAAGGCCTGGGCAAGGACAAGGAGCGGCTCGACTGGGTCTGGCTGGTGTCCGACGACCAGCCCGTGCGGGAAGCGCTGAAGCCTGCGTTGTCGCAAGCCACGGTGCTGCGCGTGGATGGCCGGCAACTCGCGCAATGGCTCGCGCCGGCGCCGGGGCAGGCACTGTCCGATCACCTCTACGTGGTGGACCCCCTGGGCAACTGGATGATGCGATTCCCTGCTGCCAAGGCGGCCGACGCGTCCGGGTCCGGCCCGCTGAAAGGGATTGACCCGGCCACGGCCGCGAAGGTCAAGCGCGACATCGATCGCCTGCTGCGAGCTTCGGCGTCGTGGGACACGCCGGGCCGCAAGGTTGCGCCATGAACCCGCAGCCGCTCTACGACCTTTCGCCGGCCCTGCGCCTCATGCTGATGGGCGTGGTGATCGCGCTCGGGCCACTGGCCTGGATCTGGTTGCGCAACGCGCAAGCCGCACCGGCACGCCGCCTGCAGGCCCTGACGCTGCTCACGCTGTTCCTCACCTTCGACCTGGTCCTGTTCGGCGCCTTCACGCGCCTGACCGACTCCGGCCTCGGTTGCCCCGATTGGCCCGGCTGTTACGGCAGCGCGAGCCCGAGCGGGGCGCATGCCGAAATCGGCAAGGCACAGGCCGCGATGCCTTCCGGCCCGGTGACCCACGGCAAGGCCTGGGTCGAGATGATCCACCGCTACCTGGCAACCGGTGTCGGCGTGCTGATCATTACGCTGACGGCTGCGACCTGGCTGCAGCGCAAGCAGCGCGCCGCCGTGAATCCGTGGTGGCCGGCATTGACGCTGGTGTGGGTGTGCCTGCAGGGCGCGTTCGGCGCGCTCACCGTGACGATGAAGTTGTTTCCCGCGATCGTGACCTTGCACCTGCTGGGCGGCATGGTGCTGCTGGCCCTGCTGTGCCGCCAGGCCGTGGCCTATGCCCGCTCGGAGCGTGAAGCACCCGCCAGTGCGCTTCGGGCCCCGGCGCGCGCATGGCTGGTCGCCACCACCGCGCTGCTGTGGCTGCAGATCGCGCTGGGAGGCTGGGTCAGCACGAACTACGCGGTGCTGGCCTGCAACGATTTCCCCACCTGCCAGGGCAGCTGGTGGCCGGCGATGGACCTGCAACAGGGCTTCGAGCTCTGGCGCGAGCTGGGCAAGACCGGCGCCGGCGGACATCTTGATTTCGCGGCATTGACGGCCATCCACTACGTCCATCGACTGACTGCCTATGTGCTGTTCTTTGCACTGGGCTTCACCGCTTGGCACCTGTTGCGCGAACACGGTACGCGCCGAGCTGGCCGCTGGATCGCGGGGCTCGCGCTGTGGCAACTGGCCACCGGCCTGTCGAACGTGGTGCTCGGATGGCCATTGCTCGCGGCGGTGTCGCACACGGGTGGCGCGGCGGCACTGGTCATCGTGACGACCTGGGCGATTTGCGAAAGCCGCGCCGCAGCGGGCGTGGAAGCGGGCGGCCAGGCGCGCGCGCGGGAGTTGTCCGCATGATGGCCAAGCTGCGCCAGTTCAATGCGCTGACCAAGCCGCGCGTGATCCAGTTGATCGTGTTCTGCGCGCTGATCGGCATGGTGCTCGCCGTCCCGGGCATGCCCACGCTGGCCGATGCCAGGCTCGCCCTCATTGCGTGCTTCGGCATCTGGCTGGTGGCAGGCGCTGCGGCTGCCTTCAACTGCCTCGTCGAAAAGGGCATCGACGCCAAGATGCGGCGCACCGCGTGGCGCCCGACGGCGCAGGGCGAATTGAGCGACTGGCAGACCTTGCTGTTCGCCGCGATCCTGTGCGCCCTGGGTTCATGGTTGCTGTATCGCTGGGTCAATCCCCTGACGATGTGGCTGACGTTTGCCACCTTCGTCGGCTATGCGGTGATCTACACCGTGATCCTCAAGCCGCTCACGCCGCAGAACATCGTCATCGGCGGCGCCTCGGGCGCCATGCCACCGGTGCTGGGCTGGGCCGCCATGACGGGCGACGTAGGCCCGGAAGCGCTGATCCTTTTCCTCATCATCTTCCTGTGGACTCCGCCGCACTTCTGGGCGCTTGCGCTGTACCGCGTGGAGGACTACCGCAAGTCCGGCCTGCCCATGCTTCCGGTCACCCACGGTAACGAGTTCACGCGCCTGCAGGTCCTTCTCTATACGGTAGTGCTGTTCGCGGCCTGCCTGATGCCCTTCATCTACGGGATGAGCTCCTGGCTCTACCTCGCGGCCGCGGTGGTGCTGAGCGCGGGTTTTTGCCTGTACGGCTTCCGGCTCTGGCGCGAGTACTCCGACGCGCTGGCGCGCAAGACATTCCGCTTTTCCCTGGTGCACCTGAGCCTGCTGTTCGCGGCCCTGCTGGTGGACCACTACATCTTCTGACCATCTTCTGATTGCTCCCCGCATGATCCATCGCCGCACCGCACTTCTTGCCTTCGCATCCAGCGCCCTTGGACTGGCAGCCTGCTCGCCGGCCAAACCTGAGTTCAAGGCCATCGACCTCACCGGCGCCGACTACGCGAAGGACTTCCAGCTCACCGACCACAACGGCCAGGTGCGCAGCCTGAAGGACTTCAGCGGCAAGCTGGTCGTGCTCTTCTTCGGCTTCACGCAATGCCCGGACGTGTGCCCCACCTCGATGGCGGAACTCGCCCAGGCAAAGAAGCTGATGGGTGCGGACGGCGACAAGGTGCAAGGCCTCTTCATCACGGTGGATCCGGAGCGCGACACGCCCGAAGTGCTCAAGGGCTACATGGCCAATTTCGATCCGACCTTCCTGGCCTTGCGGGGCACGCCGGAGCAACTGGCCGCCGTGGCCAAGGACTTCAAGGTGTACTACAAGAAGGTCGAAGGCAAGACGCCCACCAGCTACACCATGGACCATACGGCGGCCAGCTACGTGTACGACACGACGGGCCGCTTGCGCCTGTACACGCGTTACGGCAGTGGCGTGCAGGCGCTGGCCTCCGACCTGCAGCTGTTGCTCAAATCGGCCTGAGGCCTCGCGCAGTGGTCCAACACCTATTGGGCCGCAAAGGGGCAGCACGCATCGCGCTGATCCCGCCAGAAGTGCTGGACGCGTTGAACGACGGCCTGGTGCCGACTGTCAACCTGAACGAATTCCTCGCATTGGACCTGGCGCGCCTCGCGCGCAGCGTGGCGCGTGACATCGGTGTGCCACCGGAGCACGTGCGCATTGCCGACACGTTGGCCATGCTCGGCGCCTTCAAGCCGATCAAGCGGCACGCGCACGTGGCGCGGGCGTTGTACGACCTGGCCGAGCCGCGCGATGACCGCGATGAAGTCGCGCACGCGCTTGCTACGCACACCAGCGACGTTGCCCGATCCTGGGCGACGCAATGGGTGATGTTCGCGGCCATGCCGCTGCCCCGGAAGCTGGCGTCGGTGCGGCGGTTCGCGGCTGATCCGCACTTCGGTGTGCGCGAGATGGCGTGGATGGCGGTGCGCGACGAAGTGGCCGGCGCGATCGACGAAGCGGTCGTGTTGCTCCAGCCCTGGGTCCTTGACCCCGATGAAAACATCCGGCGCTTTGCGAGCGAGCTGACACGACCGCGCGGTGTGTGGTGCGCGCAGATTGAAGCACTGAAGTCGCGGCCCTGGCGCGCGCTGCCGCTGCTTGAGCCCTTGAAGGCCGACCCCAGCCGGTACGTGCAGAACTCGGTGGCCAACTGGCTGAACGATGCCAGCAAGACGCAACCCGAATGGGTTCACGACACCTGCGAACGCTGGAGCGCCGAATCGCCGTCGGCGCAGACCGCCTACATCGTCCGGCGGGCCTTGCGCTCGCTCGCCTGAAGCCCCGTCTACTCGGCCTTGATGTTTCGCATAGTGATCACGCCGCCCAGCAGCGCGGTGTCGGCCTTGATGCGATTGGCCAGGCCTTCCGACGAAGTGCCGGCAACCTGCCAGCCTTGCTGGAACAGTTTCTGACGCACTTCAGGCGTGCGCGCGATTTCGCTGATCAGCGCCGACAGCTTCGCGACGATCGGCTTGGGCATGGACATGGGGGCGGCGGCCGCCGTCCAGATCTCCAGCTGGAAGCCGCGCGTCACGCCGCCTTCGTCCAGGCTGGGGAACTCCGGCACGAGCGCGCTGCGCCCCGCCGAAGTGACGCCGATGGCCTTGAGCTTGCCCGCGCGAATCTGCGCAGCGGCCAGCCCGGGCGGCAGCAGGGACAGCTGGATCTGCCCGCCCATCATCGCGTTGATCACCTGCGGGTTGCCAGGGTAGGGCACGTGCACCGGGTCGATGTTGGTCTTTGTCTTGAGCAGTTCCATGCCGATGTGGCCGACCGTGCCGACGCCGGGGGTGCCGTAGCTCCACTTGTTGCCGGCATTGCGTGCGGCCAGGAAAAACTCTTGCGCGGTCGCACCCGGCGCATTGGCCGGCGCCGTCAGCAGCAGCGGCGCCGTGCCGATCAGGCTGATGGGGGCGAGGTCCTTGAGCGGATCGAAGGGCGTCGCAGGATTGAGCAGCTTCGCGATCGTCATGTTGCCGTTGATCATCACGCCGATGGTGTGCTCGTCGGTGGCCTTGGCCACGATGTCGGCGGCGATGTTGCCGCCTGCACCGGGCCTGTTCTCGACGATCACCGGCTGGCCCAACGCCTTCGACAGTGGCTCGGAAATCGTCCGCGCCACCAGGTCGGGGGTCGAGCCGCCCGGGAACCCGACCATGATGCGCAGCGGCTTGCTGGGCCAGGGGGCAGCCTGGGTTTTGGCGGCCTTTTGCGCGAACGCGCCGGATGAGGCGGCGGCCAGCGCGAGCAGGAGGATGGTTCGGCGCAGGGGTTGGGTGTGCATGCAGTGAATTCCTTGGAGGCTGGGGGCCCACGCGGGCCAAAGCCATGATCGTAGCGTCTTGCGCGCTAGAAGTTCAGCGGCCGGATCAGCTTGCGCGATTCCGGCGACATGCTGCTCACGCCCTCCACCACCCAGTCGAGGCTGCCGGCGGCGTCCAGGTCGCGGTCCGGCAGCATGGCGACGGCAATGTGGAATTTCAGGACCAGGCCCTGGGGCAGCGCATCCGATGAGCGCAGCCCGCTCGCCACGATCTGCTGCGCCCGGCCGGTCGCGTTCTCGGTGGTGGTCGGGCCTTCGAGCAACAGGGCGAAGTCGTGGTCGCCTACGCGAGCCGCCAGGTCGACATCGGTGATGGCCCGGCGCAGCAGCGAAGCGGCGACCACCATGGCGCGGTCGGCGGTATCGCGACCGAATTCCGCAACGATGGCGTTGTAATTGGAAATCCTCACCACCAGCAGCGCACAAGGATGCCTGAGGTTGCGGGCGCGGACGATGGCGCTGTCCAGGCGCTGCAGCAGCGTGCGATTGTGTGCCAGGCCTGTGAGGGGGTCGTTGTGCGCGAGCGCGGACGTACGCACATCCGCCTCGCGCCGGCGGGCTCCGCGCAGGCTGAGGGCGTAGAAGAGGATCGGCATCTCCAGCGCGGCGCCGATGGAAAGCCCGTACCGCGTGAGGATGCTGTTGGGGATCAGGTTCAGGCCCCGCGCGACGGGAAACACGGCCATCACCAGCACCGGCAGGAAGCCCAGCGCGATCCATCGGATGTACGGGTCCTCACCCTTGGTCCAGACCACCGCGATCAGGATGACCACCACGACCAGGGCAATGCTCATGAGCGCCAGTGCCAGCTTGAACGACCCGCGCGTCTGCAGCACGGTGTCCATGGCCATCGCGGACAGCAGTGCGGCGATGACCGCCCACACCGTGAGGTCCAGGGCCCGGGAGTAACGGGCGGGCTCGGTGACCGTGCGGCAGAACCACAGGGCGGCCGCCGCAGAAATGCCGGGCAGGAGGAACGTCGAGATTTCGTTCCACTTGAGCCATTCGTCCCAGACATGCTGTGCGCCCACGCCAAGATAGGCCAGTTGCCCGGCGGCCAGTGCGATCACATAGATGGCGTAGATCGCGAAGTTCCGGTCGCGGTAGCCGATCGCATTGGCCAGGGCCACAAATGCGATCAGCGCGGCGAGGCCGAAATACGCTCCCAGCAGGAACTGCTCGCGCTCGCGCTCGGCCAGCAGGTTGCCCTGCGCGTGGATGACGATGGCACTGGCGAAGTCGACGCGCGCGTGTTCGATGCGCACCCAGTACCGCACCGGCTTGCCGGTCTCGGTTGATAGCTCAAAGGTCGGGAACCGGCCGGGCAAGGGCCAGTGGGACACGGCCTTGGTGTCACCAGCCTCCTGCTCGACCCAGCGGCCGTTCGCGCCGCGGTAGAACATCTGCACCCGATCGATTCCCGAAGACCCGACCTGCAGGAACCAGCGGTGCGTGCCGTCGCTGACCGCGTCGAACTGGAACCAGAGTGCCGAGCCTTCGACGTCGTAGGAAGCGCCTGGCTGGCGGACTGCCCAGGGCAGGTTGTCCGAGGCGGCCTCGACCTGGTCGATGGTTCGCGCGCCAGTGCCGTCCAGCCAGTAGCGGCTGCGCAGATCCAGCGGGTAGGTGTAGCCGGGGGCCAGCGCGATGGCCGCGGGTGCGGGCGCGGCGTGCACGGCGACCAGCGGCACGTCCTGCGAAAGCGCGCTGCCTGCGGCCAGCAGCCAGGACAGCAGGAACGCCGTGCTTGCGTAGATAAGTCTCCTCACCACTGCATTGTTGCAGCAACGTCGCCGCGGCGGCTGCACGGGCATCCTTCAATCTGGGGAGGCGTTTGTTAAAACCAACGCAAAAGGCCCGGCAGTGCCGGGCCTTTTGCAGGGCGGGAAAACTTAAGCGTAAGCCGCCAGGGCCTTGCGCATCTTTTTCATCGCGGCCGATTCGATCTGCCGGATGCGTTCGGCGCTGACGCCGTACTCCGCCGCCAGGTCGTGCAGCGTCAGGCCGCCCGAGCCGTCGTCATTGACCTTGAGCCAACGCTCTTCGACGATGCGGCGGCTGCGCGGATCCAGCTGCTCCAGCGCCGTGGCGATGCCGTCGGTGGCCAGCGTGTCCCGCTGGCGCGACTCCATCACCGAAGTCGGCTCCTGCGTCGCGTCGGCCAGGTAGGCGATCGGACCGAAGGCCTCTTCGCCGTCGTCGCTGGGCGAAGGGTCGAGCATCACGTCACCGCCGGCCATGCGCGCTTCCATCTCGATGACTTCCTCGCGCTTGACGTTCAGCTGGTTAGCCATCACTTCGATCTGCGCGTCGGTCAGGCTGTCGCGGTGCGTCTGCGCGTCGGCGTCGTCCTTGAAGCCCTGCTTCATCGAACGCAGGTTGAAGAACAGCTTGCGCTGCGCCTTGGTCGTGGCGACCTTCACCATGCGCCAGTTCTTGAGGATGTACTCGTGGATCTCGGCCTTGATCCAGTGCAGCGCGTAGCTGACCAGGCGCACGCCCTGGTCGGGGTCGAAGCGCTTGACTGCCTTCATCAGGCCGATGTTGCCTTCCTGGATCAGGTCGCCGTGGGGCAGCCCGTAACCCAGGTACTTGCGCGAGACAGACACCACCAGGCGCAGGTGCGACAGCACCAGCTTCCCGGCCGCTTCCAGGTCGTCATGCTCCCTGAACTTGCGAGCGAATTCCTGCTCCTCCTGCGGGGTGAGCATCGGCAGCCGGTTGACGGCTGAAATGTAAGCATCCAGGTTGCCCAGGGATGGAACAACCGCCCACGGATTGGCCATTGCCAGTGCCGTTGCAGGGGCTCCAATAGATGTGGACATGCCAGTGGTTCCTTTCATGTGGTGCCTCATATTAGCACTCTCCTTGGAGGAGTGCTAAACGCCAAAAGTTCACGACCCAGCATACAGAATTAAGGGTATTCCCGGGTATCAAAGGGTGTTGGTTGCGTCCGTGCCTACCGGGGATTCCGCTAGGATGCCGAGCACATGTAGTAACACTAATTTGTAACCCTGGGGCAGGGCGAGGAGGGATTCCATGAAGGCGATCATCGACCGGGTATTTTCCAAGGGGGGAAAACCTGCGAGCGCGCCCCCAATGCATTCCGCCGTTTCCTCCGAGCTCACGCATGGCGACATCGAAAATTACTACTTGAGGGTTATTTCGGACTGCCTGCGCCGGATGCTGGTGCCGGCGGAAAGCATCGAGGTGGGCGTCCGGCGCTCGGGCATCAGCCCCAGCGGACTCACGGCCTACGCGGGCTACATCCGCATCCTCAAGTGGGACCCGGTGCTCACCCCTGTCCTGCTGCAGAACATGCCGGTCATCGACGCCCGCGTGCGCAAGGTGGTGAACGCATCGGTCATCCTCGAAACCACGCATTTCTCGGGCCTGTGGTTCCAGGCCACCAGTGGCACCGAAGGCTCGCCCACGGCGTTGGTGGGCTTGCCGACCGAGCTGGTGCACCAGCCGGGCGGCGCTGCGGCCGCGTGAGGCTTACCAGCGGACGCCGAGGCGTCCCATCAGCTTGCTGAGGACGAACAGCGGGCCGACCCACAGGTATTGCAGGTCCTCGAAGAACGAGGGCTTTTTCCCCTCGATCCTGTGGCCCACGAACTGCGCGATCCATGCGCCGACAAAGATCGTGGCGGAGAGCGGCAGCACCCACGACCCCATCGCCTCCACCAGCGCGAGCCCGATGGCCGAAATCACCGCCATCCACAACAGGAACATCATCGACAGCCGGGCGTAGTAGACCAGGCTGGCCAGCACGAACGCATACGGCAACCAGGGATGGATCGCCGACATGAGCCCCAGCAGGCTCAGCATGATGAGCGGGATGGCGACGAAATGGATGAGTTCGTTGCGCGGGTTCTGGTGGCTCTCGCCATAGTGGGCGAGCAACTGGTCAACGCGGCGTTCCGGCAAGGCACCGCCGGTGGCTTCGGTCGTGGTGTCCATGGCTGTCTCCTTCAATAGCGGCAATGTGGCGATTCTGTGGGTGCCGCTTCGCCAGCACTGTAAAAAAACGGACATTCAGGCGACGGACAGGCGCCCCGGTGTTCCCGCGCCGCCTACCTCGCCAATGACAGCTGCGCCACTGAAGCCATGGCGCTGGAAGATGGCGAGCACTTCCTGGACGGCCTGCGGCGAGCATGACACCAGCAAGCCGCCGCTGGTTTGCGGGTCGCAGAGGAGGGCCCGGTCCGCATCGCCAAAACCCGCGGGCAGGGCGACGTCGACTCCGTAGCCGGCCCAGTTGCGCCCGGAGGCCCCCGTCACTGTGCCCTTCGCGGCCAGTTCGCGCACGCCCGCCAGCAGCGGCACGCGCGACCAGTCGACGCGCACCGCCAGCCGCGCACCCCGCGCCAGTTCGAGCGCGTGGCCCGCCAGGCCGAAGCCGGTGACGTCGGTCAGTGCATGCACGCCCTCCAGCGCGGCCAGCTCGGGGCCGGGCGTGTTGAGTTGGGTGGTCGTGGCAATCATGTCGGCGTAGCCGGCAGCGGTCAGCTCGTTCTTCTTCAAGGCGGCGGAGAGCACGCCGACGCCCAGTGGTTTGCCCAGCACCAGCACGTCGCCGTCCTTCGCGTCCGCATTGCGCTTGACGCGCGAGGGATGCACCAGGCCCAGCGCCACCAGCCCGTAGATCGGCTCGACCGAGTCGATGGTGTGCCCGCCCGCGATCGGGATGCCCGCTTCGCGGCAAACCGATTCGCCTCCTTCGAGGATGCGGGCAATGGTGCCGGTGCTCAGCACGCCGATGGGCATGCCCACGAGCGCCAGCGCCATGATGGGTTTGCCGCCCATGGCGTACACATCGGAGATCGCGTTGGTGGCGGCGATGCGGCCGAAGTCGAACGGGTCGTCGACGATCGGCATGAAGAAGTCGGTGGTGGCGATCAACGCCTGTTCATCGTTGAGCCGGTACACGGCTGCATCGTCGGCCGTCTCGATGCCCACCATCAGCTCCGGCGGCAGTGGCATGCGCGCAGTGCCCTTGAGGATTTCCGACAACACGCCCGGCGCGATCTTGCAGCCGCAGCCACCCCCGTGCGAGAGCGAAGTCAGGCGCGGCTCGCCGGCGGGGACAACAGGGTTCGAAGTTGCGGTCATGGGGTCAAGAGAGCAGCGCCAGCGCGAACTCACGCGCGCTGAAGGTTTCCAGGTCTTCCAGTTTCTCACCCACGCCGATGAAGTAGACGGGGATGGGACGTTCCTGCGCGATGGCGGCCAGCACGCCGCCCTTGGCCGTTCCGTCCAGCTTGGTCACGATGAGGCCCGTGAGTTGTAGCGCATCGTCAAACGACCGCACTTGCGCCAGCGCGTTCTGCCCGGTGTTGCCGTCAATCACCAGCAGGACTTCGTGCGGCGAAGTCGCGTCGGCCTTCTGCACCACGCGCTTGATCTTCTTCAGTTCCTCCATCAGGTGGAGCTGCGTCGGCAGGCGGCCGGCCGTGTCGACGAGCACCACGTCCTTGCCGCGCGCCTTGCCGGCGGTCACGGCGTCGAAGCTCACCGCTGCGGGGTCGCCACCTTCCTGGCTGACGATTTCCACCGTGTTGCGGTCGGCCCAGACGGAAAGCTGTTCGCGCGCAGCCGCGCGAAAGGTGTCGGCGGCGGCCAGCAAAACGCTCGCGCCTTCATCGGCCAGGTGCTTGGTGAGTTTGCCGATGGAAGTGGTCTTGCCTGCGCCGTTCACGCCAGCCACCATGATCACCGTCGGCCGCTGTTCGCCGATCACCAGCGACTTCTCGAGCGGCCGCAGCAGTTGGGTGAGCGAATCGGCCAGGATGTTCTTCACCTGCACCGGCCGGGTGGCGCCGCTGGCCTGCACGCGGCGCTTCACATCGTCCAGCAAATGTTGCGTGGCTTTCACGCCAGTGTCCGCCATCAGCAAGGCGCTCTCGAGCTCTTCGTAGAGGTGGTCGTCGATCTGCGCGCCGGTGAACACCTGCGAAAGGCCCACGCCGGTCTTGCGCAAGCCGGCGCTGAGCTTGTCGAGCCAGCGCTGGCGCTCGGGCGCGACCGGCGCGGCCACGGGCACCTCCATCGGCTGCACCAGCGCACTGCCGATCAGGCCGCCGCC
This sequence comes from Ramlibacter sp., assembly GCA_035460205.1. Classification (GTDB taxonomy): domain Bacteria; phylum Pseudomonadota; class Gammaproteobacteria; order Burkholderiales; family Burkholderiaceae_C; genus Ramlibacter. Next base: position 12,270 of record DATHWV010000055.1, read on the forward strand.
CTGGTGGGCTGCCCCTGGGGCCATGGCCTGCGCCGGGGCGGGCGCAGGCGTCGCCGCCGGTTTTTTCTTGAAGAAACTGAACATTGGAAGGGTTCTTAGAATCACAGGATTCTATGAAACACGTCCTGCACCGCAGCATTGCGGGCCTTTCCCTCCTTTTGCCGCTCTGGTTTGCGCCACCAGCACTCGCGCAAGCGAGGCCGGCCATCGAACAATTCAAGCTCGCCAATGGCCTCACAGTGGTCGTGAAGCCCGACCGGCGCGCACCCACCGCCGTGCACATGTTGTGGGTGCGCGTGGGCTCCATGGATGAGGTCGACGGGGCCAGTGGCCTTGCCCACATGCTGGAACACATGCTGTTCAAGGGCACGGCCAAGCTCAAGCCGGGCGAATTTTCGCGCCAGGTCGCTGCGCTCGGCGGACGCGAGAACGCCTTCACGATGCGTGACGCCACCGGCTACTACCAGCAGATCCCGGCCGGCCGCCTGGAAGACGTGATGAAGCTGGAAGCCGACCGCTTCGCCAACAACCAGTGGCCCGACAGCGAGTTCCTGCCCGAACTCGAAGTGGTCAAGGAAGAGCGGCGCATGCGCACCGAGGACCAGCCGCGCTCGCTGATGTGGGAAGCCCTCAACAGCGTGGTGTACCAGGCAGCGCCTTATCGCCGTCCCATCGTCGGCTGGATGAGCGACCTGGAGGCGATGACGGCGCAGGACGCGCGCGACTTCTACAAGCGCTGGTACGTGCCGGAGAACGCGGTCGTGGTCGTAGCCGGTGACGTCGACGT
>DATHWV010000056.1:0-3188 GCA_035460205.1 Ramlibacter sp.
TGCACTGGCGTGTCTCCCTTGAGCACGCCGCGCGAGCCCTCGGTGAGTTGCAGCGTGTTGAAGGCCTGCCCGTCCACCGCCAGTGCGCCGGTGGCGATCAACTGGCGCAGCACGCCGCGCAATTGCGCTTCGCTGAATTCGGCGCCGATCCCGAAAGTGGTGAGGCTCTCATGCCCGAACTGCGTGACCTTCTCGGTTTTCTTGCCGCGCAGGATGTCCATGACATGGCCGGCGCCGAAACTGACGCCGCTTTGCTGCTGCACCCGGTAGATGGTCGAGAGCAGTTTGCGCGCGGCATCGGTGCCGTCCCACACCTGCGGCGGTTGCAGGCAGTTGTCGCAATTGCCGCAAGGCTGGCTGGCTTCGCCGAAGTAACCCAGCAGCCGCACCCGCCGGCAATCCGTCGCCTCGGCCAGTGCGAGCAGCGCATCCAGTTTGCCGCGCATCACCTGCTTGAAGTCCTCTCCCGCGGGGCTTTCGTCGATCATGCGCCGCTGGTTCACCACGTCCTGCAGGCCATAGGACATCCACGCATCGGCGGGCAGGCCGTCGCGACCGCCGCGGCCGGTCTCCTGGTAATAGCCTTCGATGTTCTTGGGCATGTCCAGGTGCGCGACGAAACGCACGTCGGGCTTGTCGATGCCCATGCCGAAGGCGATGGTCGCCACCATCACCACGCCGTCTTCGCGCAGGAACTTGTCCTGGTTGGTTTGCCGCGTCTCGGATTCCAGGCCCGCGTGATAAGGCAGCGCGCGGATGCCTTGCCCGACCAGCGTCTGGGCGATCTCTTCGACGCGCTTGCGCGACTGGCAGTACACGATGCCCGCGTCGCCTTCATGCTCGCGCTCGATGAACCGCAGCAGCTGCGTCGTCGCGTCCTTCTTCTCGACGATGGTGTAGCGGATGTTGGGCCGGTCGAAGCTGCTGATGAACTGGCGCGCTTCGCCGAGCTGCAGCCGCTCCAGGATGTCTTCGCGCGTGATCGCGTCGGCCGTGGCCGTCAGCGCAATTCGTGGCACCGAGGCGTAGCGCTCGTGCAGCACGGTGAGCGCGCGGTATTCCGGCCGGAAGTCGTGACCCCACTGGCTCACGCAATGCGCCTCGTCGATGGCGAACAGGCTGAGCTTGCCGCGCTCGTGCATCGAATCGAGTTGTGCCAGGAAGCGCGGCGTGGTGACGCGTTCGGGCGCGGCATAGAGCAGCGTGATTTCGCCGCGCAGCATCCGCTTTTCCACCGCGTTGGCCTGCTCGCCGGAGAGCGTCGAGTTGAGGAACTCGGCTTCCACGCCGGCCTCATGCAGCGCGCCGACCTGGTCGTGCATCAGGGCGATGAGCGGTGAGACGACGATGGTGACGCCATGGCCCGCGCGCTGCCGCGCGATGGCGGGGATCTGGTAGCACAGCGACTTGCCGCCGCCGGTGGGCATGAGCACGAGGGCGTCGCCGCCCGCAACGACATGGTCCACGATGGCCGCCTGGGGCCCGCGGAACTGCTCGTAGCCGAAGATTTCGTGGAGGATGGAACCGGGAGGGGAGGTGGGAGACAGCAAGATGCGCCTATTGTCCGGGATGCTGTGGGTTCAACGCTTTGTTCCTACAATTGGCCGACCATGAAGCCGATCACCTACACCCGTGGCCAGGCCCTGCCCGGCATCCTCGAGCAACGCATCGCGATCCTCGATGGCGCCATGGGCACGATGATCCAGCGCTTCAAGCTGACCGAGGCGGACTATCGCGGCGAAAGGTTCAAGGACCACCCCAAGGACCTGAAGAACAACGGTGAGCTGCTCAGCCTGACGCGGCCCGACGTGATCCGCGACATCCATGAGGGCTACCTGGCCTGCGGTGCGGACATCATCGAGACCAACACCTTCGGTGCGACCAGCATCGCGCAGGACGACTATGAGCTCGGCAGCCTGGCCGCCGAGATGAATCTCGCTTCGGCCCGCATTGCACGCGAGGCGGCCGACAAATTCTCCACGCCGGACAGGCCCCGCTTCGTCGCAGGCGCCCTCGGCCCGACGCCCAAGACCGCCAGCATCAGCCCGGACGTCAACGACCCGGCGGCCCGCAACGTGGACTTCGAGCAATTGCGCGCGGCGTATTACGAGCAGACCGAGGCGCTGGTGCAAGGCGGCTCCGACCTGCTGCTGGTCGAGACGATTTTCGACACGCTCAATGCCAAGGCGGCGCTGTTCGCGATCGAAGAGTATTTCGAGAAGTCGGGCGAGCGCCTGCCCCTGATCATCAGCGGCACGGTGACCGACGCGTCGGGCCGCATCCTGTCCGGCCAGACCGTGACGGCCTTCTGGTACAGCGTGCGCCATGCCCGGCCGCTGGCCATCGGCTTGAACTGCGCGCTGGGCGCCGCGCTGATGCGTCCCTACATCCAGGAGCTCAATCGCGCCGCGCCGGACACGTTCATCAGTTGCTACCCGAATGCGGGCCTGCCCAACCCCATGAGCGAGACGGGATTCGATGAGACGCCCGAGGTCACCTCGCGCCTGTTGCACGACTTCGCGGCCGAAGGCCTGGTGAACATCGTGGGAGGCTGCTGCGGCACCACGCCGGAGCACATCGGCGCGATCCGCCAGGCGATTGAACCGCTGCCTGCGCGCTCGCTGCAGCGCGAGTTCTTCTACAAAGAAGCTGCCTGAGCGGCAGCGGCTTTTGCCCTGCCTATCCAAGCTGCCCAGCGGGCGGTAACCCGCTGGGCCCTTGTCTTCCGCCAGTGACCGGTAGAACACCGCGGAGGCCTCCAGTTTGTCCTGCGAACGGCGGAAATTCTTGCTGAGTTTTTGGCTGATTCCGGGTGTTAAGGGAAAGTTTGCTGATTTTCAGATTCCGGGCCGATAATCCATCGAATGGACGCCCTGGACAGAAAAATTCTTGCCGTTTTACAGGCCAACGCCCGGGCCAGCCTGCAGGAGGTTGGCCAAGCGGTGGGCCTTTCAACGTCCCCGTGCTGGGAGCGCATCCGGAAGATGGAGCAGGCCGGCGTGATCGAGGGCTACACGGTCCGGCTGAACGCACAGAAGCTGGGGCTGAACGACACGGTGCTGGTCCAGGTCACGCTGGACAGCCATTCGGACAACACGCTGGAGAAATTCGGTGAGACCCTGGCTGCCATCCCCGAGGTGATCGAGGCCTGGCTGGTGTCCGGCGAGTACGACTACCTGCTGCGGGTG
>DATHWV010000057.1:0-3060 GCA_035460205.1 Ramlibacter sp.
CCTGCTTCGAGCAGCGCGACGCGCACGCCCGGGTCCTCCGAGAGCCGCGCCGCCAGCACGCAGCCGGCCGAGCCACCTCCCACGATCACATAGTCGAAATCAGCTGACATGCCTCAACGTCCTTGGTTTTTATCGGTCGCCACCTTACAACGAAAGTAGCGCCGTGGGCAGGCTGCTTGTACCATTGCGCGTCTTTCCAGGGAGTGACCGTGGTGGGCGACCTTTTCGATCGGGGCGGGCGTCGTGACTGAGCCGGCACAGGGCCAGGAGGGTGGCGGTTCGGCCGCGACCTGGCTGTGGGCAGGCATGGCCGTGGTGGCCAGCTGCGGCTGGCTGATCGAGCGCCGCAGGCGGCGCTTGCTGGAAATGGAAAAGGACTCCGTCCTCTGGGCCAACGTGCAACCGCCCGGCTCGTCCATCATGACCTCCGCCGGGCTGGACGAGATCCTGCCCGACAGCCCCAGCCCGGGTGAGTCCGCGCGGGCCATCTATGTCACCGCCATCGGCGAGTCCAGCTCGCGGCGCGAAGCCACGCTGATCGACCTGCATGAGCTGGATCGCAAGCTCACGCGCCGGCTGGGGCGCGGTGACACCGTGGCAGCAGTGCTGTTGCTGCAGGAACACCTGGTGGCCTTCCGCTACACCAGCCCCTGGGTGTTCCTGGAACTGCGCGAGCTGTACCTCAAGCTGGGCCGCCGCAACGAGTGGGAGACCGCACGCCAGGCTTTCCGGACCCGCTTCGGGCAGAACGCGCCGAGCTGGGACGCGCCTTCTACCGATACCACCGAGCTCGTCGCGGACCAGCAACTGAGCGAGGGGATGGAAGAGCGTTGGCCCTACCGCGAGGCACGCATGTTCGTGCTGCACTGGATGCTGGGCGAGCATGAAGCGCGGCACAACTGCTCCGGCCCGCCGCTGCTGGGGCTGGGCGTGTACCGCGACCTGATGCTGATCGACAAGGTGCTGGACTGGGCGATCGAAACGCGCACCGTTCCCGCCGACTCCCTGCTCTAATGTCGTTCCCGCCCAGAGGAGCCAAGCGATGGACTACACCGAATCCCGCCGCCACGAATTGCGCAAGCGCCGCATCCTGATGGTGGACGGCAACCTGACCCTCAACTCGCAGACGACCGAGGCCGGCGCCAGCACCAGGGTCTACCGCGACGGCTACTGGGGCTTCGCATCCACCAACGACATGCAGCCCGCCAGCATCGAGCGAACCGCCGCGAAGGCGCGCCAGAACGCGGCGGCGATGGCGCGCTTCGGCGCGAGGGACGCCAGGGCGTTGCCCGGCGGCAGCTACCGCGGCGAGCACGTGTTTCGCGGCAAGCCCGCGATGAGCCAGAAGGACTGCGTCGAAGCGATGGCCCGCCTGCAGGCCTGGTGCAAGCAACGCTACCCGGGCCTCGTGTCCACGCGCATCCTGCTGCACGACGAGCACCACAGCAAATGGGTCACCACCAGCAATGGCGGCGAGGTGCTCAACAGCATCCAGCGCGCCGTGTGCGGCATGACGCTCACGGCGACAGGCGACGACGGCGCCCCGGTGGAGATCTACGAGCCCCTCTCGTGCAAGGGCAGCCTGGCCGATATGGACCTGTCACCCGAGGCGCTCGCTGGCTGGCTGGACGAGTTGCATGGGCACCTGCAGGCCAAACGCCATGCGGTGCCCCCACGCGGTGGCATGCACACCATCGTGCTGGCACCGCAGCTGGCCGGCATCCTCGCCCACGAAGCAATGGGCCACCCTTGCGAGGCCGACATCGTGCTGGGCGGCGCCGTCACCGGCGACCTGGTCGGCCAGCGCGTCGCCAGCGACTTGATCACCATGGTGGACGTGGCCCACACCTTCCGCGGCGAGGAAGCGATGATTCCCGTGTATGCCGATGACGAAGGCACGCCGGCGCGCGACGCGGTGCTGATCAAGGACGGCATCCTGGTCGAGTTCATGAACAGCCGCGAGACCGCCGACCGCACGGGACGCGAGGCGACCGGCAGCGCGCGTGCGTACGCGCCCAGCGACGAGCCGCTCGTGCGCATGCGCAACACGGTGATCCTGCCGGGCCAAAGCAAGATGGCCGAGATGATCGCCGGTGTGGAAGACGGCTACCTGCTGATGAAGACTGCCAACGGCCAGGCCGACACCACCACCGAGTTCATGTTCGGCATCCCGCTGGCGTACGAAATCCGCAACGGCAAGCTCGGCAGCGCGGTGCGCGACACCACGCTTTCCGGCTCCGCGATCAAGGTGCTGCAGTCTGCCGACGCCGTCTCCGACGACATCTACTGGAATTGCGGCGGCTACTGCGGCAAGAAGCAACCGATGGTCGTGTCCATGGGCGGACCGGCCATTCGCGTACGCGCCCAACTGGGAGGCGAGTGATGCAGCCCACCACCACATCCCTGCGCGACACCGCCGAACAGGCACTGGGCTGGATGCGCGCGGCCGGCTTCCAGCACGCCCAGGTCAGCGCCAGCCACACGCAACTGGACGAGCTGAATATCGTCATGAACGAAGCCACGCTCTTGCGGAGCACCGACGCGCGCAAGCTCTCCCTTTTGGGCATCACCGACGGCCGGGTCGCCAGCACCGAACTTGCCGATCTCTCACCCGATGCGGTGCAAGAGCGCATCGCCGGGCTTTTTGCAGACGCGGCGGCGGCGCCGCGCGACGAGGCCAACGCGGTTTCGTCAGGCCAGCACACCCATGTGGTCAAGGGCCCGCAGCAGGCCGATGCGGAGGTGCTGGCCGCTAAGGTGGGCGAGTTGCTGGCGTTCCGCTCGCGCACGACACCACGCATGAACCTGGAAGAGGCCGACGCCAAGCACACCTTGCTGCAATGGCAGACCCTGACCTCCGGGGGCAGCGACCTGGGCGGCAGCATCGGCTGGTACGGCCTGGGCGTCTCGGGCAGCGCGCGCGAAGGCAAGCAGTGCAGCTCGTTCAACTACGCGGGCGGCGTGGCGCACGACCTGGGCGCGGAACCGGCCGACAGCTACTTCGGCATCGGCCACATGATGCGCGACATGGAGCGGCAGATCGTCACGCAGACGCTCGGC
>DATHWV010000058.1:0-13138 GCA_035460205.1 Ramlibacter sp.
CAGACCCGGGGCCGCGACCATATCCAGGGCGTGCTGGACGCCTTGCACGCCGGCGGCTTTGCCGCGCAGGAGCAATAAGATGGACAAGCAGACACTCGACGCGGCGCTGCCGGAATACTTCGCGCCCTGGGTGCAGGCACTCGGGCTGAAAACCGAGGGCTTCGACACCGCGAGCGTTACATTGCGGCTGCCGCAGAACCCCGAACTTTCGAGGGTTGGCGGCATGCTCTGCGGCCAGGCCATGATGGCGGCGGCCGACAGCGCGATGGTGCTGGCGCTCATCAATCACTTTGGCGAATTCAAGCCCTGTACGACCGTGCACATGAACAGCAGCTTCCTCAAGCCCTTGTCCGGCCAGGACGCGCTGGTGCAGGCCACGATCGTGCGCGCCGGCAAATCGCTGGCTTTCGGCGAAATCGACATCCGCGGCGCGACGGACGGCAAAAGCGTCTGCCGCGCCAGCGTCACTTACGCCCTGCTTTGAGGCCTCTGGGCCTGAATTGTTAAAATCCGGGTTCGCCAGTTCAAGAATCCACAGGAAACGTCCATGTCCAGCAACGAAGCACGACACAGCCACGGCACCCAGAACGAGCCGCAAGACGGCGTCGAGGCCATCGTGCCCGCCATCCCGATCGTCCTGCCGGTCGCAGGCGGCGTGCTGATCTTCCTGCTCGCCTTCATCGCCATCTACATGGCCTGAAGCGCGCCAGCTTCCCTCACCCGATCCCCGTTTTTCCTGATGCTTCCAGCTGCGCTGGAAGCGCTGTCGCGCCCGCCTGAAATGGCACTACGGATGGGCACACGCAAGCTTGCATAACCTCATGCAAGTTTTGCATTGTTTTCGGCCCGGCTGGCAGCCGGGACCCCTCCGCGCTCCCTAAAATTGGTGTTTTCCGGCCGACCCGCGGATGTGAAACACCCTTCACGCCGACCTGCTGCCCACCCCGCAGCGCCGCCCGTCGACTCGGCAGAGCCCGGTTTCAAAAAGGCGCTCGCTCGTTTCGGCCCAGCTCCTTTTTGAAACCAGGTTTTAACTTCAGGAGCTTTGATGAACTCACCGGTGATGCAGGGGCTGAACTTGAGCACCCCACCTTATGTCAAGAACGCGAGGCTGATTGCCTGGGTCGCCGACATGGCCGCCCTGTGCAAGCCCGACAGCATCTATTGGTGCGACGGCAGCGAAGAGGAATACGACCGGCTGTGCCAGAAGCTCGTGGACGGCGGCACCTTCAAGAAGCTTGATCCCGTCAAGCGCCCCAACTCTTTCCTGGCCTGTTCGGACCCGACCGACGTCGCGCGCGTCGAGGACCGCACCTTCATCTGCAGCGAGAAGAAGGAAGACGCCGGCCCGACCAACAACTGGATGGCCCCGGCCGAGATGCGCGCCACGCTGGCGCCGCTGTTCGACGGCTGCATGCGCGGCCGCACGATGTACGTGGTGCCGTTCTCGATGGGCCCGCTGGGCTCGCCGATCGCGCACATCGGCATCGAGCTGTCCGACAGCCCGTACGTCGCCGTGAACATGAAGATCATGACGCGCATGGGCCGTGCCGTGTACGACGTGCTGGGCGTCAACGGCGAGTTCGTGCCATGCGTCCACACGGTGGGCGCCCCGCTGCAAGCGGGCCAGGCCGACGTGAAGTGGCCCTGCAACAAGACCAAGTACATCGTCCACTATCCCGAGACCCGCGAGATCTGGTCCTATGGGTCCGGCTACGGCGGCAACGCGCTGCTGGGCAAGAAGTGCTTCGCGCTGCGCATCGCCTCCAACATGGGCCGTGACGAAGGCTGGCTGGCCGAGCACATGCTGATCCTGGGCGTCACCAATCCCGAAGGCAAGAAGTACCACGTGGCGGCGGCATTCCCGAGCGCCTGCGGCAAGACCAACTTCGCCATGCTGATCCCGCCCAAGGGCTTCGAAGGCTGGAAGGTCACCACCATTGGCGACGACATCGCCTGGATCAAGCCGGGTGCCGACGGCAAGCTGCGCGCGATCAATCCCGAGGCGGGCTATTTCGGCGTTGCCCCCGGCACCAACACGCAGACCAACCCGAACTGCATGGCCAGCCTGGACAAGAACGTGATCTTCACCAACGTGGCGCTCACCGATGACGGCGACGTGTGGTGGGAGTCCATGGGCCCGGCACCCGCCCACCTGATCGACTGGCAGGGCAACGACTGGACGCCCGAGATCGCCAAGCAGACCGGCGCCAAGGCCGCGCACCCGAACGCCCGATTCACCGTGGCCGCCGCCAACAACCCGGCGCTGGACCCGGCCTGGGACGATCCGGCCGGCGTGACGATCGACGCGTTCATTTTCGGCGGCCGCCGTTCCACCACCGTGCCGCTGGTCACCGAGGGCCGCAACTGGGTCGAGGGCGTGTACATGGCCGCGACCATGGGCTCCGAGACTACTGCTGCCATCACCGGCCAGGTCGGTGTGGTGCGCCGCGACCCGTTCGCGATGATCGCGTTCTGCGGCTACAACATGTCGGACTATTTCCAGCACTGGCTGGGCATGGGCAAGAAGCTGGCCGCGACCGGGGCCACCTTGCCGCGCATCTTCACCACCAACTGGTTCCGCAAGGGCGAGGACGGCAAGTTCATCTGGCCGGGCTACGGCGAGAACATGCGCGTGCTCAAGTGGATGATCGACCGCATCGAAGGCAAGGCCACCGGCACCGACCACCTGTTCGGCGTCAGCCCCACCTACGCGGAAATGAACTGGACCGGCCTGGACTTCTCGGCCGACCAGTTCCAGAGCGTCATCGGCATCGACAAGGCGGCATGGCAGCAGGAGCTGAAGCTGCACAGCGAGCTGTTCCAGCAGCTCGAATACCACCTGCCGCGCGAATTGACCGAGACCAAGGCGAAGATCGAGCAGCGCCTCGCGGCCTGAACGCTGTGCCCCCAATAAAAAAGCCACCGGAACCGGTGGCTTTTTTTCTGGGTGGAAGCGACTTAGTAGTCGGCGCGCATCAGGCGCTTGGCGCGCAGGCTGAGGTGCGTGGGCACGACGGCCAGGGCAACGTAGGCGCTGCCGGCGGATTGCGTGAACGCGGCGGCCAGGTCGGCGAGGATTTGCTCGATGCGGGCGAAGCCGGAGTTGGCGCTGAGCGTGGTCATGATGGTTTTCCTTTCAAAGAGATAGTCAAGATTCGGGTGTTGCGAAGGGCGGTTCAGTCGCGCCAGTGCTTCAGCTTGTAGTCAATCGGCGCGTCCGGTGCCTTGGGCTGGGCGCTCGAGCGGCGTTGCTCGAGCCGTTGCCGGGCCAGTCGCGACGACCAGGCATCCAGTGCGGCATGCGCGGGTGCAGGCAGCACCCGCAGCAGTTGCACCAGCCAGCCGTTGTGGGCGAGGGTGCTCATGCCGTCCCCGCTCAGTAGTAGGCCCGGATGTCGCGGCTTGCACCGGCGCTCATCGCGCGGCTGATGTCCGCCATCACGCGGGCATCGGTCAGGGCGATCGCCCAGAGCTTCTCGTCCTGCGCCGCCTGCTTGCGGGCAGCGGCCCATTGGCGGGTACCGGCGCGCAGGGATGCCACGGCGCGGCGGGCGGGCGACGCCAGCAGCGCGAGGGCCGCGAAGGCCACTGCCCACATCACGATCCAGGCCGCAAGCAGGTGGCCTTCGGTCCAGGTGTCGATGACCTGGTTGGCCACCACCATCAGGGCGGCGACGATTGCGGCGAGCAACATGCTCGCGCCGGCGCGGGCGCCGTCGAAATTGCGGGCGGCCTTGGCGACCGCCTCGGCCAGGCGTTCGGCGCGCATCACGCCGGGGTGTTCGGTGGGATGGTCCACATGGGCAAAGCTGGTCATGGTTTCTTCCCTTCAAAAGCGCTTTTGGCGACATTGCCAGCGGCGTGACCACATATTAGGGTTAGTACTGATATATTGCCACTTTAGATTCATGATGACTATCATTCAGGATAGTGATGAAAGCCCCCAACTTCCGGACACTGGACCTGAACCTGCTGCGGGTGTTCGACCAGGTGATGGCCGAGCGCAACCTGACGCGCGCGGCCCGCAACCTGGCGATGACGCAACCGGCGGTGAGCAACGCCCTGAGCCGGCTGCGCGAATCGGTGGGCGACAAGCTGGTGGTGCGCAGCGGCTACGGGGTCGAACCCACCCCGCGGGCACTGGCCCTGTGGCCCGCCATCGCGGATGCCCTGCGGCAGATGGAAGCCTCGCTCACGCCGGCCGATTTCGTCGCCTCCGAGGCCATCAACACCTTCGTGCTGGGCATGGCCGACGCGACCGCGGCCGAGCTCATGCCGGGCCTGGTGCAGATCATCGAGCGCGATGCGCCGGGGGTGTCGATGCGGGTCCTGCCGCTCACCACGCGTGACCCGCGGCAGCTGCTGGATGAAGGGCAGATGGACCTGGCCGTCGGGTTCTTTCCCGCCGTGCTGGCCGACCTGACGGCGCAGGCGCAGGCAGGCAACATGGCCCCTTTCGACCACCATCGCCTCTACAACGGGCAGTATGTGTGCGTGATGCGCAAGGGTCACCCCATGGCGCGCGGGCCGTTTACCGTCAAGCGTTATTGCGAAGCGCATCACTTGCTGGTGAGCTTCTCGGGGCGGCCGTTCGGCTTCGTCGATGAAGCCCTGGCTTCGCTGGGGCGCAAGCGCCGCATCGTGCTCACGGTGAACCAGTTCTTTACGGCCGGGCGCGTGGTGGAAGGCTCGGACTTGCTGACGGTGATGCCGCGCCACTTCGTGGGGGTCACCGGGCTGGCCGACCAGTTCGTGCTGCGCGACCTGCCGTTCGAGGTCTCGCCGGTGCACGTGGACTCGCTATGGCATCGCCGCCAGGGCCAGCGCAGCGATCACTCGTGGCTGCGGCTGGCGGTGGCTGCGGCTTCGCAGAGCGCGTTCGGCGTGCCGCGCCCGTAGTCGCCGGGGTGCGAACGCCTAGCGGACGACGCTGAGGTACGCGCTGGCGGCGCGGCGCAGTTCTTCCGCCTGGTGCGGGCTGGAGCCGGCGCGGGCTTCGGCGGTTTCCATCAGCTGGCGGGCGACGCCACCCGACAGGGAAGGCTTGCGACCGAAGGACAGGATCTGGCTGATCTGGGCAAAAAACGTGTTCATGAGAACCTCGAAACAGGGTCAAAAGTGACCTCAAACCAAGAATAAGGGTTTTCCCTAGGGATGCAACCCCAATCGGGCCCGGTCGCGATGCCGCTCATGCATGGCTTCGCACGGGCAGCGCATGGGGCAGGTCAATAGTTCACGTTCAAAGCGTTGGCGCAGGCGCTATGCTCGGCCGATGAGCACCGCCCCCGGCCCCGCTGCCGCACCCGGCCCGGCCCCCGACTGGGTGGTGCAACTCGGCCTCGCGGTGGAGGAAATGATGTGGGTCTGGGACGCGGCCAGCGGGAAGTTGCTGTTTGCCAACCCCGCTTTCGAGCGCTTCTGGGGGCTGGACCCGAAAACCCTGGGCCACGGCCGCGACCTCATGCTCGATCGCATCCACGAGGACGACCGCGAGCGCGTGCGGCGCGCCCGCCAGCACGTGATCCACACCGGCTACAGCGAGGAGTACCGCGTCGTCCTGCCGGCCACGGCGAGCAAGCCGCATCGCACGGCGCGCGTGCGCGAGCGGGCTTTTTCGAGCCGGCCACCCGGCGGCGAGGCGTGCATCACGCATGTCGCGCGGGATGTGTCGTGGCAACTCGATACGACCTCGGAGTTGCGCGAGGAGATCAGCCGCCGCAACGACGCCGAGCGCAACCTGAGCGACGCCACGCAGCGCATGCAGTCACTGATCGCGAGCGCCAACGACGCCGTGATCACCATCGACGAACACAGCCGCATCATCGACTGGAACGAGGCGGCCGAACGCACCTTCGGCTGGTCCCGCCAGGAGGCGCTGGGCAACGTGCTGCCGGAGCTGATCATCCCGCCGGCCTTTCGCAAGCACCACAACGACGGGCTCGAACGCTTCCTGCGCGATGGCACGGCGCAAATCTTCAACCGGCGGGTGGAGACGCTCGCGCTGCGGCGCTCGGGGGAAGAGTTCCACGTTGAACTTTCGATCTGGCCGGTGCGCAGCGGCGACCGCCACACTTTCAGTTCGTTCATCCGCGACATCTCGCGGCGCAAGGCGGCGGAGAAGGCACTGGCCGATTCCGAAGCGAAGTACCGCAAGGTGGTGGAGAACGTGAACGAGGGCATCCTCGTCACGGCCGCCGGCAAGATTCTCTACGCCAACCCCCGCGCACTGGAGCTCACCGGCCTGGACGACGACACGGCCAAGTCCAAGCCGTTCATCGAATTCATCCACGCCGACGACCGCGACCGCGTGCTGGGCAACCACATGCGGCGCCTCAAGGGCGAGGCGGTGGAGAACCACTACCAGTTCCGCGTCATCCACCGCAACGGGGACATCCGCTGGCTGGAAATCAGCGCCGTGGTTTTCGAATGGCAAAACGTGCCGGCGACGCTGAACTTCCTCACCGACGTGACCGAACGGCGGCAGATCGAGCAGGACATGCGCACGGCGCTGGCGCGCGAACGCGAGCTGTCGGAGCTGAAGTCCCGCTTCGTCGCAGTGGCATCGCACGAGTTCCGCACGCCGCTGGCCGCGATCCTCTCTTCCATCGAGTTGCTGGACGACTACGGCCCGCGCCTGCCCGAAGGCGAGCGCAAGGAAATCGTGGGCCTGATCAAGGACGCGGTCTCGCGCATGAACAAGATGGTCGAGCAGGTGCTGCTCACCAGCAAGCTCGAAGCGGGCAAGTTCGCCTACGAACCCAAGCCCCGCAACATCTCCGACCTGCTGGTGCAGGTGGCCGCAGAGATGGACCAGGCGCATCCGCAAGCCGCCCGCATCGCCATGCAGTGCGAAGGAATCGAGCAGGCCCGCATGGTCGACGCCAAGCTGCTCAGCCACATCCTGGTGAACCTGCTGGGCAACGCGTTGAAATATTCACCGCCCGACTCTTCGGTGAGCTGCGTCGCCAGCGCAAACGGCGACGAGCTGTGCCTGTCCGTCGTCGACCGCGGCATCGGAATTCCGCCGGCCGACCTGCCACGCCTGTTCGAGTCGTTCCACCGCGGCACCAACGTCGGCAACATCCAGGGCACCGGCATCGGCCTGCACATCGTCAAGGAATGCGTCGAGCTGCACCTTGGCAGGATCGACGTGCAAAGCGAGCCGGGCGCCGGCGCCACGTTCAACGTCCGGCTGCACGCGCCGCCGGTAGCCTGATGGCCCGTATCCTCATCGTCGATGACGACCCCGCGCTGCTGCGGCTGCTGTCGTTGCGGCTGCGCGGGGAGGGCCACGAAGTCATCGAGGCCGACTCCGGCGAAGCGGCGCTGGCGAGGCTGGACCACGAGCTGCCGCAGCTGCTGGTCACCGACCTGCGCATGGGCGGCATGGACGGCCTGCAATTGTTCGAGGCCGTGCACCGCCGCCACCCCTTGCTGCCGGTGCTGATGCTGACCGCGCACGGCACGATCCCCGACGCGGTGAAGGCGCTGCAACGCGGCGTGTTCGGCTATGTCGCCAAGCCCTTCGAGGCGCGCGACCTGATGGCGGAGGTGGACCGCGCGCTGGCCGCATCGCAGGCGCTGGGCGCGAACATGCCGATCGAAAGCGGCGAGGGCGATGAAGCCTGGCGCGAGGCCATCCTCACCCGCAGCCCGCGCATGCAGCAGCTGCTCGCCGAAGCGCGCATGGTCGCGCAGAGCGACGCCTCGGTCCTGATCCAGGGCGACAGCGGCACCGGCAAGGAATTGCTCGCCCGCGCCATCCACGCCGCGAGCGCCCGCGCGGGCGAGAACTTCGTCGGCGTCAACTGCGGCGCGATTGCCGAGAACCTGGTCGAGTCGGAACTCTTCGGCCATGTGAAGGGCGCCTTCACCGGCGCGGTGCGCGACCGCCCCGGCCTGTTCGTCGAAGCGCGGCGCGGCACCATCTTCCTGGACGAGATCGCCGACCTGCCACTGTCCATGCAGGTCAAGCTGCTACGCGTGCTCCAGGAGCGGGAGCTGCGCCCGGTCGGTGCGGAGCGTTCGGTCAAGGTCGACGTGCGCGTGATCTGCGCGTCGCATCGCAAACTGGAGACGGAAGTGGCGGCCGGCCGCTTTCGCGAAGACCTGTTCTATCGCCTGAACGTCGTCAACCTGGTGCTCCCGGCGCTGGCCGATCGGCGTGAGGACATCGCGCTGCTGGCGACCAATTTCATGGCCACGCTGGCGCAGCGTTATGGCAAGAGCGTGACGGCGTTTGCCCCCGGCGCGCTGGAACTGCTCGCCGCCGCGGCCTGGCCCGGCAATGTGCGGCAATTGCAGAACGTGATCGAGAAGTGCGTCGTGCTCGCCACGTCGCCCTTGTTGGACACCGGCCTGGTGCAGCGCGCGCTGTCCAACCAGGGCGGCGAGATGTTGCCGCTGGACGAAGCCCGCCGGCAGTTCGAGCGCGAGTACCTCACGCAACTGCTCAAGCTGACAGCCGGCAACGTAAGCCAGGCCGCACGGCTTGCGCATCGCAACCGCACCGACTTCTATGCGCTGCTCGGGCGCCACCAGCTGGAGCCCGGCTCCTTCAAGGCCGCGACCTGATGCCACGCTGTCGGGAATCACCGACAGCCCTAGAGCGTTGATCTGGAAGGGATTCGGCTCCCGACCCCGGAAAGCCTGTCGGGAATCGCCGACAAGGCGCGGGGCACAGGTTCACGCAAGTCCTTGATTTCATTGGATTGGCAAGCTGGCACGGGACTTGTAATCAAAGTGCCGCATGAAGCTGCTGCACCACACCCAACGCATCGTCGCGCGCCACCTGAAGCAATTCAACGTGGCACTCGTGACGGCCCTCGCCGCCATGGCCTTGACCGCCTGCGGCGGCGCGGAACCGGTGCGGGCGGCCTCGTCGCTCTCCAGGGGCGTGCAGCAGATCCTGCAGCCGTCCACCGGGGGCGTGGCCTCCAGCCGTCCCACTTCCCAACCCCTCCAAGGAAACCCGACATGACCCCGCGCCAAATCGACCTGGTCCAGAAATCGTTCAACGACGTCAAGCCGATTGCGGCGACGGCGGCCGATCTGTTCTACAAACGCCTGTTCGCGCTCGACCCCAGCCTGCGTCCCATGTTCAAGGGTGAAATGGGCAAGCAGGGCCAGATGCTCATGAGCATGATCGGCGCCGCGGTGTCGGGCCTGCGCAACCTGGAGACGCTGGCGCCCGTGGTGCGCAAGCTGGGCGCGCGGCACGTCGCTTACGGCGTGCGCACCGAGCACTACGCCACCGTCGGCAGCGCACTGCTGTGGACGCTGGAGCAAGGCCTGGGCGACAAGTTCACGCCGGAAGTGCGTGAAGCCTGGACCGGCGCGTACACGCTGCTGTCCGAGGTCATGCAGATGGGCGCGATGGAGCCGGCCACCGCCTGACCAGTCTTTCAACGGTCGGCACAATGGCCGGATGAAAATCCAGCTGATGTCCGACCTGCACCTCGAAGTGCACCCGCACTTCGTCCCCAGGCCGGCGCCCCAAGCGCAACTGCTGGTGCTGGCCGGCGACATCGGCTCCTACCAGTCGGGCAGCCAGCTTGCCGGCGACGACTTTGGCCTCGAGCGCTTTTCCCCCCGCCTTGGCTGGCCGGTCCCGGTGCTTTATGTGCCGGGCAACCACGAGTACGACGGCCTCGACTTCGACGATGCCCACGCGCGCCTGCGCGAAACCTGCGGGCGGCTCGGCATCACCTGGCTGGAGCGCGAGACCCTGGTGATCGAGGGCGTGCGCTTCATCGGCACTACCCTCTGGGCCGACTTCGATGCGTTGGTCACTGACACCGATCGCGCGGACCCGAGTGGCGCGAAAGTCTTCAGGAAGCGCGAGAAGGCTTTCCGCGCCGCGAACTATTACCTGCAGAAGACCGGCACCACGCGCGGTGGCGAACCCATGCTCGCACCGCAGTGGCGCGACCAGGGCCTGGCCTGCGAAGCCTGGTTGCGCGGCGCGTTGGCCGCGCCGTTCGACGGAAGCACCGTCGTGGTGACCCATTTCGCACCCAGCCTGCGCAGCGCCGACCCGCGCTACGGCCTCACGCCCGGGACGGCGGGCTTTTGCAATTCCCTGGATGAGCTGCTGCCGCAGGCCCGGCTCTGGCTCCACGGCCACCTGCATTGCCAGCACGACTACGTGGAGGGCGGTTGCCGTGTGGTGGCGAACACCCTGGGTTACGCGGCGCGTGGCGAACAGGAGGGGTTCCGCGAACAGATGGTGATCGAGGTTCCGACGCACCAAACCTGACCGCCGGCGACGGCGCGGAAGTTGCATGCTTTCTGCCGCAGCCGCATACAACTGTCGCGCTTTCTTTACATGCTGGACGTGATGCGGACGACGTTACGTGGAACACTTGTGTCAACGATCCGGAGGCGATCATGGACAAGGCAACCTTGACCCCAACCCTCGCATGGCTTGGCGCCGTGACGGCGGCGCTCGCCCTGGCCTTTGCAACGCCCAGCGAGGCGGACCTGATGGGACGCGTGCCCTCGCTGACCGCCAAGCGGCTGGACCAGCAGCGCGTTACGCTGCCGCAAGGCCTGACCGCCGATCGCACCCTCGCCATCGTGGCGTTCCAGCGCAGCCACCGCCCCGAGGTTGACAGCTGGATCCAGGGCCTGCGCCTGGACCGCGACCCGTCCATCCCATGGTTCAAGATGCCTGTGTTCAACGACCCGGGCACTGAAGTCGCGCGCAGCGACATCGAAAACAAGATGCTTGAGCGCCACACCACCGAATCGGCGCGTGCGCGCCTGGTCCCGGTGTTCACCGATCGCGCCGCGTTCATGCGCGCGGCCGGCCTGTCCAGCACCGACCACGCCTGGGTGCTGGTCCTCAATCGCGAAGGCAAGGTATTGGCCCGCGCCGAGGGGCACTACAACGAGGACAAGGCCGCGGCGCTGCGCGAAACGCTGCTGGCGCAGGGCGACTAGCTTGCGCTAGCCGCTGCGCGCGAGCGACGCGCTCGCCGCCTGCGTCAGGGCGGCCGTCAAGGCATCCAGCACGTCCGACTCCAGGTTCCAGCAGTGCCAGTACAGCTGGATGGGCAGCGCGAACGCGGGCGCCAGGTTGACCAGTTGGCCCTGTGCCAGCAAGCCACGCGCCAATAGCTCCGGCACCACGCTCACGCCCCAGCCCGCCAGCACGGCACGCACCTGGCCTTCAGAGCTGGGCACGAACAACTGGTTCAGCGCCACGCGCTTCAAGCCGAAAGCCTTGCCCACGAACTCGCTCTGCATGTCGTCCTTGCGATTGAAAGCGATGAACGGGACGTCACGGAAGTTGTGCGGACCCAGCCCCTTGGGAAAGTGCTGCTTCGCGTAGCCGGCCTGCGCCACCGCCACGTACTCCATCGCGCCCAGTGGCACGACCTTGCAACCGCGCAGGGCTTGCTTGAGCGTGGTGACGCAGCCCAGTACCTGGCCTTCGCGCAGCCACTCCTGCGTGAAGTCCTGGTCGTCCGCAATGATCTCCATCGCCAGCCGCTTGTGCGCCAGGTCGTTGAGCGCGGGCAGCGCCCAGGTGGCGATGCTGTCCGCGTTGATCGCTATGGCCACGCGCTCTTCCTCCCGCGCGCGGCTGCCCGAGCCGGGGGCCAGGTCCCTCAGGTCATGCTCAAGGTCGGCCCGCAGCAGCCGCATCTGCTTGGTGTGCTTCAGGAGCAACTGGCCGGCCGGGGTGGGCCGCAACGGCCGGCTGCGCACGATCAGCACCGTGCCCACCTGCGCCTCCAGCGCCCGCAAGCGCTGCGACACAGCGGACTGCGTGATCGACAGGCGCTGCGCGGCGCGCTCGAAGCCGCCTTCCTCCACAATGGCCGCCAGGCATTCCAGGGCGTCCGGATCGAATGTGCTCATGGCACCCCTCTATAAGCAAGTCTGATGTTTTAACTGAGAGTTTAATTTCCCTTTTTCTCGCGGGCAAGCTCGGAGACACTACGGCCATGCATGTACTTGTCCTGGGCGCCGGCATCATCGGCATCAGCACCGCGTGGCACCTGCTCGAGCAGGGCCACGACGTGACCGTGGTCGACCGGCAGGGCGGCGCCGCCCGCGAAACCAGCTTCGCGAACGCCGCACAGATTTCGGTGAGCTATTGCGAGCCCTGGGCCAACCGGCATGCGCCCGCCAAACTGCTCAAGTGGATGTTCAGCAACGAAGCTCCGCTGGTATTCCGCCCACGCGCGGACTGGCAGCAGTGGCGTTGGGGCCTGCGGTTCCTCGCCCAGTGCAACGACGCGGCGTTCGAGCGCAACGTCCGCCAGCTGGTGGCGCTTGGCGCCTACAGCCATGCCACGCTGAAGGAGATGGTGCGGTCGACCGGTATCGAGTACCACCGCCTGGAGCGCGGCATCGCCCACTACTTCACCGACCAGGCCTCGTTCGACGCGGCCGGCGAGGCCGCCGGGCTGATGCGCACATTCGGCGTCCAACGCAAGGTGGTGAGCCGTGACGAACTGCTCGCCATCGAGCCGGCGTTCCAGTCGTTCGCGCACCGGATCGTCGGCGGGACCTACACCGCCAGCGACGAGAGCGGTGATGCGCGCCTCTTCACCGAGCAGCTGGCCACGCGCTGCGCGACGCGCGGCGCCCGCTTCCTGTACGAACACGACATCGAACGCCTCGATGCCGCCGGTGGTGCCGTGACATCGGCCAGCGTGCGTGACCGCACGACAGGCGCCTCGCGAGCCCTGCAAGCCGATGCGGTGGTCGTCGCCTGCGGCTCATGGAGCGCGCCGCTCCTGCGTGGCGTCGGCGTCGACCTGCCGATCTATCCCGGCAAGGGCTACAGCGCCACCTTCGCCCTGAAGAAACCCGAACTGGCACCGCATGTGAGCACCATCGACGACGAGGTCAAGTGCGCATTCACGCGGCTGGGTGACGAGCTGCGCGTGGCCGGCACCATCGAGCTGTCGGGCTTCGACCTGTCACTGGACACGCCCCTGGCCAAGGCGCGTTGCCGCATGCTCGCGCGGCGCGTGGAAGAGGTCTTGCCGGGCGTCTGCGACACGCGCACCGAAGAAGAAGGCGGCAACCCGCGCTTCTGGACCGGCCTGCGGCCGGCGACGCCGACCAACATTCCCTATATCGGCCGCACCAAGCTCCAGGGCCTGTGGGTCAATGC
>DATHWV010000059.1:0-8305 GCA_035460205.1 Ramlibacter sp.
AGGCCGGAAGTGTTTTTCGGGATGCTGCGTGACGCGGGCCTGTCGGTCCAGGACACCATCGCCCTGCCCGACCACAGGGGCTTCGACACCGACCCGGCGCCGGGCAAGGAAGTGGTCTGCACCGAGAAGGACGCGGTGAAACTCTGGGCGCTGAGGCCGGATGCGTGGGCCGTTCCGCTCGAAGTCGACATTGAGGCCGGCTTCTGGAGCGGGCTCGATACCCTGCTGGCCGCGAAGCTATCATCGCGCCATGGATCCCAAACTTCTTGAGCTGCTGGTGTGCCCCGTCACCAAAGGGCACCTGGATTACGACCGCGACCGCAATGAACTGCTGTCGCGCGCCGCGCGGCTGGCCTATCCCGTCCGCGACGGCATCCCGGTCCTGCTCGAAGAAGAAGCCCGCACCCTGAGCGACGAGGAACTCGAGCGCATCCCCACGCGCACGCCACTGGCCTGACGCCATGGGCTTCACGGTCCTCATCCCTGCGCGGCTGGCGTCCACCCGCCTGCCCGACAAGCCGCTGGCCGACATCGCCGGCCTGCCCATGATCGTGCGTGTTGCACAGCAGGCCGCCCGATCGTCGGCACTGCGCGTGGTGGTGGCCGCCGACCACGAGCGCATCGTCCAGGCCTGCCGGGCCCACGGCGTTGACGTGGTGCTCACGCGCACCGACCATGTCTCCGGCAGTGACCGCCTGGCGCAAGCCTGTGAGCTCCTGGGACTGGATGGCGCCGATGCGGTGGTCAACGTGCAGGGTGACGAGCCGCTCATCGACCCGGCGCTCATCGACGCGGTGGCCGCGCTGCTCGAGGCGCAACCCGCGGCCAGCATGAGCACGGCAGCCCATCCGATCGATGACCTGGAAGAGTTCAATAACCCGAACGTGGTGAAGGCCGTGCTGGACGCTCAGGGCTTCGCGCTGTACTTCAGCCGGGCGCCCATCCCGTTCTGGCGCGACCGCCCGGCCGGGGGTGCGGCCAGGGTGGCCCAGCCCCGGCCGCTGCGCCATGTCGGCATCTACGGCTACCGCGCGGCCTTCCTGCGCGAATTCCCCCGCCTGTCCCAGGCGCCGCTGGAACAGCTGGAGGCGCTGGAGCAGTTGCGCGCGCTGTGGCACGGCCACCGGATTGCCGTCCATGTCACGGCCACCGCGCCGGGGGTCGGCGTCGACACGCCGCAGGACCTGGAACGGGTCCGCGCCCTCTGGCGCGAGGGTCCCGCGTAAGCTGGCGCGAAGGACTCGCATGCTATCCTTTGCGCAATGATGCGCGACGGCGGGGCAAGCATGTCCGGCCCGCAGCGCCCGCTTGATTTCAAAACTATCCGAGGACATCCATGAGACTGATTTTGTTGGGCGCGCCCGGCGCAGGCAAGGGCACGCAAGCGACCTTCCTCTGCCAGAAGTTCGGCATCCCGCAAATCTCCACCGGCGACATGCTGCGTGCGGCCGTGAAGGCCGGCTCGCCCATGGGCGTGGCCGCCAAGAAGGTCATGGATTCCGGCGCGCTGGTGGGTGACGACATCATCATCGGCCTGGTCAGGGAGCGCATCGCCCAGCCGGATTGCGCCAAGGGTTTCCTCTTCGACGGCTTTCCGCGCACCATCCCGCAGGCCGACGCCTTGAAGACGGCCGGCGTAAAGCTGGACTTCGTCCTTGAGATCGACGTGCCCTTCGAGGCCATCATCGAACGCATGAGCGGGCGCCGCTCGCACACCGCCTCGGGCCGGACGTACCACGTCAAGTTCAACCCGCCCAAGGTCGACGGCAAGGACGACGTCACCGGCGAGCCCCTGATCCAGCGCGACGACGACAAGGAAGAGACCGTCAAGAAGCGGCTGGAAGTCTATGCGGCGCAGACGCGCCCGCTGGTGGACTACTACTCGGGCTGGGCCAAGGCCGATCCCAACAACGCGCCGAAGTACCGCGCGATCAGCGGCACCGGCACCGTCGAGGAAATCACGGCGCGCGCGCTGCAGGCGCTGGCCGCCTGAGCCTGGCCTTCAGGCCAGCAATTCGAGCATCAGCGCGATCCGCGCCTTGACCGGCGACAGGCCGCCGGATTCCGGCAGCACGTCACCCGCCGTGGCGATCACGCGCCCTTGTGGGCAACGGGTCGCCCGCACCACTTTCACGCCGGCCGCCTGGGCCTTCAGCAATGAGGCTTCGAGCGCCTGGTGCACGGTGCCGTTGCCGGTCGCGGCGACCACCAGGCCGGCGACGCCCTGCGCGAGCAATGCGTCGACGATGGCGCCATCTGCGCCGGCGTAGCTCATCACGATTTCGACGCGCGGCAACCGCGTGGCTGCAGCCAGCTTCGACAACAGCTTGCTCGACACGGCAGGCGCAGACGGCCAGTCGCGCAAGAGGCGCAGCCGGCCTTCTTCCACATAGCCGAGCGGCCCGGCATCCCCCGAGCTGAACGCGTCCAGCCGGTACGTGTGCTGCTTGGCCACGTCCAGCGCGCCATGGATGGTGCCGGCACAGACCGCGACCACGCCATGGGCCCCGTCCGCCATCGCCACGGCCACCGCGTCGACCACGTTCTGCGGCCCGTCGGGCATCAGCGCCGTCGCCGGGCGCATGGCGCAGGTCAGCACAACGGGCTTGGCGGGCGCCAGGACGGCGTGCAGGAAGTACGCGGTTTCCTCCAGCGTGTCGGTGCCGTGGGTGATGACGATGCCGCCCACGTCCTCGCGGACCAGCCAGTGCGCGCAACGCGCGACCAGCTGCTGCCAGACCCCAAATCCCATGTCCTTGCTGTCGACCTGGGCGAGCTGCTCGGGCACAAGCGGCAGCCCTTGCAGGGCCGGGTTCCCGGCCAGCAAGTGGTCGATGCCCAGTTGGGCGGCGGTGTAGCCGACGTTGTCGCTGGTGCTGGCGGCCGTGCCCGCCAGCGTACCGCCCGTCGCCAAAACCACGATTTTTTTGCCGTTCACTTGCGCACTTTCAAAAACTGTTTAAAAATACAGATACTGGATATTAAGACAGTGTGCATTAAGTTGGAGAAATCAGAATGCTCGATTCACCCAAGCTCACCGCCCGCCAACAGCAGATTCTGGACCTGATCCAGAGTGCCATCGCACGCACCGGCGCGCCGCCCACCCGCGCGGAAATCGCGGCCGAGCTGGGCTTCAAGTCCGCCAACGCGGCCGAGGAGCACCTGCAGGCGCTGGCCCGCAAGGGCGTGATCGAGCTCGTGAGCGGCACCTCGCGCGGCATCCGGCTGCAAAGCGAAACGCTGCGCTCCATCAATGAATCGCGCAACAAGCAGTTCTCCCTGCCACTGCAAACGCTGGCGCAACTCGCGCTGCCGCTGATTGGCCGGGTTGCGGCCGGCTCGCCCATCCTGGCGCAGGAACACGTGGACCAGACCTATTACGTGGAGAGCAGCCTGTTCCAGCGCCGCCCCGACTACCTGCTCAAGGTGCGCGGCATGTCCATGCGCGACGCCGGCATCATGGACGGCGACCTGCTCGCGGTGCAGGCCACCAAAGACGCCAAGAACGGCCAGATCATCGTGGCGCGCCTGGGCGATGACGTCACCGTCAAGCGCTTCCGGCGCAACAAGCACCTGATCGAGCTGCACGCCGAAAACCCGGACTACCCGACCATCGTCGTCGAGCCGGGCGAACCTTTCGAAATCGAAGGCCTTGCCGTGGGCCTGATCCGCAACACGATGCTGATGTAACGGTTGGACGGGGCGCCGCAGGTGGCGGGCGTATGGCGTTGGAGCCATCACCCTGCGGCACCCCCTCCTGTTCCCAATCCTGCCTGTGTTCAAGCTCTTGAATTCAAGGAGAGTCGCATGGGAATCACGTTGTTCACCTTTGGCGGAATGCTCGCACCCCTGCAGGGGCTGATGGGCTGGCTGGCGTCCAGGCCACGCCAGCGCACACCGGCCCGTCAGGCACCGCTGGAATGCCGGCAAGTCGCGCGCGTCACCGTCCCCTGCCCCGTGCCCACAGCACGCCGCAACGAACCCATGCGGCGTCCGCTGCGTGTGGTGAGGGTGGTGGACGCGCCGGCCACGCGGGCCGGCGCCGGGCGCATGTTCATGTCCGGCCGCATGGCCGATGTCTGCGCCGAACTGGACCGCCTCGCCGCGCTCGAAGCCGCCACGCACTAGCGCGCGGGCCCGGCGCAAGCAGGCTTCAACAACCGGGCTTACTTGTTGGCGGCTGCGCCGGCCAGGTAATCGGCCTTGCCAAGTTCCACGCCGTTGTTGCGCAGGATGGCGTAGGCCATGGTGACGTGGAAGAAGAAGTTGGCCATGGCCCAGTGCTTGAGGTAGGCCTCGCCGGTCATCGTGCGGGTCTTGTCCTTGCCCACCGGGAAGGTGATTTCCTTCTCTTCGGTGCCGTCCATCTTTTCATTGGGCACGGTGGCCAGGAACGCCACCGTCTTCTCGATGCGCGCCTTCAGGTCGGCAAAGCTGGCTTCGTTGTCCTCGAACTTCGGCGCTTCGACGCCGGAGATGCGCGCCACGCCGTTCTTGGCGGCGTCGCAGGCGATCTGGATCTGCCGCGAGAACGGCAGCATGTCGGGTGCCAGGCGGAATGTCAGCAACGCCGTCGGGTCGAACTTGCGGGCCTCCGCGTGGGCTGCGCCCTTGTCGAGAATGTGGCTCAGGTTGCCGAGCACGGCCTTGAAGACCGGCAGGCTGGCGGAAGACATCGAAATCGTCATTAAGGAACTCCTGGTGGCTGACGCAAAGCGGTGATCGTAACGAGGTCCTGCAATGTCTGCAGACGCCACCCGCCCGGCCCGAGGCACAATCAGGGAATGAACATTGTGATCCTCGACGACTACCAGGATGCGGTGCGCAAACTTCGCTGTGCGGCGAAGCTGGAGGCCTACCCGGCCAAGGTCTACACGAACACCGTGAAAGGCATCGGCCAGCTCTCGGTGAGGCTGCGCGACGCGGACGTGATCGTCCTGATCCGCGAGAGAACCCACCTGACGCGCCAGCTGCTGGAAAAACTGCCCCGGCTGCGGCTGATTTCGCAAACCGGCCGCGTCGGCGCCCATGTCGACGTGCAAGCCTGCACCGAGCATGGCATCGCGGTGGCGGAAGGCATTGGTTCACCGGTGGCGCCGGCCGAACTGACCTGGGCGCTCATCATGGCGGCGATGCGCCGCCTGCCGCAGTACATCGGCACGCTCAAGCACGGTGCCTGGCAGCAGTCAGGGATGAAGGCGGCGTCGATGCCGCCCAATTTCGGCGTCGGCACGGTGTTGCGGGGCCGCACGCTGGGGATCTGGGGCTACGGCAAGATCGGCCAGCTGGTAGCCGGTTACGGCAAGGCCTTCGGCATGAAAGTGATGGTGTGGGGCAGCGCGTCCGCGCGCGAGCGGGCCGCGGCCGACGGCTGCCACGCCGCTGCCACGCGGGAAGAACTCTTTGCCGAAAGCGACGTGCTCAGCGTGCACCTGCGCCTGTCGGACGAAACGACCGGCATCGTGACGCTGGAGGACTTCGGCCGCATGAAGCCCACGTCGCTGTTCGTGAACACCTCGCGTGCCGAACTGGTCGAGCCCGATGCGCTCATCGCTGCGCTCAACCGGGGCAAGCCCGGCCTGGCCGCCATCGACGTCTTCGAAAGCGAACCCATCCTGCAGGGCCACGCCCTGCTGCGCCTGGAGAACTGCATCTGCACGCCGCACATCGGCTATGTGGAACTCGACAGCTACGAGCTCTACTTCGGCGCTGCCTTCGACAACATCGTCAACTTCATCAAGGGCACGCCGACCAACATCGTGAACCCTGGCGCCTTGCAGGTGCGGCGCTGACATGAGCACCGAAGCCGGGCGTGGCGCCCTGCCGCCGGTGCTGTGGCCGCTGCTGTTCGGCAACTTCGTCATCGGCACCGGCGTGATGGTGGTGCCCGGCACACTCAACGAGATCAGCGCCTCGCTCGACGTGTCGGTCGCCACGGCGGGCCAGCTGATCTCGGCCGCCGCCCTGCTCATGTGTTTGGGCGCCCCTTTGCTGGCGGCGGTGGTGGCGGGCTGGGACCGCCGGCGCCTGCTGGCGCTCTCCATGGTCTGGTACGGCGTGTTCCACCTCGCATCGGCCGCCGCGCCCAGCTTCGCCGCTTTGATGCCGGTGCGGGTGCTGACCATGCTGGCGCCGGCCATCTTCACCCCGCAGGCGGCAGCCTGTGTCGGCCTGCTGGTGCCGGCCGACCAGCGCGGGCGCGCGATCACCTTCGTCTTCCTGGGCTGGTCGGTGGCCTCGGTGCTGGGCATGCCGCTGGCCGCATTCATTGGTGGCACGCTGGGCTGGCAAGCGGCCTTCGTGGCCATCGGCGTGCTCAGCCTCGCCAGCGCGGCGTGGGTGTGGCAGGCGATGCCCAACGGCGTCAAGCCGCCGGCGCTGTCGGCAGCCGCATGGCGCGAAACGCTGCGCTCGCCGGCGCTCATGTTCGTCGTGCTGGTGACGGTGCTGTACGCGGCCGGCCAGTTCGTGCTGTTCTCGTACTTCGCGCCGTACTACAAGCAGAAGATCGGCATCACGCCCGGCGAGATCAGCCTGTTGTTCCTGTGGTTCGGCGTGTTTGGGTTCATCGGCAACGTGCTGATGTCGCGCAACATCGACCGGGTGGGCGCTTCGCGCGCCATCATGCTGGCCATCGGCGCCATGGCCTTCACCCTGCTGGTCTGGCCGCTGGGCACCACCCTGGTCCTGGCCGCGCTGATCTCCATTCCCTGGGCCCTGGGCTGCTTCTCGTCCAATTCCGCGCAGCAGGCCAGGCTGGTGGCCATCGCCCCGGGCCTGGCGGCGGCCTCGATCGCGCTCAACTCATCCGCCATGTATGCCGGGCAGGCCATAGGCGCTGCCACGGGCGGCTGGATGATCGCGCACGACGGCATGAACTCACTGCACTGGGCCGGTTTCGCCGGGCTGGTGGCCGCCATGGCCGTCAGCGCGCTCGCGACGCATTACCAGGGCACGCACCGCTCATAATCGAAATCATGACTCCTCTCTACGACATCGTGGGCGTGGTGGGCGCGGGCGCCATGGGCCGCGGCATCGCACAGATCGCCGCGCAGTGCGGCAGCGTCGTCAGGCTGTACGACACGCAGCCCCAGGCGGTGGCCAAGGCGCAGGCTGACATTGCAAGCCAGTGGGACCGCCTGCTGGAAAAGGGCCGGATGGACGCCGACACGGTGGCTGCCTGCAAGCAGCGGCTGCGGCCGGCCGCCGACATGCAGGCGCTGGCCGATTGCAAGCTGGTGGTCGAGGCCATCGTCGAGCGGCTGGACGTGAAGAAGTCGCTGTTTGCCCAACTCGAGGCCGTGGTATCGCCCTCGGCGGTGCTTGCCACCAACACCTCTTCGCTGTCGGTCACGGCGATTGCTGCGGGCCTGGAGCGACCGCAACGCTTCGCCGGCTACCACTTCTTCAACCCGGTGCCGCTGATGAAGGTGGTCGAGGTCATCGCCGGCCTGAAGACCGACCCGGCCGTTTGCACCGCGCTTGCCGAGTACGCGCGCCAGATGGGCCACACCCCTGTACAGGCACAGGACACGCCGGGTTTCATCGTCAACCATGCCGGCCGTGGCTACGGCACTGAAGCGCTGCGCGTGATCAGCGAAGGCGTGACTGATTTCGCCACCGTCGACCGCATCCTGAAAGACCAGGTCGGCTTCAAGCTCGGCCCGTTCGAGCTGATGGACCTCACGGCGCTGGACGTTTCGCACCCGGTGATGGAGTCGATCTACCAGCAGTACTACGACGAGCCGCGCTATCGCCCCAGCGTGATCACCGCGCAGCGGCTGGCCGGCGGCATCGTCGGCAAGAAGGTGGGAGAAGGCTTCTATCGCTACGTGGACGGCAAGGCGCAGGTCGCCGCCGAGCCCCCGGTGCCGCAGGTGGCCGAGATGCCGCCGGTGTGGGTCTCCACGCGCGCGGCGCGCCGACCCGAGCTGTACCAGTTGCTCAAGGACCTGGGCGCCCAGATCGAGACCGGCCAATCGCCCTCGCTGCAGGCGCTGACGCTGGTTGCACCCTTGGGTTTTGACGTGACGACGGTCGCCGTCGTCGAACGGCTGGACCCCGCCCGCACCATCGGCATCGACATGCTGATCGATGACGCGGCGACGAAACGGCGCGTGCTGGCCACCAATCCCGCCACCCGCGCCGACATGCGCGACGCCGCGCACGCGCTGTTCGCCCGCGACGGCAAGGCGGTGAGCGTGATCCGCGACTCCGCAGGCTTCGTGACGCAGCGCGTGGTGGCCACCATCGTGAATATCGCCGCCGACATCTGCCAGCAGCGCGTGTGCAGCCCGAAGGACCT
>DATHWV010000060.1:0-4646 GCA_035460205.1 Ramlibacter sp.
CTGCGCCGAGTCGACTTCGCGCTGCAGCACGCTCCATTGGCCACGCTGCTTGTTCAGGGCCAGCACCTTGTTCTTCTGCTCGGTGATGGCTTTCTCCAGCTCGCGCTCCTTGGCCTTGCTGGATTGCACGCCGCCGGCCGCGACACCGCCGGCAAAAGAGGTCTCCGAAGACATGCGTGAGCGCAGCGAGGCCAGCTCGGCTTTGAGCTTTTGCATGGTGGGGTGCGCATCACCCATCGTGGTGGATGCTTCCGACACCTTGGCTTCGGCGCGCGCCACTTCGCCGCGCAGTGCGCCGACGGTCGGGTTGGTCGCCGCACCACCCCCGCTGGTCAAGCCACGGTTCTGCAGGGCGGAGAGTTGCTGGGTGAGCGAAGTCAGTCGCGCGTTCTCGAAGTCCGTGTTCGCGTCGGTGGAAA
Organism: Ramlibacter sp.; assembly: GCA_035460205.1. Lineage (GTDB taxonomy): Bacteria > Pseudomonadota > Gammaproteobacteria > Burkholderiales > Burkholderiaceae_C > Ramlibacter. Next base: position 420 of record DATHWV010000060.1, read on the forward strand.
CGATGCCCGCTTCCTGCTGGAAGGCGGTGAGCTTGTCCTGCGACTTCTGCAGCTGCTCGCGCGAAGCCTTGACCTGGTCGTCGAACCAGTCGGCATAGCGCTTGGCCGGGTTGGTCTTGAGCTCCAGGCTCACGTCCAGGTAGGCTTGCGCAAAGGTATTGGCGACGCGCGCCGCTTCGGTCGGGCTGCGACCGGTCCAGCCGATGTTGATGATGTTGCTCTCGCGCGCGGGCTTCACATCCAGGAAGCTTTGCATCTTGCGGGCGAGCCAGGCTTGCGGCGCCTTCTTTTCGAGCGACTCTTCATGCCAGCGCTTCACCGGCTCCTGGTCGGGCGGCAGCATCTGCAGCACGCGCTCGGCGACGCGGTCGCTCTTCACGATGTCGATTTGAGTGGCCATGTAGCTCGGCGCCACCATGCCTTGCAGCGCGGTGCCGCCCACCGGGTCGAGGCGCACGTCCACCAGCACCGGCGCATTGGCCTTGTAGGTGGGCGGGCGCACGAGGATCCAGGCCAGTGCGAGCGCAAGCGTCACCAGCAGGATCAGGCCTGCCGTGGCGCGCCGCGCCCGCAGGATCGAGAGTAACTGGTGCAAGCTCATCGCTGGTACCTCCTTGATACGGTTCTAGAACAGGCTTTCGCGCACGAAGAGCACGTCGCCGGGTTGGACAGGGTCGTTCAGGCGCGGCTCGATCTGCACCGTCGCGCCATTGGGGGCAGTGCGGGTCAGGCGCAGGCGGTTCACCGTGCCACGCGGCGTGGGCCCGCCGCTGGCGGCCAGTGCCTGCATCACGGTCATGCCGCGTTCGATGCGGTAAGAGCCGGGCTTTTGCGCTTCGCCGGCCACGTAGTAGGTCGCGGCCTTGTTCACGTTCACGGTGTCGCCGGACTTGACGATGAAGTCATCCTGGCCGGAGCTGAGGTCGATCTCCTTGCGGAAAGGCTTGCCGTCGCGCATGCCGGTCACCACCACCGTGTCGTCACCGTTGACGGTCACGCCGCCGGCAGCCGCCACCACTTCGGAGACGCGCATGTTGAAGGTTTCGAGCGGGATGCGGCCCGGGCGGTTGACCTGACCCACCACCGACACCTGGTTGCCGCGGTTCTGCACCACGTTGATGTTGACCTGCGGCTGCTTGAGGATGTCCTTGGCCTTCAGCTCGGAGGCGATGCGCTTTTCGGCATCGGGAATCGACAGGCCACCCAGCGCGACGCTGCCGAGCAGCGGGTAGCTGACGGTGCCGCTTTCGGACACACGGGCTTCCATCGACAGGTCGGGGTTCTGGTAGACCTGCACGCGGATGGTGTCGCCGGCAGCGAGCTTGTAGTCGTCGGCAGCGGGCTGGGGCGTCTGCGCACCGGCCAGGGCCGCGGCAGTGGCCACGGCGATCGGCAGGAGGGTCTTGAGTAGCTTGTTCATGGGTGACTCCCTTCAATGAGGTCTAGAAACGGGCCTTGGCCGCGATCGCGAACACGGTGGCGTTGTAGCTCGAGGTGGGCAGGCTGGAATCGAGCCGCTCGCCGCGCACGGAAGCCGACAGCGTGAAGGCCGGGCGCGGATCCCAGTCGACGCCGATCTGCGCGGTCTCGACGGTTTCGCGGCGGCCCACATCGGGGCCTACCGGCACGTCACGCCAGCGGCGCGCCGCGCGGTCGTAGCGGAAGTTAAGTGCGAGGTGAGGAGCAAACTGCCACACCGGCGCAATGTAGAAGCGGTCGCTCTCCACATGGCCGCCGAGGATCTGGCCCGAAGCGATCAGGTCGCGCACATAGCCCGCCATCAGCTTCGTCTTGCCGGTGATTTCCCAGCTGACGCTGGCGCCGCCGACCATGCCGCTGAAATCGAGCTGGGGCGCAGTGCCGTGGTCGCGCTCCAGGTGCGCCAGCCGCGCCTCGACCGCCGTCTTGGCGGTGACCGGCCACTTGAGCGCCACTTCGACTTCGCGCTCGTCAAAGTCGCCAGTGGCGGATCCGGGCGATGTTTCGGTGTACTCGCCCTCACCGCGCCGCACGCGCGCCGTCAGCAAGGTGCCCTTGGGCGTTTCATAGCCGATGCCCACCCGCGCGCTGCGCACGTGGGGGCTCGCGTCCCAGCTGCGCGGCTCGGTGCTCTCGCTGCTGTAATGCGTGAAGCCACCCAGCAGCCGGACCCGCGCACCGACGTCGTACATGCCTTCCAGCACTTCGTTGCGCTCGGTGCGACGGCCGATGCTGTTCACGAAGGTGATGCTGTCGGTAGACACTTCGCGGTACTGGCGACGGTCGGCGGAGAGCACGCCATGGAAATGCGGCGTCAGGCTCCAGTCCCAGGCGGCCGCGTAGTTGAGCGTGGTGTAGTTCAGCTCGCTGTGGTCCTGGTAGTGGAAGGTGGCGCCTTCGATGTCCGCACGCACGCGCTGCAGGCCGAATTGCTTTTCCACCTTCGCACCGACGGTCAGGACGCCCATGGTGTCGGAGATCTCGCCCGAGTTCTGGCGCAGCACGTTGTTGTCGTGCTCCAGGCCAACGCCTGCGCGCAGCTGGAACACGTCGGGCGCCGGTGCTTCCTGCGCGAATGCGGCAGGCACGACCCCCATGGCGGCGGCGAGAAGCAGGGGGCGAAAGGGGAGTTTCTTCTTCAAGATAACCTCGTTGTTGTTGGTAAGGGGCACGTTGCCTAGTACGCCGCGCTGTCCTGGAACACCAGGCGCACGGTCTTGAAAATGATGAGCAGGTCCAGCCGCAGCGACCAGTTGCGCAGGTAGTCCAGGTCGCAGCGGATGCGGCCTTCCATCTTCTCCAGCGAATCGGTCTCGCCACGGAAGCCATTCACCTGCGCCCAGCCCGTGATGCCGGGCCGCACCTTGTGGCGAACCATGTAGCTCTTGATCAGGGCACGGTACTGCTCGTTGTGCGCGACGGCATGCGGGCGCGGGCCGACGATGCTCATGCGGCCCTGCAGCACGTTGACGAATTGCGGCAACTCGTCCAGCGAGGTCTTGCGCAGGATGGCGCCCACCCGGGTGATGCGGGCGTCGCCCTTGCGCGCCTGCACGATGGTGCCGCCGTCTTCGGTGACCGTCATCGAGCGGAACTTGTAGACCACGATCTCTTCACCATCCAGCCCGTAGCGCCGCTGGCGGAAGATGACCGGTCCGGGCGAAGTGACCTTCACCGCGATGGCGACACCCAGGAGAATGGGCGAGATCAGGATCAGGATCAGGGTTCCCAGCACGATGTCGCTGCCGCGCTTGAGCACGCCGGCCGGGCCCTTGAAAGGCGTCTCGCACACCGAGATCACGGGCAGGCCGCAGACCGAGTCGGTGCGCCCCTGGATCAGGTCGGTGACAAACATGTCGGGCACGAAGTACACGGAGGCTGTCGTGTCCTTGAGGGCGTCCAGCAATTCCTTGATGCGCGGCTGCGATGCCATGGGCAGCGACAGGTAGATCAGGTGGATGCGATGGCGCTTCACATAAGCGGCGAGCTCGGTGATGCGGCCCAGCAGCTTGTGGCGGTCGGAGCCATGCAGGCGATCCGGCGTGCGGTCGTCGAAGAAGCCCACCAGGTCGATGCCGGTGTCGCCGGCGCCGGCGAGCCGGTCGGCCAGCGCCGCGCCCTGCTCGTTCAGGCCCACCACGACTGCGCGCAAAGCAGGCCCTTGCAGCCGCACCAAATGCGGCGCCGACTTGCGCAGCACCCAATGCACCGCCAATTGGCTTACCGGCGCGAACCACAGCCAGTTGACGATCACGACAGTGGAGAAGTCGTCGATGTGTCCCGTGGCGAAACCCATCGCCAGCAGCAGGCTCGCCGTCCAGCTCCACGCGAGCAGGATGCTGACGAAAACGCGGTTGGGCGGCAGGCGCAGCAGTGAGCGACCGGGGAAAGCCAGCGCGAAGGCGATCACCGAGGTCGTCAGCCACAGCGGCGACAGGGCACCCTCGAAGTGCCACACCAGGATCCACAGTGACAGCACCGTGGCCATCGGCTCGAGCACGGCCTCCAGCGCCAGCAGCATGCGGCTCTGGCCGAGCACGGGGATTCGCGGAACCACTGGCGGCGCGGGGGGCACGGCGGCCCCGGGCGGCGTGATGGCGTGGTCGACCTTATGCATATGCGTCCACCCGGGTGAGCTTGGCGACGGCTTGCGCCCGGTTGGTGACATCGAGCTTGCCGAAGATGCTCTTCATGTGGTTCTTCACGGTGAACTCGCTGATCGACAGGATGCAGCCGATCTCCGGGTTG
>DATHWV010000061.1:0-1547 GCA_035460205.1 Ramlibacter sp.
CGGCAGGTACAGGTCGGCGATCTCGGCCGTGTCGGTGCGGCGCGGGTCGCAGAAGATGATCTTCATGGCCGGGTTGGCGGCCTTCGCATCCTCGATGCGGCGAAACAGGATGGGATGCGCCCAGGCCGTGTTGCTGCCCACGATGAAGATGCACTGCGCGTGGTTGACGTCGTCGTAGCAGTTCGGCGGCGCGTCGGCACCCAAAGTCATCTTGTAGCCGGCCACCGCGCTGCTCATGCAAAGGCGCGAATTGGTGTCCACGTTGTTGGTACCGAGCAGGCCCTTGGCGAGCTTGTTGAAGACGTAATAGTCCTCGGTGAGAAGCTGCCCGGAGATGTAGAAACCCACCGCATCCGGCCCGTTCTCGCGCACGACTTGCGCGAAGGTTTCCGCGGCAAAGCCCAGGGCGTTTTCCCATGACACGCGCACCGGGCGTTCGCTGCGGTGTTCGCGCCGCATGGGGTGCAACAGGCGCGACTGGTGCGTGACCGGCGCGGACGCCGTCAGGTGCAGGTTCGAGCCCTTGCTGCACAGCCGCCCGAAATTGGCGGGATGGTCGGGGTCACCGCGCACGCCGGTGATCTGCTCGCCCTCGGATTCGATGATGACGCCACAGCCGACACCGCAGTACGGGCATGTCGAGCGAGTCTCGGTCATGGTTTCACGCTGTGTGGGGCGCCTGTACGTCGTATGTCTGGTCACCCACTGCGCCGGTGCTGGCGCCGGGGCCGGCGATTGGCGCCTTGAGGTCGATCGCGAGCGTCGCGAGTTCCACCGCATCGAGGTGGACCTTGCCCGCTTCCACCTTGCAGGAGAAGCTCTGCACGCAGCCCTCATCGGGCGCCTTGGCACAGCCGTCGGTGAGGCTGATCGACCAGTTGTGCAGCGGGCAGGCCACGCTGGTGCCGAACACGATGCCTTGTGACAGCGGCCCGCCCTTGTGCGGGCAGCGGTCCAGCAATGCGAACACCTGGTCCTCGCTGTTGCGGAAAACCGCGACGTCCATGCCTTGCGGCCGTGCCACGCGGCGCGAGCCCAGTACCGGGATGTCCTCGACGCGGCAGATCACTTTCCATTCACCCATATTGCTCATCTCATGCTTCCTGCGCAGCTGCATCCAGCTTTGCGAATTGCCGTGTGTCCACCGAGGCCTTGTCGAATTCGAACCAGGGATCGGGCTCGCCGTCCAGGCTGAACTGCAGCCGTTCCCAAAGCGCCTTGCGGCCCTCGTGATCGTCCAGCACCTTCTTCTTCACGTAGTCCAGGCCCACGCGATTGACGTAGTGCACGGTGCGCTCCAGGTACCAGCCTTCCTCGCGGTACAGCTGCAGGAAGGCGCCGCTGTACTCCAGCACTTCGGCGGCGGTCTTGAGCTTGCAGAAGAAGTGAGCGACCTCGGTCTTGATGCCGCCGTTGCCGGCGACGTAAATTTCCCAGCCCGAGTCGACGCCGATCACGCCGACGTCCTTGATGCCGGCTTCGGCGCAGTTGCGCGGGCAGCCCGACACGGCGAGCTTCACCTTGTGCGGTGCGTACATGCGCCACAG
>DATHWV010000062.1:0-6584 GCA_035460205.1 Ramlibacter sp.
GCCGACGGCGAGGAAGTGATTCACCTCAAGCCCGGCGGGCCGCTCGACTGTTCGGACGGGCAGGTGCTGCACGACTGGTGCCTGGCCGGTTACGGCATCGCCTGGCGCAGCACCTGGGAAGTGGAAAGCGAAATCGCGGCGGGGCGCCTCACCGAAGTGCTGGCCGAATTCGCGGCGCCGCCCAATGGCATCTACGCGGTGTTCCCCCAGCGCAAGCACCTGCCCCTGCGCGTGCGGCTGTGGATCGACTTCCTGAAGCACAATTTCAGCCAACCCGAGTTCTGGAAAGCATCATGACCCTGGAAGCCCTGCTCGCCTACGCCCACCTGCTCGCCATCCTCACGCTGGTGGTGTTCATCTCCAGCGAAGCGGCGCTGTGCCGCATCGAATGGATGAACGCCAGGGTGGTCGAGCGGCTCGCCCGTGTCGACATGGTCTATGGCATCGCCGCCGGCGCGGTGCTGCTCACCGGCATCGCGCGCACCTGGTGGGGCGTCAAGGGAACGGGCTGGTACTGGACCAACGGCCTGCTGCACCTCAAGCTCACGATGTTCATCGTCGTCGGCCTGATTTCCATCAAACCGACGATCATGTTCCGGCAGTGGAACAAGGCGCTCAAGGCAACGGGCGCGCTGCCCGATGAAACCCAGGTGCGCCTGGCCCGCAAGTGGGTGATGATCCAGGCACACCTGATCGCGGTGATCCCGCTGGTGGCGGTGTTCCTCGCGCGCGGCTTCGGCGGCAAGTAGGCCGCCGGGCGCCGGAGCCCTTTACTTCTTCGCTGACGCAGCCGCCTTGGTGGATGCAGCTTCCATGGGCGCTGCGGCGGGCTTGGCATCGCCAGCCTTCGCCGCGGCCATGGGCTTCGCGTCTTCCATGCACTTCTTGACGTGGCTGGTCTTGGCGGCGCCGGCCAGCTTCTTGTCGGCAGCCGACTTGTCACACATCGCCGCCGGGTCGCCGCTGTCCGCCATGCACTTCTTGATATGGCTGGTCTTGGCCGCACCGGCGAGCTTCTTGTCGGCGGCGGACTTCTCGCAGGCGGCCGACGGCCCGCTGTCGGCCGTGCACTTCTTGACGAAGCTGGTCTTGGCCGCGCCGGCCAGCTTCTTCTCGGCGGCTTGCGCCTCGCAACTGTCCGCCGCGTGGGCGGAGCCAAAGGAAAGGGTGAGGCCAAGTGCGATCAGGCTGAGGTACTTCTTCATGGAATCTCCTGGTACTGAAGGTGGAGGGTGATGCGCTTCCATTCCAGCACACAAAGTGGGCGCCAACAAGCTGGCAAGCGACACCCCGCTGGCCGCCCGTAAAATCGGGGTCATGCTCCTCGTCAAACAAGAATTGCTCGGCAGCCTGGCTGCCGGGCTGGAAAAGCTGTTACCCGGCGCGGGCGACAAGGCGGCCTTCGAGTCCCCGAAAGCGGCGGCCCACGGCGACTTCGCCTGCACGGCTGCGATGCAGCTGGCCAAGCCGCTCAAGCTGAACCCGCGCCAGGTAGCCGAAAGCCTGCGCGCCAGCCTGCTCGAGTCCCAGCCCTTCCAGCAATGGGTGGAAGCAGTCGACATCGCCGGCCCGGGCTTCCTCAACATCAAGCTCAAGCCCGAAGCAAAGCAGCAGGTCGTCAAGGAAGTGCTGTCCGCCGCCAGCGCCTTCGGCACCCAGCCCGCGACCGGCCAGCGCATGATGGTCGAGTTCGTCTCCGCCAATCCGACCGGGCCCTTGCACCTGGGCCATGGCCGCCAGGCCGCGCTGGGCGATGCGCTGTGCAACCTGTACGCGACGCAGGGCTGGCAGGTGCACCGCGAGTTCTATTACAACGACGCGGGCGTGCAGATCGCCACGCTGGCCACTTCCACGCAGTTGCGCGCCAAGGGCGTGAAGCCGGGCGATCCCCAGTGGCCCGAGACCGCCTACAACGGAGAGTACATCCAGGACATCGCGAACGACTTCCTGGCGAAGAAGACGGTAAAGGCCGACGACCGTGAGTTCACCGCCAGCGGCGATGTGGAAGACCTCGACAGCATCCGCATGTTCGCGGTGGCCTACCTGCGCCATGAGCAGGACCTGGACCTGAAGGCCTTCGAGGTCCGCTTCGACCACTACTTCCTGGAGTCCAGCCTGTACACCACGGGCAAGGTGGACAACACCGTCAAGCGCCTGCAGCAGGCGGGCAAGACCTTCGAGCAGGACGGCGCGCTGTGGCTCAGGACCACCGACTACGGCGACGACAAGGACCGCGTGATGCGCAAGGGCGACGGCACGTACACCTACTTCGTGCCCGACGTTGCGTACCACATCGACAAATGGGAGCGCGGCTTCACCAAGGTCATCAACATCCAGGGCACCGACCACCACGGCACCATCGCACGCGTGCGCGCCGGGCTGCAGGCGGCCGGTGTGGGCATTCCGCAGGGTTACCCCGACTACGTGCTGCACACCATGGTGCGCGTGATGAAGGGCGGCGAGGAGGTGAAGATCTCCAAGCGCGCCGGCGGCTATGTGACGCTGCGCGACCTGATCGAGTGGACCAACAAGGACGCGGTGCGCTTCTTCCTGGTGTCACGCAAGGCGGACACCGAGTACACCTTCGACGTCGACCTGGCGCTGGCGAAGAACAACGACAACCCGGTCTACTACGTGCAGTACGCGCACGCACGCATCTGCAAGATGCTCAGGGACTGGGGCGGCGATGCGGCAACGCTGGTCGATGCCGACCTGTCGGCGCTGGAGCATCCGGCCGCGTTGAACCTTATGCTCCAGCTGGCGAAGTACCCGGACATGCTGCGCGAGGCCGCCACCGACATGGCGCCGCACGACGTGACGTTCTACCTGCGCGAGCTGGCGGCGGGCTTGCATAGTTATTACGACGTCGAGCGCGTCCTGGTGGACGACGAACGGCTGAAGAGGGCTCGGCTGGCGCTGGTCGCCGCCTGTGCCCGCGTGTTGCAAAATGGCTTGGCGGTGCTTGGCGTGGATGCCCCGCAGCAGATGTAATCGGATTCAACAGTGAAAAACTCCCAGCGCGGCAACGTCATCGTCGGCATCATCATCGGCGTGGTACTCGGCCTGGCCGCGGCCCTGGCCGTCGCGGTGTACGTGACCAAGGTGCCCGTGCCCTTCCTCAACCGGGGCACCAGCCGTACCGCCGAGCAGGACGCCGCCGAGACCCGCAAGAACCGCGACTGGGACCCGAACGCGCCGCTGTACGGCAAGAACCCCGCCAAGCCGCTGGCGCCCGCTTCCGGCGTCGTGTCGCCCGAAGGCGTCGCGCCGGCCGCGCCGGTCGCCACCATTCCCGCGCCCGCCACGGCAGCGCCGTCGGCAGCCAGCGCCGCCAAGGCGACGGCCAAGTCGGCCGACCCGCTGGGCGACCTGGCGGCTGCACGCACCGCCACGCCGGGCGCCGACCCGTTCTTCTACTTTGTGCAGGCCGGCGCCTTCCGCACGCCGGAAGACGCCGAGGCCCAGCGCGCCAAGCTGTCGCTGATGGGCGTGGAGGCGAAAGTCACCGAGCGCGAGCAGTCCGGCCGCCAGGTGTTCCGCGTTCGCGTAGGCCCCTTCGAGAAGAAGGAGGACGCCGATCGCCAGAAGGAAAAACTGGAAGGCGGCGGCGTGGAGACGGCCCTGGTGCGCGTGCAGCGCTGAGCGGCAGCCGCCGGCGGACCACCGGCGGAACCATCCGCCCCGGCCGGCCTCAGAATTCCACAAGGAGTGATGCGAATGAATCGACGCGAGTTTTCCGCAGGCGCAGCCTGTGTCGTGGGTGCAGCGGCCCTGGGCCTGCCGGGCGTGGTGTTCGGCCAGGTGAAGAAGCCCGAGGACGGGGTCGAATACCAGATCCTGTCCAAGCCCGTCCAGGTGGATGCGCCTCCCGGCAGGATCGAGGTGATCGAATTCTTCTGGTACGCCTGCCCGCACTGCAACGCTTTCGAGCCCAAGCTCGAAGCCTGGATCCGCAAGCAGCCGGCCGACGTGTTCGTCAAGCGTGTACCGGTCGCGTTCCGCGACAGCTTCGTGCCGCAGCAGCGGCTCTTCTACACGCTGGAGGCGTTGGGCAAGCTCGACACGCTGCACTTCAAGGTGTTCAACGCCATCCATGGCGTGCAGGGCGCCCAGGTCGACCGCTCGGCGCTCAACCGTGAAGACGACATTGCCGACTGGGCCGCCAAGCAGGGGCTGGACCGCGCGAAATTCGTCGAGATGTACAACTCTTTCGGCGTGTCCAGCAAGGCGCGCCGCGCCGCGCAACTGCAGCAGGCCTTCGGCGTTTCCGGCGTGCCCTCGCTGGGCATTGCGGGCCGCTATTACACCGACGGTGACCTGGCCCGCAACATGGACCGCGCCCTGCAGGTGACCGACTACCTCGTGGCAGAGGCCCGCAAGGCCAAGTAGCCACGGGCGTTCGCCACGAAGGCGAAGCGACCGCAAAGCAAAAAGCCCGCCAGCGGGCTTTTTTGTTTTCGCTGGTTAGAGCATAGCTACAATACAGCAAGATTCATGCCTCTATGAAAAACACCCACCTCCCCCTCTTGCTGTCGCTGGGCCTGGCCCTGGGGGCCGCAGGCGCCCACGCCGAGAAAGCCGACCGGGCCAAGCCCATGAACGTGGAGGCCGACGCCCTGCGGTATGACGACCTCAAGCAGGCCAGCGTCTTCACCGGGCGGGTGGTGCTGACCAAGGGCACGATCGTCATCCGGGGTGCCCGGGTGGATGTGCGCCAGGACGCCGAGGGCTACCAATACGGCGTGGTGACGGCCGAGCCGGGCAAGCTGGCCTTCTACCGGCAAAAGCGCGACGGCGTGGACGAGTACATCGAGGGCGAAGGCGAAACCATTGAATACGACGGCAAGGCCGACCGCGTGAAGTTCGTCAAGCGCGCCGAGTTGCGGCGCTTTCGCGGCGCCACGCTGGCCGACGAAATGGCCGGCAGCCTGATCACCTACGACAACGGCAACGACGTCTTCACCGTGGACGGCGGCCCCGCCAGCCCGGCAGTGGGCGGCCGCGTGCGCGCCGTGCTGGCGCCCAAGCCCGGCGCTTCCGCGCCGGCGGTGCAGCAGGCGCCGGGTGCGACGCTCAGGCCGAGCACCACGATGGACGGGGCAAAAAAGTGACCGACACCGCGCCAGCATGGCGCAGCTCGGCGCCCCCTGCGGGCCAGAGCCTGCTGCAGGCCCGCCACCTGCAAAAGACCTATGGCAGCCGCAAGGTGGTCAAGGATGTCTCACTGGAAGTGGCCAAGGGCGAAGTGGTGGGGCTGCTCGGCCCCAACGGCGCCGGCAAGACCACCTCCTTCTACATGATCGTCGGGCTGGTGCGCGCCGACGCCGGCGAGATCACCATCGACGGCAAGTCGGTGGAGCACATGCCGATCCACCGACGCTCGCGCCTGGGCCTTTCGTACCTGCCGCAGGAAGCCTCGATCTTCCGCAAGCTGAATGTCGAAGAGAACGTGCGCGCCGTGCTGGAGCTGCAGCGCGGCGCTGACGGCAACCCGCTTTCGCGCACCGAACTCGAGAAGCGGCTGACGGCGCTGCTGCAGGACCTGCGGGTAGACCACCTGCGCGACTCGCCTGCCCTGGCCCTGTCGGGCGGCGAGCGCCGCCGCGTCGAGATCGCGCGCGCGCTGGCGACGCAGCCTCGCTTCATCCTGCTGGACGAACCCTTCGCCGGCATCGACCCGATCGCGGTGATCGAGATCCAGCGCATCATCGGCTTCCTCAAGTCGCGCGGCATCGGCGTGCTGATCACCGACCACAACGTGCGCGAAACGCTGGGCATCTGCGACCACGCGTACATCATCAGCGACGGCCATGTGCTGGCGCAGGGCACGCCCTCCGAGATCGTGAACAACGCCGACGTGCGCCGGGTTTACCTCGGCGAGCATTTCAGAATGTAGGTCGTCGTGAACGCCGAAGTATTGAGCGCCGCCGGGCCGCCCCAAGGCGCGAAGGCCCCCTCGGGGGGCAGCGCAGCGGCATCCGCCGCAAGCGTGGGGGCTACATGAAGCAAGGGCTTTCCCTTCGCGTCTCGCAGCATTTGGCGCTGACGCCCCAGCTGCAGCAGTCGATCCGCCTGCTGCAGCTGTCCACGCTCGAGCTGTCGCAGGAAGTCGAGCAGATGCTCGACGACAACCCCTTCCTCGAAGTGACGCAGGAAGAGGCGCCGCGCGAGGAGTTCGGCCTGGCGAGCGCCGACACGCCCGCGTCGGAAGACGACCATGGCGAAGCCGCCGCGGAGTTCACGCCGGGCGGGCTGGACGAGGTCCGCGTCGCCAGCCCCGAGACGGAAACCGCGGCCGAGGCCGATGTCGAAACCAACTGGGAAGGCGACGGCAGCACCGAGGTCGTGCCCGATGACGGCGAATGGGGCGGCGACGCTCCTGCACGCAAGAACAACCTGGGTGGCGACGACGACGTCGACGCCACCGACCTGGCCCGCGGCAGCGAATCACTGCAGTCGCACCTGCACCGGCAGGCCCTCGGGCTGCGCCTGTGCGAGGAGGACCGGTTCGCGCTGCGCTTCCTGATCGAGTCGCTCAACGACGACGGTTACCTCGATGAATCGCTCGAATCGCTGGCCCAGGG
>DATHWV010000063.1:0-2158 GCA_035460205.1 Ramlibacter sp.
ACGCTGGCGGGTGGCAGGGCGGCCTCGCAATGGACATGCGACCGCTCGGAGTTTTTCGACACCACGGGGCGCATGGGCCTGCCTGCCCTGATGGCCGGGCGCACCGGGACGGTGGACCCGGTGGCCGCGCTCGCTACCGACCTTGAAGTGGCCGCCGGCGAAGAGGCCAGCTACGCCTTCGTGCTGGGCCACAGCGACAACGCGGCGCAGGCACGCGAGCTGGCCGCGCAATGGGGCCAGGGCGGCGTGGATGCGGAACTGAAGAAGGTCAAGGGTTGGTGGCAAGGGCTGCTCGGGCAGGTGCAGGTGCGCACGCCCGACCCGGCCTTCGACATGCTGGTCAACCGCTGGTTGCTGTACCAGACGGTGAGTTGCCGCCTGTGGGCCAAGGCGGGCTTCTACCAGGCCGGCGGCGCCTTCGGCTATCGCGACCAGCTGCAGGACGCGATGGCGCTGGCGCTGGCGGACCCGGCGCGCCTGCGCGAGCAGATCCTCGTCAACGCTTCGCGCCAGTTCCCCGAGGGCGATGTGCAGCACTGGTGGCATGCGCCCGGCGGCGAAGGCGTGCGCACCCATTTCTCCGACGACCTGCTTTGGCTGCCCTATGCGATCGCGTACTACGTCGAGGTCACCGGCGATGTCCTGGTGCTGGACGAAGACGTTGAGTTCATCAACGGCCCGCAGATTCCCGAAGGGGCCGAGGACGCGTACTACACGCCGCATCCGGCCGGCCAGCGCGCCAGCGTGTACGAACATGCCGCGCGCACCATCGACCGCAGCCTGAAGACCGGCAAGCACGGCCTGCCCCTGATGGGCACGGGTGACTGGAATGACGGCATGAACCGCGTGGGGCACGAGGGCAAGGGCGAGTCGGTCTGGCTGGCCTGGTTCCTGTGCACCGTGGTCGAACGCTTCGCGCCCATCGCCCGCAATCGCGGCGAGCACGAACGCGCGCAGCGCTGGGGCGATGCGCGCGCCGGCTGGATCGCCGCGCTGCACTCGGAAGGCTGGGACGGCGCGTGGTTCCGCCGCGCCTTCTTCGACAACGGCGACCCGCTCGGATCGGCCGCCAACCCGGAATGCCGCATCGACCTGATCGCGCAGGCCTGGTCGGTGCTGTCGGGTGCGTCAACGGCTGCGTTCACGCAGCCGGCGCTGTACGAGATGGAAAGGCAACTGGTCGACCGGCAAGCGGGCCTGCTGCGCCTGTTGCACCCGCCCCTGAAGGATTCACAGAACAACCCCGGCTACATCCAGGCCTATCCGCGCGGCGTGCGCGAGAACGGCGGCCAGTACTCGCACGGCGCCGTGTGGGCCATGATGGCGCAGGCGCTCACCGGCAACACCGACGGCGCGTGGGAGAGCTTCCAGGCCCTGAGCCCCGCGCACCGCAGCGCCGATCGCAAGCGCGCGGCGGCCTACGAGCTGGAGCCGTACGTCATGGCCGGCGATGTGTACACCGCCGCGCCGTACGTCGGCCGCGGCGGCTGGAGCTGGTACACCGGCTCGGCCGCGTGGCTGTATCGCGCCGCCATCGAAACGCTGCTGGGCCTGGCCGTGCGGCCCGGCCGCATCGCACTGTCGCCGCGCCTGCCGTCGCACTGGCCATCGGTGAAGTTGCGGCTGAAGCTGCAAGGCCGCGACATCACGGTGCACTGGCAGCGCAGCGAGGAAGCGCCGCCGCGGATCGAGGCGCATGCCACGCCTGGCTGGGGGGAATGGGTGGCGCTGGAGGGCCTGCCCGCCGAGGCCGTGCTGCTGGTGCGCGGCGTCGGGCCGGGCGTTGCGCAGGAGCAGTCCGGCGGGGAAGCGGGCCAGGGCGGCTTCGAGTCGGTCACTTACCCCGCAAAGTAGGCGTGGGGTGTCATGCCGGACTTGATCCGGCATCCATGACTCGCACTCCACTGCCTCGCGTCGCGCCAGGCGGCGCCCGGCAGGGGCTCATACTGTGCCGGTCCGCGCTCATCGCGCGGACTCCGCCGGGATTTCCGGTTCGCAGCCGGCGCCGCATAACTCGCTGCGCGCGCTTGGGGCGCGCTCCGCTCAGACAGATGCGGCGAGCATGACAACGAAGCGCGCAAGCGCGCCCGGCTGCAAACCGGAAATCCCGGCCGCCCCAGAAATCGCCCCTGCCGGGCACCGCCTGTCGCGAAGAGTG
>DATHWV010000064.1:0-4327 GCA_035460205.1 Ramlibacter sp.
TCGCGTGCATTCGTTCGTCGACCGCGACAATGCGAGCGAAGGCAAGGTGATCCAGACCTTCTTCAACACGCTTGAAAAGCACGTGCCCCAGCTGGTCAGCTGGAACGGCGGCGGCTTTGACCTGCCCGTGCTGCACTACCGGGGCCTGCGCCACGGGGTCGTCGCGGACAAGTACTGGGACATGGGCGACGACGACCGCGAGTTCAAGTGGAACAACTACATCAGCCGCTACCACATGCGGCACCTGGACCTGATGGACCTGCTGGCGATGTACCAGCCCCGCGCCAACGCGCCGCTGGATGCCATGGCCAAGCTGTGCGGCTTTCCGGGCAAGCTGGGCATGGACGGCTCGCAGGTCTACCCGGCCTTCCTGGAAGGCAAGCTGGAGGAGATCCGCCGCTATTGCGAGACGGACGTGATGAACACCTACCTGCTCTACTGCCGCTTCCAGAAGATGCGCGGCGGCCTCACCGAGGCCGAATACGACCAGGAGATCGCCCTGGTCAAGGGTTCGCTGGGCAACCTGGCGCCCCAGGAGCCGCACTGGCAGGAATACCTCGCCGCGTGGGGGTGACCCCGCGGCCTGAGACAATTCGGGCATGACAGAAGAAGTTGAAGAGAAACCGGTGCACTCGGACGACCGGCAAAGGCCAGTCCTGCCCGAGGGCTGGCTGGAGATAGACGCGCTCGACATCGACGCCAAGGGCGTGGCGCGCCGGCCCGACGGCAAGGTGGTGTTCATCGAGGGCGCCTTGCCGTTCGAGATCGTGTCCGCGAACGTGCATCGCAGCAAGAACAACTGGGAGGCCGGCACGCTCACGGCGATCCACCGCGAGTCGTCCCAGCGGGTGAGGCCGCGCTGTCCGCATTTCGGCCTGCATGAAGGCGCTTGCGGTGGTTGCAAGATGCAGCACCTGCACGAAGGCGGCCAGGTGGCGATGAAGCAGCGCGTGCTGGAAGACAACCTGTGGCACCTGGGCAAAGTGAAGCCGGACAACATCCTGCGGCCCATCGAAGGCCCGGCCTGGGGCTACCGCTGGCGCGCACGCTTCTCGGTGCGGCATGTGCACAAGAAGGGCACGGTGCTGGTGGGCTTCCACGAGCGCAAGAGCCGCTACGTGGCCGATATCCGCGAGTGCCACGTGGTGCCAAAGCACGTCAGCGACCTGCTGCTGCCCCTGCGTGCGCTGATCGGGTCCATGGACGCGATCGAAACCTGCCCGCAGATCGAACTGGCTTGCGGCGACGACGTGACGGCGCTCGTGCTGCGACACCTCGAGCCCTTGAGCGAGGGCGACGTTGCGAAGCTGCGCGCTTTTGCCTCGGATCACGCCGGTGTGCAATGGTGGCTGCAGTCCAAGGGGCCGGAGACGGTGAAGCTGCTCGATGAGGACAGCCCTGCGCTGGCCTATGCACTGCCGGAGTTCGGGATCACCATGCCGTTCAAGCCGACCGATTTCACGCAGGTCAACCCGCACATCAATCGCGTGCTGGTCTCCCGCGCGTTGCGGCTGCTGGATGTCCGGGACAACGAGCGCGTGATCGACTGGTTCTGCGGGCTGGGCAACTTCACGCTGCCGCTGGCGACCCAGGCGCGCGAAGTCCTGGGCATCGAGGGCAGCGAGGCCCTGGTGGCGCGTTCACGCGCCAACCTTGAGGTCAACAAGTCCCGGCGTATTGCGGGGCAGGAGCTTGCGGCTACGGAGTTTGTAGCGCGCAACCTGTTCGAGATGACGCCGCAGATGCTGGCCGCGGATGGCCCGGCCGACAAGTGGCTGGTCGACCCGCCGCGCGAAGGCGCATTCGCGCTGGCCAAGGGGCTCGCGGACCTTCACCAGCAACAGGAAGTGCGTGGGGGCTGGACGCCGCCCAAGCGCATCGTCTACGTCAGCTGCAACCCGGCGACCCTGGCGCGCGATGCGGGCCTGCTGGTGCACCAGGCAGGGTATCGCTGCTCCGCGGCGGGAGTGGTGAACATGTTCCCGCACACGGCGCATGTGGAGTCGATGGCGGTGTTCGACCTGGCCTGAAAGGCCAGGGCAAAAAGGAAAAGGGGGCCATCGGCCCCCTTGTTTCGTATTGGAGCGTAGCGGATTAATCGCGCTCGCCGCCCATGATGCCCAGCAGCGCCAGCAGGCTCTGGAACACGTTGACGATGTCCAGGTACAAGGCGAGCGTGGCGCTGATGTAGTTGGTCTCGCCGCCGTCGACGATGCGCTTCAGGTCGTACAGCATGTAGGCGCTGAAGATGCCGATGGCCATGACGCTGATCACCAGCATGCCGGCGGACGAACCCACGAACACGTTGATGATGCCGCCGATCATGATTGCCAGCGCACCGACAAAGAGCCACTTGCCCATGCCGGAAAGGTCACGCTTGATGATCGTGGACAGGCTGGCCATCACGAAGAACACGCCGGCCGTGCCGCCGAAAGCCGTCATGACCAGGCCGGTGCCGTTCTTGAAGCCCAGCACCATCGCGATCAGGCGCGACAGCATCAGCCCCATGAAGAACGTGAATGCCAGCAGCACGGGCACACCGGCGGCGGAGTTCTTGGTCTTTTCGATGGCGAAAATGAAGCCGAATGCGCCCACGAGGAACACGACGAGACCCACGCCACCGGTCAGGCCGGCCGTGAGGCCGGTCGCCACGCCAAGCCACGCACCCAGCACCGTGGGCACCAGGCTCAGCGCCAGCAGCCAATAGGTGTTGCGCAGGACGCGGTTGCGCTGCTCGGTGCTTGTCGCTTCGTAGCCGTAGTCGAGTGTCTGGACCTGGTCGTTCATGGATGGAGCTCCTTTTGCCCTTGTAGGCAGTTAGATGGGCGCATTCTAGGTTGGTTCAAGCCGCCAGCACCAGAATTGCAGGGCTTGGGACGGCCCGGGCACCCGTTATGCTTGTTGTTTTCCCCCAATTCCGACGCGAAAACCATGAAAACCAAGCCTTTCCTCGAAGCCGCCGACGTCAAGGCCATCGCTGCCGCTGCCGAAGCCGAAGCCCTCAAGAACCAGTGGGCCGTGAGCATCGCCATCGTGGACGACGGCGGCCACCTGCTGTGGCTGCAGCGGCTGGACGGGGCAGCGCCGATTTCGGCCCATATCGCGCCGGGCAAGGCCAACACCGCGGCGATGGGCCGCCGCGAGAGCAAGGTGTACGAGGACATGATCAACGGCGGCCGCGTTTCTTTCCTCAGCGCGCCCGACCTGAAGGGCCTGCTGGAGGGCGGCGTGCCCATCATCAAGGATGGCCAGTGCCTGGGGGCGGTCGGCGTCAGCGGCGTCAAGTCCACCGAGGATGCGCAGATCGCCCGCGCGGGGATTGCCGCGATCGGCCTGTGACGCCAGCTACTTGGTGAGGATCAGTTTGCCGAGCCGGGTGGCCTGGAGGCGATAGACCTCGCCGTTGTGGCGGATCTCGACGAACCGTTCCCCCTGGAGCAACTCGCTGCTGGCGAGCGTGCGCGGCGCGCCCGGCTCGGGCGTCGGGGCAGCCGACGGCGGCTGCGGGTCCCGGGGCGCGGCGCTGGGCTGCATGCGGCTCAGTTCGCCTTGGGCTCGGTGATGAAACCGATCTTGCGCACGCCGGCTTGCTGCGCGGCGGCCATCGCCTGGGCCACCTTCTCGTAGCGCACGGCCTTGTCGCCACGGATGTGGAGTTCGGGTTGCGGGTTGCGCGCAGCTTCGACCTTCAGGCGCGGCGCCAGGTCCTTTTCCTCCACACGCGACTCGTTCCACCAGTACTGGCCTTCGGCATCGACGGAGAGGCGCACCGTCTCGGGCTTCACGTCCTGCGCCACGTTGCTCGCGCGGGGCAGGTCGATGTTGACGGCGTGCTTCATCACCGGCACGGTGATGATGAAGATGATCAGCAGCACCAGCATGACGTCCACCAGGGGTGTCATGTTGATCTCGTTCATCACGTCGTCGGTGTCGTCTTGCGTTCCGAAAGCCATGGCTCAGACCTTCTTCATCGCCACGACGTTGGCCTGGGCGCGGGCCGAGACGCGCGCGCCGGTGACGAAGTAGGAGTGCAGGTCGTGCGCAAAGCGGTTCAGCTTGTTCAGGATCGACTTGTTGCCGCGCACCAGGGCGTTGTAGCCAAGCACGGCGGGAATCGCCACCGCCAGGCCCAGCGCCGTCATCACCAGGGACTCGCCGATCGGACCCGCCACCTTGTCGATGGTGGCCTGGCCGGCCGCGCTGATCGCGATCAGCGCGTGATAGATGCCCCAGACGGTGCCGAACAGGCCGACGAAGGGCGCCGTGGAGCCTACCGAGGCCAGCACCGCCAGGCCGGCCTGCAGGCGCGACGTCGATTCATCGATGG
>DATHWV010000065.1:0-6019 GCA_035460205.1 Ramlibacter sp.
CGGCCACCGCGAGCCAGCCGCGCCACAACAGGATGGCCACCGCCAGGCTGCTGCACCACAGGGGCAGGTTGCCTGCCTGCGGCATCATCACCCAGGCGATGACCAGCAGCAGGAACAGCGTGTCCCGCGCATCGCGCGGCAAGGCATTGAGGCGGCTCAACATAGTGCGAGCGCCTCCAGGCAGCGGCGCTTGTGCGCCTCGCCGGATGAGGGTTTGACTTCCTGCCCCGGCAGGCGCAGCCCGTAGTCCAGTCCCAGTCGGTCGGCCTGCAGCACCCACGCGGCCAGCCGTGAGAGCTTGCCCTCGATCCCCGACCCAGCCTGCGCGAAGTCCAGCCACAGCTCGTAGCGCTGCGCCTGTTGCGTGTCGCGGCTGACCAGTTCGTCGGCCTTGGCGGCTTTCTTCCACACCACCAGCTTGAGCGGGTCGCCGCGCCGGTAGGCGCGCACGCCATCGAACTCGCCGCTGCTGTGCACCCGGGTGGCGGACGCGCCGCCTGCGCGCGGCTCGCCCGGCGGCAACGGCGGAGGGAACGCCTCGGGCGCCGGATAGACCAGCACCTGGGCGGCCGGGCGCCACACGGTCCACACGCGGAAGGTCCCCAGCGGGAAGCGCGTTTCGGCCGTGAGCGGCGGCACGCGATGCAGCCCCCGACGCTCGGGCTTGAACGCCACGTGCACTGTGGTCATGCCTTGCGCCTGCGCATCGGTCCAGATCCAGCGGTCCTCGTGCGTGGCGTCGAGCATCGCCATGCCGATGCCGTAGCGCGTCGACTTGCGTTCATTGGTCAGCACCACGGTGAGCGTGGCACTGGTGCCGGCGAACTGCGCCTCCGGCGCCATCAGGTTCATCGTGAGCCCGCGCAATGTGGCGTGGCAGACATGCATGCCGACGACCGCGCTGCCGGCCAGCAGGAAGGTGAGCAGGTAGCCGAGGTTCAGCTGGTAGTTGATCGACGCCACCAGCAGCAGGAGCATCGTGAGGCCGAGCATGAAGCCCGGGCGCGTCGGCAGGATGTAAACGTTGCGCTGGGTGAGCGTCAATGTGTCGGACAGCGGCAGCCGCGACTGCCACCACTGCCGGAAGCGGCCACGCGCGAATGAGATGGGATTCAGGGTCGCCGCATTCATGACAACCCTTCAGGGCAGGGGCACGGCCTCCAGCATCGCGCGGACCTGCTCGATCGGGCCACGACCGGCGTCGCCCACGGGGACCATGCGGTGCGCGACGGTCTGCGGCAGGATCGCCTGCACGTCATCGGGCGCCACATAGTCGCGCCCGGCGAGGAGGGCCTGCGCCTTCGCCGCACGGACCACGGCGATGCCTGCACGCGGCGAGAGGCCCTGCAGGAACCAGCGCCCCGAACGCGTGGCCGCGACCAGGTCCTGGACGTACGTCAGCAAAGGGTCGGCGGCATGCACCTGCAGCACCTTCTGCTGGAGCATCTGCAGGTCCACCGGCGACAGCGTGTTGCGCATGGCTTCGACCATGCCGCGGCGGTCGGCGCCGCCCAGCAGTTCACGCTCGGCCGCGCGATCGGGGTAGCCCAGCGAGATGCGCATCAGGAAGCGGTCCAGCTGCGACTCGGGCAGGGCGAAAGTGCCCAGCTGGTCGTGCGGGTTCTGCGTCGCGATCACGAAGAAAGGCGAGGGCAGGGCGCGTGTCTCGCCTTCCACCGTGACCTGCTTTTCCTCCATCGCTTCCAGCAGCGCGCTCTGGGTCTTGGGGCTGGCGCGATTGATCTCGTCGGCCAGCAGCACCTGCGCGAAGATCGGTCCGGGATGGAAAACGAATGCCTCCTTGGCGCGCTCGTAGATGGAGACGCCCGACAGGTCGCTGGGCATCAGGTCGGCGGTGAATTGCACGCGCGAAAAGTGCAGGCCGAAAGCCCGTGACAACGCGTGCGCCAGGGTGGTCTTGCCGACCCCGGGAACGTCCTCGATCAGCAGGTGCCCACCCGCCAGCAGGCAGGCGACACAGTCGCTCACCTGGGCGGGTTTTCCGACGAGCACCGTGTTAAGCTGGTCGAGGAGGCCCTTGAGTTTTTGTTGTGCATCCATGGGGCCAGACGTTATCCGAAATTGCGTTGAGGCGAGCATAGGTCATGAATAAAACCGGGTATTTCACGCACCCCGATTGCAGGCGGCATGAAATGGGGCCGGGGCACCCCGAATGCCCCGAGCGGCTCGATGCCATCGAGGACCGGTTGCTGGCGAGCGGCGTCATCGACGCCCTGGACCGCCGCGAGGCGCCGGCAGCCGCCCTGAACCAGATCGAACTGGCCCACAGCAAGATGCATGTGGCCGCCATCCGCGGGCTCGAGATGGAGCTGGCGGAGCACGTCGCGGCCGGCGGCCGGGGCTACGCCCAAATCGATCCCGACACCGCGCTGAACCCCCACTCCTGGAGCGCGGCGCTGCACGCCTGCGGTGCGGTGGTGGCGGCCGTCGATGCAGTGATGGCCGGCGAGATTGAAAACGCCTTCTGCGCGGTACGCCCTCCCGGCCACCATGCCTGCCACGACCGGTCCATGGGCTTTTGCATCTTCAACCAGGTCGCGGTCGGGGCGCGCTATGCGCTGCATGGCCATGGCCTGTCGCGGGTGGCGGTCGTCGACTTCGACGTCCACCACGGCAATGGCACCGAGGACATCCTGGCCGGCGACGAGCGCGTGCTGATGGTGGGGCTGTTCCAGCACCCGTTCTACCCGGGCACCGGCGCGCACCCCATGGGGCCGAACATGGTCAACCTGCCGATCCCCGCGTACACCAAGGGCGACGTGATCCGCCGGATGATCCTGGACAAATGGATACCCCGGCTGGACGAGTTCAAGCCGGAGATGATCTTCATCAGCGCGGGCTTCGACGCCCATCGGGACGACGACCTTGGCCAGCTGGGCCTGGTCGAGGCGGACTACACCTGGATGACGCAGCAGATCAAGGAAGTGGCCAACAAATACGCCAAGGGGCGCATCGTGTCCTCGCTGGAAGGCGGCTACAACCTCACGGCCCTCGGCCGCAGCGTCGAAGCCCATGTGCGGGCGCTGGCGGACCTGTGAGCGCCGACCTCCCTGTGATCGAGCAGCGTGACGCGCGGGGCGTCGTCACGCTCACGATGAACCGCCCGGCGAATTTCAACGCTCTCAGCGAGGAGATGCTCGCGGCGCTGCAGGCCGCGCTGGACCGCGTGGCAGCCGACGAAGGCGCGCGCGCGGTGGTGATCGCCGCCAACGGCAAGGCCTTTTGTCCCGGCCACAACCTCAAGGAAATGATCGCGCAGCCCTCGCTCGCCTACTACCAGCAGCTGTTCGCCCAGTGCAGCCGCATGATGCTCAGCATCCTGAAACTGCCGGTGCCGGTGATTGCGCGGGTACACGGTGTTGCCACCGCGGCGGGCTGCCAGCTGGTGGCGCAATGCGACCTGGCAGTGGCTTCGACCGAGGCACGCTTCGCGGTGAGCGGCGTGAACTTCGGCCTGTTCTGCTCGACACCGAGCGTGCCACTGCTGCGCAACATCGCGCCCAAGCAGGCAATGGAGATGCTGGTCACCGGCGATTTCATCAGCGCGCAGCAGGCGCTGGAGCGGGGCCTCGTCAATCGCGTCGTGGAACCGGCCGGGCTGGATGCGGAAGTGGCGAGCCTGGTGGCCAGCATCCTGCAAAAGCCGCGCGCGGCCATTGCGATGGGCAAGGAGATGTTCTACCGCCAGCGCGAAATGGGCATCGAGGCCGCGTACCAGCTCGCCAACCAGACGATGGCAGTGAACATGATGGATGGCTGCGCGCTGGAGGGCGTCACCGCCTTCACCGAGAAGCGCCAGCCCGCCTGGAAACCGTGACCGGGCCGCGCCCATGATGGAACTCGACAGGCTGATCAGCGACCTGGCCCACCCGGGTGTGCTGGCGGAACTGGCCGTGCTCCTGGGCTGCCTGCTGCTTGCGTTCGGCATCTGCTGGCTGATCGGCCGCAGGCAGCCGCCCGAATCGGTCTGGTTCGGCCGGGCCATCGTCGATGGCCTGCTGTTCCCGCTGCTGGCGCTGCCCTTCACCTACACCGCCAAACTGGTGATGGCGCATTTCCATCATGTGGCGCTGTTGAAGGTCGCCGTGCCGGTGCTGATTGCGCTGGCCGGCATCCGCTTCCTGGCGCGGGTGCTGACGGTGGCGTTCCCGAACTCGGCGATGGCGCGCCTGATCGAGCGGCTGTTCTCGTGGGTGGCGTGGCTGGCCGCGGTGCTGTGGATCATCGGCCTGCTGCCGAACGTGATGGAGGAGATGGACGCCATCACCTTCGCCTTCGGCAAGTCCAAGCTCAGCCTGCTGGCGATGGTGCAGGGCTTGCTGTCGCTGGGCATGGTGGTGGTGGTGACGCTCTGGGTGTCGGCTGCCATCGAGCGCCGCATCCTGAAAGACGCAGTGCACGACCTGTCGCTGCGCAAGGTGGCGGCCGCCGTCGTGCGGGTGATGCTGCTGGTGGTCGGCCTGCTGTTCGCCATGTCGGCGGTGGGCGTGGACCTGACTGCGCTGTCCGTGCTGGGCGGTGCGCTGGGCGTCGGCCTGGCCTTCGGCCTGCAGAAGGTCGCTTCGAACTACGTCAGCGGCTTCGTGATCCTGTTCGAGCGGTCCTTGCGCATCGGCGACACGGTGCGCGTGGACAACTTCGAAGGCGTGATCGTCGACATCAAGACCCGCTACACGCTGATCCGGTCGCTCACGGGGCGCGAGTCGATCGTGCCCAACGAGAAGCTGATCACCGAGCGCATCGAGAACCTTTCGCTCGCCGACCCGCAGATCCTGCTGTCCACCGAAGTGGCCGTGGGCTACGACACCGATGTCGACCAGGTGCAGCGCTTGTTGATGGCGGCCGCGCTGGCGACCGACCGCGTGCTCAAAGACCCGGAGCCGGCGGTGCGCCTGGTGAAGTTCGGCGCCGACGGCCTGGAGTTCACGGTGCAGTTCTGGATCAACGACCCGAACAACGGCCAGCTGAATGTCCGCTCCGACCTGAACCTGCGCATCCTCAAGGACCTGCGCGCCGCAGGCATCGACATTCCCTACCCGCAGCGGGTGGTGCGTGTCGTGGGCACAGGGAACGCGTCCCTGGTTGCCTCGCCGGACGCGAACTAGCTGCTCGCTTCGGGCGCTGCCTCGCTTGCCGCAGGCGGCAAGCGCATCGCGAGCAGGCCGTCGATTTTCTCGTACAGCTCCAGGTAGCGCAGCGGCTTGGCGATGTAGGCGTCGCAGCCCGCCAGGCGTGTCTTTTCGCGGTCCTCCTTCATCGCCATCGCCGTGAGGGCAAGCACCGGAATGCCGGCCGTGGCCGGGTCTGCCTTCAGCAGTTTGGTGGCCGCGAGCCCGTCCATGCCGGGCAGCTGGACGTCCATGAGGATAAGGTCGGGCTGGCTGTCCCGCGCCATGGTGAGGCCGGTCTCCGCATCGCTCGCGCACAGTGAGGTGTGGCCCTTGTTTGCCAGCAGCAACACTGCCAGCTTCATGTTCGCGTCGTTGTCTTCAACTATCAATATGTTTGCCATGACGGTCCTCGTTGGTGCGCAGTGCCCGCCTGACTTCGGTCAGGAATCCCCTGCTGTTGAATTGGGTCTTTTCGATGATGTGGATGGCATGGCCGGGGTTGCCCCTGAGCTTGGCACGGTCCTGCGCGGTGATGTGCTTGGCCGTTACCACCAGCACCGGGATGCGGGCCGTATCGGCATCACGCTGGAGCGCGTCGATGACGTCGAAACCGTTCAGGTCCGGCATCATGAGGTCCAGCATGATCAGGTCCGGCCGCAACCGCCGCGCCAGGCCGACGGCCTCGCGCCCACCGTAGGCGCGCACCACGGCGTAGGCCGGTGCCGGAAGGAAGGCCGCGACCACTTCCACGGCCTTGGGGTCGTCGTCCACCACCAGCACGGTGTGCACACGCTCCATGACCGGTTGCAGGCCCAGGCTTGCCAGCGATGTCTTCAGCTGCGCACGGCTGACGGGCTTCTGGAGGGCGGCGGCCGCGCCACGCGACA
>DATHWV010000066.1:0-105429 GCA_035460205.1 Ramlibacter sp.
TGCCAGCCGACCACCCGATGCATGCCCTGCGCGCGATGCCCGACGACGCCCCGCTGCCACCCATCTGGATCCTCGGCTCCAGCGGCGCCAGCGCGCGCATGGCCGGCCAGGCCGGCATGGGCTACTCGTTCGCGAGCCACTTCAGCCCGACCCCGGCCACGCCGGCGTTCGAGGCCTACCGCCGCGCCTTCGAGCCGTCCGACCAGTTCGCCGAGCCGCACGCCATCCTCGGCGTGTCGGTCATCTGCGCGCCCACCGCGGAAGAAGCCGACTACCTCGCCAGCAGCATGGACCTGGCCTGGGTGCGCATCCGCCGCGGCGAGTTCGCCCCGCTGCCCAGCCCCGAAGAAGCCTTGGCCTACCCGTACACCGAAGCCGAGCGCCGTGTGGTCCGCGACTTCCGTGCGCTCGCCATCGTCGGCACGCCGGCCTTCGTGCGCGAAGAGATCGAGGCCAAGGCCGGCGCCTGCCAAGCCTCGGAGGTGATGGTCGTGAGCAACCTGCCCGACCATGCCAAGCGACTGCGCAGCTACGAGCTTCTGGCCGGCGCCTTCGCGTCGTAGACGCTGGCGGTCGGCGGGCCGGTCAGTCCGGCAGCTCGCGCGTGCCCTCGCACAGCGGCGCGTGCACGCAGCCCAGCACGCGGCGATCCGCGTGACCGGCCTGCGACAGCACCCGCTCGACCATCGCCCCGCCGCACAAGGGGCAGGGCTGGTTGCGCACACGCCAGGCCGCGGGCGGCAGCGTGGTGTCGAGAAACGGGCCTTCGCGGCGGATCACGACGGGCAGCGTCTTCTCTTCACGCGAATGCAGCAAATCGCGCAGCTGCGTGCCGTCGATCAGCCGGATGTTGCGGCCTTCGCTGAAGCGCACCGCCTCGGGCGTGAAGACTCCCGAGGTCAGCACGAAGCCGCCCGCCGCACCGCGTGCCGCCATCAGGTTATGCAGCTCGCGCAGCGGCGCCACGCCCACGGCGTTGACGCGCCAGGGTTTGCAATCGACCAGGAACTGATCGTGGCCGCGCGTCAGCACCATGTCGACCGCACGCCCGCCGTTGCCGCCGGTCTCGCTGACCACGTAGCCGCGGTGCCGAAAGCCATCGGCCGCCATCAGCTCGAACTGGTTCCAGCCGATGCCCTGGATCAGCGCCGGGCCGGCCGGCATCACCAGCTCAGGCTTCGTCGGGCGCAAGCCGAGCAGCCGGCTCGCCGCGGCGATCCAGCGCTTCAAAAAACCCTCCCGTGGAGCGGATGCCATCGAACCAGCGCTGCTGTAGAAAAGAAGCCGAGGCTACCCGAGCTGGCGGCCGCCCACAATTCGGTAGAAAACGTACGAACTGCCCCGCACATGTCACCAACGGTCTGCCTCATCGCAGAAGCTGGTGCTTGAAGTAGGCGGTGATCTTGCCGTTCACCTCGGCCGTTACCCGGGGGCGGTCGTAGCCCGGCGGGTCGTTGAGCATGTCGCCGATCACCCCCGTCAGCCCGGGAGGCAAAGGCGACAGCAGCGCGCCGTGGCCAGCACCGGGCAGGTCGGCCAGGTGTTCGCACGGCGTGCAGGCCTGCAACACCCGGTCGCTGTGAAAGCGCGGGTTGAGCCAGCGGTCGCCTTTGGCGGTGATGAGCGCCAGCGGCACGCGCGGGTTTGCCAGCGAGGCCATGTCGAAATCGGCCGCCGCCGGCACGCCCGCCACGATGGCCGTAATGCGCGGATCGGTGTGTTCGCGCCAGCCGCTGTCATCGAAGCGGTGGCGGATGACGAGCAGCGCCACCCACTTCTTCACGCCGTCCAGCACCCCACCGGTGAGCTGTGTGGCCGGGCCCACGCAGGTGGGGAAGTCGTCCACCAGGTTGGCCTCGCAATGCTGCTTGAACCGCTCGGGCGACCAGCGACCGCCCGCCAAACTGAGCGCGGTGTGCCCGCCAGCCGACATGCCGTACATCCCCACCTTGTCGAGCGACAAGCCTGGCGCAAACCGCGGGTCGCGGCCCACGGCATCGATGGCGCGTGACACCTCGGCCGGGCGCATGGTCCAGCTGTCGGGGCCGGCACCGCTGCTGTCCTTGAAGTTGTCGGCGCGGTGCTCCGGCATTGCCACCACGAAGCCGGCCTCGACCAGGCTGCGCGCCAGATCGGAATACATCCAGGGCGAGCCACCCGAGCCGTGCGAGATCACGATCAGCCGCCCGTTGCCGCGTTCGGGCGCGGCCCGCGCCGCCACCGACAACGAGAGCGTGCCGAACAACACCGCTTGCTCGGCAGCGCGCGTCGGGTAGTACAGCGTCACCGGTCCGTCTTCCGCCGTGGCGGCGATCGTGTCCACGCCCATCGCCGCCCCTGCCCAGCAGGGCAACAACGCCAACCACGCACCGAGCGCCCACACCCCAAATCGATTTCGATTCATCTCTTCACTCCACGTCGAAGGTCACGCTGGCCGAGCACCCTCGGTGCACCGCACTACGGCCGCAATGGCAGCTTCAATGCGGCCCGCGCTGCCAGCGCAGCCTCGCGCACGCTGCAGCCCTCGATGTGGTCGTTGACCAGCCCCATCGCCTGCATGAAGGCATAGACCGTCGTCGGGCCGACGAAGCTCCAGCCACGCTTCTTCAGGTCCTTCGACATCGCGATCGACTCCGCCGAGGTGGTGAAGCTCTTCAGCACCGAAAGCGTCATGCGCTTCGGGCGCGATGCCGGCGGTGGCTCGAAGCCCCAGGCATAGGCCGCGAGTGAGCCGAACTCGGCGCGCAACTAGATCACACGCTTGGCGTTGTTGATGGTCGACTCGATCTTGCCGCGGTGCCGCACGATGCCGGTGTCGGCCAGCAGGCGGTCGATGTCGCTCTGCTTGAAGCGGGCCACGTGCTCGGCATCGAAGTTGGCAAAGCCGCGGCGAAAGTTCTCGCGCTTGTTGAGGATGGTGAGCCAGCTCAGCCCGGCCTGAAAGCCCTCGAGGCAGATCTTCTCGAACAGCCGCCGGTCGTCGGTGACCGGGAAGCCCCATTCGTGATCGTGATAGTGCTGGTACGCCGGTGAGGCCTCGCACCAGGCGCAGCGGTGCGCACCATCGGGGCCGGCGAACAGCCCCGGAGAAAGCTTGGGTTTGGACATGGGGCGCGACTCTACAGCCGGCCCGTGCAGCCCGGCACGCGGCAGCGGCAGTGCAGCCGACCCTGGTGGTGCGTCTCGCCGTAGTCGACGGTGATCTCCTCGCCCATGGCCACGTCGCGCATCGCGTAGAACTCGACCCGCCCCTGGCGGACGCGCAGCGTCGCATTGGGCCGGCACGAATGGTTGGCGAAGCGCAGTGCGTCGGTCGACTGCGACGCATCGATCGCGCGCCGCTCCGACACGGCAATGATCATGATGCGCGACAGCCCCTTGGCACGCGTGCGCGCTTCTTGCGCGCTGATGGCCTCGCCACGGATCTCGCCGATCTTGCGCCGCGCCGGGATGGCCTCGGCCGCAAACGCGCCCTGCCCGTCGATGGCGCTCGCGCGCACGTCCAATGCGAACCGCTTCGGCGTGCTGCGTGTCGCCTCGGGATCGGAAGCCGATTCGGGTGGCAAGAAACTGAGTCGAGGCATGGAAGCGATTGTCGCGTCAAGGCGGCCGCACCAGCGATCGGCGCACAAAATCACGCTTGCCCGTACCGGTGAGCGAAGTGGCGCGCAGAACGCTCGCTTTTCCATACATGTCTCGCCACGGCGACCGATAGTCTTGGCATCAGCGTGAATGCAAGGCAAGACACCATGAACCGCACCCACACCCAAGCCGCCAACCCACTCGCCCGCTACCCGGGCCCGGCACAGCACGATGCCATCGAATGGGAAGAGCTGCCCTCGCTCGCACCCCACATGGTGCCGATGGACCTGCGGCCCGCAGCCAGCGTCAGGCCGATCGTGATGCGCACGCAGGCCACCGACTTCAACACCGCCTGGGGCGTGACGATGCCGGCCCACCTGGACACGGTGGCGCAACCCGCGATGTTCGAAGAGGCGATCAGCGGCCTCGTCACGCGCGAGGTCGACGAGCCCGAGCTCTTCAAGCACTTCTTCGGCTGAATCGGCCCCCCAGTCGCTTCCGCTCCTGCCCCCAGGGGGCGCCAACGCTATGCCCGGGAGACCCGTGCATGCGTCGTTGCTTGATGGGGCACCTCGCTTCGCTTGTGCGTTCCTATTCGGCCAAGGCTGCGCTTCACTCGAACCTGAACGGCGCCTCCAATTCGTTGGCGCGCAGCGTTCAGAATCCGGGCCTCCCCAGCCTGTACTGATGCCGATGGACATTGATCCGCTTGAAATTGCCAAGGTCAAAGATGAAGCGGAGCGCCCCGCCCGGAACCGCTGGTTGAACCCCGCTGTGGGTGTGGCCGTCGCGCTGCTGGCCACCTTCATGGGCATCTGCAAGGTGAAGGATGACAACATCGTGCAGGCCATGCAGCAGGCGCAGGCCGACAAGCTGGACCACTGGAACTTCTACCAGGCGCGCAACATCCGCCAGGACGTGGCCGAGGCCAGCGTCACGCAGCTGAAGCTCGCCAGGCTCGCGGTGCCGGCCGACAAGGCCGCCGGCTACGACGAGGCGATCCAGCACTACCAGGCCAAGGCGGTGCAGGAGGCGCAGAAGAAGCAGGCGCTGAGCGCCTCAGCTGCCGAGGACCAGAAGAACTACGACAGCCTGAACTACCGGGACGACCAGTTCGACCTGTCCGACGCCGCGCTGGCCATCGCGATCTCGCTGCTCGCGGTCACTGCGCTGACCCGGCTGTGGTGGATGTACTGGCTCTCGTGGCTGCCCATTGGCGCAGGCGTGCTGATGGGCCTGTCAGGGCTGCTCGGCTGGGCCGTGCACCCCGACACGCTGACCAAGCTGCTCTCGTGAACCTCAGGCGTTCATCACGCTGACCGTCTTGGTCACTAGGTAGGCTTCCAGCGCCTCCGGGCCACCTTCGGAGCCGTAGCCCGAGTCCTTCACGCCGCCGAACGGCAGCTCGGGCACAGGTGCGGCCGGCTGGTTGACCCAGACCATGCCGACTTCCAGCCGCTGCGACAGTTCGTGCAGCGTCTTCAGCGACTTGGTGAAGGCGTAGCTGGCCAGGCCGAACGGCAGGCGGTTGGACTCGGCGATGGCTTCGTCCAGCGTGTTGAAGCCACGGATGCCGGCGATCGGGCCAAACGGCTCTTCGTTGAAGATGTCGGCTTCCAGCGGCACCTCGTCGAGCACCGTGGCGGCGTAGAAGTTGCCCTTGCTGCCAATGCGCTCGCCGCCGGCCGCGACCTTGGCGCCCTTGCTCAGCGCGTCTTCGGTGATCTTCAGCATTGCCGCCAGGCGGCGCGGGTTGGCCACCGGGCCCATGGTCGTGCCGTCGGCCAGGCCGTCGCCCACCTTCAGGCTGGACGCGTGGGCAGCCAGCGCCTGTGCAAACTCGGCGCGGATGCTGTTGTGCACCAGGAAACGCGTCGGCGAGATGCAGACCTGCCCCGCATTGCGGAACTTCGCCGCACCGGCTGCCTTGACCGCCAGCGCCACGTCCGCGTCTTCGGCAATGATGACCGGCGCGTGGCCGCCCAACTCCATCGTCGCGCGCTTCATGTGCAGGCCGGCCAGCGAGGCCAGGTGCTTGCCCACCGGCGTGGAGCCGGTGAAGGTGATCTTGCGGATCACCGGGTGCGGGACCAGGTAGCTGGAGATCTCGGCCGGGTCGCCATAGACCAGGCCGATGACGCCGGCCGGCACGCCAGCGTCCACAAAGGCCCGCAGCAGCGCGGCCGGCGAGGCAGGGGTTTCTTCCGGTGCCTTCACGATGATGGAGCAGCCGGTGGCCAGCGCCGCCGAGAGCTTGCGCACCACCTGGTTGATCGGGAAGTTCCACGGCGTGAACGCAGCCACCGGGCCGACCGGCTCCTTCAGCACCAGGCTCTGCACCGCGACATTGCGCGAAGGCACGACGCGGCCATAAACACGGCGGCCTTCGTCGGCGAACCATTCGATGATGTCGGCCGAGGACAGCGCTTCGACCTTGGCTTCGGCCAGCGGCTTGCCCTGCTCCTGCGTCATCAGCGCGGCGATCTGCGGCGCGCGCTCGCGCATCAAAACGGCGGCCTTGCGCATGATGGCGGCGCGCTCGTTGGCCGGCACGCGACGCCAGGTTTCGAAGCCACGCTGCGCGGCGGCCAGCGCCCGGTCCAGGTCGGCAATGCTGGCATGGGCCACGCGGCCGATGACTTCGCCGGTGGCGGGGTTGACGACATTCAACGTGCGGCCGCCGGTGGCATCCACCCACTCGCCGTTGATCAGCAACTGGGTGTCTTGATAGGTGGGGTGCGAGGGATTGGACATGGTGTGCTCCACAGTCTCGGGTCAAGGCATGGGCCGCTGCAGCGGGCAAAGCCAGCAGGCTGCAGCGGCGGGCGTGGGCGCAATGTTCGCACCGATGGCAAACCCTTGCAGTTGATGTCGGATGTCCGACATGTGTCAGGGCGCCCCCGGGGAACGGCCCGTCGTCTTCTGACAGCGCCACAATCGACCCGAATGAGCCCCGCGCAGCGTTCCATCCCAGGCGACTGCTTTGCGCCCGACTACGCGCAAGCGAGGCGGCGCTTTCTGCAAGCCGCCGAAGCCGCGAGATTGACCGTGCACAGCGAACCGCATCCGCTGACCGGGCGAGACGGCGAGGCGCTGGCGGTGGACGCGGTGCTGGACGGCCCGGCCGATGCGCAGCGGCTGCTGATCGTCTCCAGCGGCTGCCACGGCATCGAAGGCCACGCCGGCTCGGCCGTGCAGATTGCGCTGCTGCGCGATGCCGCGTTCCGCGAAGCGGCCCACGGGGCTGGCGTGGCGCTGCTGCACCTGCATGCGCTGAATCCGCATGGCTTTTCCTTCAGCCACCGGGTGACCCACGAGAACGTGGACCTGAACCGCAATTTCGTCGACTTCAGCCGGCCGCGGCCCCACAACGCGCTGCTGCCGCGGCTGACCCCTGCGCTGTTGCCCGAGCGCTGGCCGCCCACGCCGGGCAACCGGCTGGCGCTGTATGGCTTTGCCTTGCGCCATGGCATTCGGGCCACGCAGGCCACCATTTCGCAAGGCCAGTACCAGGACCCGGAAGGGCTGTTTTTCGGTGGCAGCGGCCTGAGCTGGAGCCGGCTGGCGCTGGAACGGCTGCTGGCGCGCTTTTGCCACCAGGCTCGCCGCATCGGCTGGATCGATGTTCACACCGGGCTGGGCCCGAACGGCGTGGCCGAGCGCATCCTGGCTGGACGGCCTGAACCGGTGCTGCTCAAGCGTGCGCGGGCCTGGTGGGGCCCTGGGCTCACCTGCACGCAGGAAGGCTCTTCCAGTTCAGCGGTGCTGATGGGCGAGATGTGGCAGGCGGCACCGGCGACCTGCCCGCAGGCTGAACTGACGGCCATGGTGATGGAGGTGGGCACCCAGTCCAAGCTGAAAGTGCTGGACGCCTTGCGCGGCGACCAGTGGCTGCGCCTGCATCCGCAAGCCAGCCGGGCGCAGCGCGCCGCCATTCACCAGCGCATGCGCGAGGCCTTCTACACCGAGACCCCAACCTGGCAGGCGGCCGTGCTGGCGCAGGGCCACGAGGTGGCGCTGCAGGCCGTGCACGGCCTTTCGGCGACCTGACTCAGCCCTTCGCGGCCCAGTCCAGCAGCGGTGCCCACTGCACCAGGTCCTGCGCCACGCGGCCGGGCGCCACGTCCCACAAGGTCAGCCCGTGCGCGGCCAGGTGCACGTAGTTCTGGGTGTCGCGCAGCGTGGCCACGCACGGGGCGGGCAGTGCGGCAAGGTATTGCTGCAGGTGCTCCCGGGCGCGGGTGTGGTCCTTCACCCGCATGCCGACCAGCGCGATCCGCACCTTCCCGCGCCGCGGGTGGCCCAGCAGCTCGTTCAGGAAGGCGTGGGTGGCCTGGATGTCGAACAGGCTGGGCTGCAGCGGGATCAGCACGTGGTCGGCCAGCTGCATCAGCGCGTCCAGCCGCTTGCCGTGCAGGCCTGCGGGGGTGTCGATCACCGCATGCGTCGTGCCCTTGGGCGGGCGCACCACGCTGCTGCCCTCGCGCACTTCCCAGCCCCGGATGGCCGGCAGCTGCGCTGGCCGCAGCGCCAGCCATTGGCGCGAGGACTGCTGGCGGTCCAGGTCACCCAGCATCACCGCATGGCCCTGGTGCGCCAGCGCACCGGCCAGGTTGGTGGCCAAGGTGCTCTTGCCCACGCCGCCTTTGGGATTGGCGATTGCAAACACCGGCATCGACGCCTCCACAATGCAAACCGGGGTATGGTAGCGGCGCCGCGCCGGCCTCCGGCCCCCGCTTTCCCTGCAATGCCAGTTCTCCGCAATCCCGCCGACCGCATGGCCGACATCGTTGTCCTCACCGCCCATCCGCGGCTCGAACATTCACGCGTCAACCTGATGCTGATGGAGGCCGCGCAACAGCTGCCTGCCGAGCGCGTCATGGTGCGCGACCTGTACGCGCTCTATCCCGACTACCTGATCGACATCGCCGCGGAGCGTGCAGTGCTGGCCAGGGCGAAGCTGCTGGTCTGGCAGCATCCGCTGCACTGGTACAGCCTGCCGCCGCTGCTCAAGCTCTGGGTCGACGAAGTCTTCGGCTTCGGCTGGGCCTACGGGCCGGGCGCCAACGCGCTGCGCGGCAAGGACTTGTGGATGGTCGTGTCGACCGGCGGCAGCGCCCAGGCTTACCACCCCAGCGGCCACAACCGCCACTTCATCGACGCCTTCTGGCCCCCGCACGAACAGACCGCCGTGCTGACCGGCATGCGTTTCCTGCCGCCCATGGTGGTGCACGATGCGCACCGCGTGGCCCAGCGCGAGGTCGCCGCCCAAAGCGCGTTGTTTGCCGACCGGCTGGCCAGCTACCCGAACTGGCCGGAGCTGGCCGATTTGCCCGACACCGAGCCCTGCGACGTCGGCCCCGGCGACCGGCCACAGCGCTAGCACGGCCCCGCAACAGGTGTTATGCACCAAACTGGCTGAAAGATCCCGAAACCCGAGGATGCCCAGGATCAAAGACGTCATGACACCCGGCAAGAATGGCCTGGAACATGCTGCAAGCCACCCGCGCCCGCCTGCCGTCCCGAGGCGGTGCGCAGTCGCAGCAGCTGTCCGGGAAAGGTTTCCTCCCTGTCGGAAACCGCAAAAGGAGGTTGTCATGAAAACCACGATCAAAGCAGTCCTGGCCCTGACCTTTGCGCTGATGAACATCAGCGCCCACAGCCTGGTGCTCGATCCGGGCGAAGAAGAATGTGCGGTGTACCTCGACGCCGATGACGACGGCGCGTCCTACACCGAATGCGTGATGAAGAAGAAACACCTGTCCTGAACGTGATCCTTTCAAACCTTTGCAGTCCCCATGACGCCGGTTGAACCTTCCGGCAGCGGTTGGCTGCACCTGGGGTTGGTCTACCTGGGTGCAGCCGTTTTCGCCGTCCCGCTGGCGCGCCTGGCCGGGCTGGGCGCGATCATCGGCTACCTCGCCGCCGGCATTGCCATCGGGCCCTGGGGCCTGCGGCTGGTGACCGATGCGCAGGAGATGCTGCACTTCGCCGAGTTCGGCGTGGTGCTGATGCTGTTCCTGGTCGGCCTGGAACTGGAACCCAGGCGGCTCTGGGCGCTGCGCCGGCCCATCTTCGGCTGGGGCAGCCTGCAACTGCTGGGTTCGGCCGCGCTGATGTGCGGCGCGGCCATGGCCTTCGGCGTGGACTGGCAGCTGGCGCTGGTGGCCTCGCTGGGGCTGGCACTGTCGTCCACCGCCATCGGCCTGGGTGTGCTGGCCGAGCGCAACCTGATGGCCACGGCCGGCGGGCAAAGCGTGCTCAGCGTGGCACTGCTGCAGGACATTGCGGCCATCCCCATCCTTGCGCTGGTGCCGATGCTGGCCGGCGAGCACAGCCGCCACGGCGGTGGCTGGCTGGGCGCGGCCAAGGCAGTTGCGGTGATTGCCATCATCGTGCTGGGGGGCCGGCTGGTGCTGCGCCCCGCGCTGCGCTGGATTGCGCGCAGCAAGACACCCGAGATCTTCACCGCCGCGGCGCTGCTGCTGGTGGTGGCCACCGCTTCGCTGATGCAGGCGGTCGGCCTGTCGATGGCCTTGGGTGCCTTCCTGGCCGGCGTGCTGCTGGCCGAGAGCGAATACCGGCGCGAGCTGGAGACCGACCTGGAGCCGTTCAAGGGCCTGCTGCTGGGGCTGTTCTTCATTGCCGTGGGCATGAGCCTGGACCTCTCGGTGCTGCGCGCGCAGCCGCTGCTGGTGGCCGGGCTGGTGCTGGGTTTCCTGTCCATCAAGGCCCTGGTGCTGTGGGGCATGGGCCGGGCGATGAACCTGCCGCTGGCGCAGCGTGGCGTGTTCGGCGTGCTGCTGGCGCAGGGCGGCGAATTCGGCTTCGTGGTTTTCCAGGCGGCAGAGCATGGCGACGTGATCGAGCCGGCGACCTCGTCGCTGCTGGTCGCGGTGGTCGCGCTGTCGATGCTGCTCTCCCCCCTGCTGCTGGTGCTCAACGACCGCCTGGACAAGCGCCGCGCCGCGCGCAGCGGTGGCCGGGCCACCGGCACCGAGCTGAAGGAGATCGACGAGCCGCAGGAAGCGCCGGTGATCATCGCCGGCTTCGGCCGCTACGGCCAGATCGTCGGCCGGCTGATGTTCGCCAGCGGCATGAAGGCCACGGTGCTGGAACACGACCCGGACCAGGTCGAGAGCCTGCGCAAGTTCGGCTGGCGCGTGTTCTATGGCGACGCCACCCGGCTGGACCTGCTGCGCACCGCCGGTGCCGGCAGCGCCAGGGTGCTGGTGGTGGCGGTGGACGACATGGCGCAAAGCCTGGCCATCGTCGACCTCGCGCAGGCCCACTTCCCGGCGCTGCAACTGGTGGCCCGCGCGCGCAACGCACAGCACTGGTACGAGCTGCACAAGCGCGGCGTGCAGCACATCGAGCGCGAAACCTTCGACTCGGCGCTGATGAGCGGCCGCAGCGTGCTGGAAGGCCTGGGCCTGCGGCCTTACCAGGCGCGCACGCTGGCCCAGCGCTTCCGCCGCCACAGCGTGCAGTTGCTGAAGGACATGGCACCCCACTACGGCAACCAGGCCAGGCTGACGAGCATGGCCAAGGCTGGCCGGCAGCAACTCGAAGAAGCGTTTGCCCGCGAACGCGAGACCCAGGCCGAGCGCGGGCACGGCCATGGCTTTTTCGCACACGACGACGAACCGCCCGAAGAGGCATCAACAGGAGACGACATGAACGAAGAGATGCTGCTGACCCGACCGACCGAGGCCGCGACCCGCGCGCCCAGCCCGCCCACGCCGTCGCCACCGCCGCCACCCCACCCGGCGCCGGTGCCCGTCACCTCGCCGCGCGACCCGCCAGCCGTGCCGCCCCCGCCCCCACCGCCGCCGCCCATCACCAGTCGCTGAGACCGGGGCCCGCGCTGTCCGCCGTGTGGCCGGACAGCGGGTCCGGCGCACCCGCCAGCCGATCAAACAGGCCCAGGACTTCGGCAAAGTTGATCGGCTTGGTCAGGTAGCCCTCGAAGCCACTGTCCAGCGCCGTGCGGACCTGGTGCGGCAGCGCGTCGGCCGACAGTGCGACCAGCCGGGCCGGCGCAGCGCCCGGCAAGGCCTGCAGCTGGGCTGCCAGTTCCAGGCCCGAGACATCGCCCAGGTTCATGTCGATCAGCACCAGGTCGGGCCGCCGCTGCACGAACATTGCCAGTGCACGCGCACCGCTGTTGGCGGCACGGAAGGTGACCCACGAGCGCAGCTTGACCAGCTGCGACATCAGCTCGATGTTGACGTCGTTGTCCTCGGCATAGAGCACGTCCAGCCGAACGGCGGTGCTTGACGCGGACGGTGACCACCGCGGCGGAGCCGGTTCGCGAGGGGCTGCCGCCCAGCGCAAGGTGATGGTGGCCCGGGTGCCCTGGCCGGGCGCGCTCTCCACCGCCAGCTCGCCGCCCATGGCCTGAACCAGCTGACGCGTCAGCACCAGTCCGATGCCGGTGCCTTCCACACCGGAGTGTTCGGCGCCCAGGCGATTGAAGGGTTCGAACAGGTGCGTCAACTGGCTGTCCGTCATGCCGGGGCCCTGGTCCTTCACGCTGAACTGGCAATGGTCGTCCTGCGGCAGCAGGGACAGCGTGACAGGCCCTTCGCGCCCGCCGTACTTGATGGCGTTGCTCAGCAGGTTGATCAGCGACTGCCGCAGGCGCACCTCGTCGGCATGCACCCACAGCGGGCCGGGCGCCGTCACATCGAGCTCGATCCGACCTTCCTCGGAAAGCGTGCCGGCCACCGAACTGGCTTCTTCCGCCACGGCACGGGCCTCCACCGCCTGCAGGCTCAGCGAGAGTCGGCCGGACTCCACCATCGACAGGTCCAGCACGTCGTTCACCAGCGCCAGCAGGTGGGCGCCTGCGCGCTCGATGTGCCGCACCCGCGCCTGGTTGAGCGGATCCAGCGGATGCGCAAGATCGATGTTCATCAGCTGCGCGAACCCGAGCACGGCATTCAGCGGCGTGCGCAGCTCATGGCTCATGCGGGACAGGAACTCCGTTTTGGCGCGGCTGTGAGCCTCCAGCGTCTGGCGCTGCTCACGCTCGCGCCGCATGGCCAGCTGCTCGCTCACATCGCGCAGCACGATGGTGGTCTGCAGCCCCGGGCCGGTGTCCACTCTCGAGAACGTGGCCTCCACCGGGAATGGCACATCGCCCCGCAAGCCCACCAGTTCCAGTGGCTTGCCTCCAGGGCCCGGGGCCGGCGCAGTGCCCACCAGCGGGCCCAACTCCTTGAACAGCTCGGCCACGGGCCGGCCCAGGACCTGCTCGGCAGGCACCCGGAACACCTGTTCGGCCGCACGATTGAACAGCACGACTTGCCCGTGCTCATCGGCGCAGATCACCGCATCGGCCACCGCTTCGATGAGTTTCGAAAGCTTGGCTTCGCTCTTCTCCAGCGCGGCCTTGGTGCGCCGTTGCTCGCTCACGTCGAAGAAGGTCACCACCGCCCCGTCAGGCCGGCCGTCCTGGTGCATTGGGTGGGCCCAGTACTCGACCGGAAACGCCCTGCCCTGCCGGTCCCAGAACTGGCTGGCCTGGCGGTGCGCCGGCTCCATTTTCAGGAAGGTTTGCTGCACCGGGCAGGCCTGTTCGACCGCCACCAGCTCGCAACGAGAATGAATCACCGAATGCACCTCGTGCCCGACCAGTTCGGACTCCTGCTGGTAGCCCAGGCGATCCAGCGCGGCACGGTTCACGAAGGTGCAACGGCCGCGGGTATCGACCCCCAGCAAGCCCTCGGTCGTGGAGTCCAGCAGTTGCTGCAGCAGTTGCTGCCGCCGCCGGATCTCGTGCGCCGCCAGCTCCCTGTCCCGCAGGCCGCGCCGCACGATGCCCAGTCCGAGAAACCCGAGCAATGCGGCCGCCAGCGCGTTGGTGGCAATGGCCCCGCGGCGAAGCAGGCGCGCGTTGAAGGCCAGGCGATCGGAAAAGGTGCGTTCCAGGCTCGTCAGGCGCAGATTGATGTCGGCCACCTTGGCCCGTACTTCCGCGGTGAAGGCCTCGTCAGACCGCCGGGGCGGCGGGGTCAGCTGCAGTTGCTTGTCCACCGCCTGCAGCTCGGCAACGGCCAGGTCGCCTTCGCGCCAGCTGGCAATGGCCTCGGACATCAGCGACGAATCATGGAACCAGCGGTAGAGCCAGATGAGGCCATCGATGTCATCGGGGTGGTTGCCGCCAGCCAGAAAGGCTTGCCTCACCACATCGAAGTCAGGCGCCGCCTTGTCCAGTTCTTCGCGGGCCACGCGGTCGCCCACGGGAATGGCAACGGCGTCCAGGAACTGCCTGTGATGCGCCTCGGTGCCGGACTGCAGGTATTCCAGCAGGTGGATGTGGGCATCCTTGTGGGCCTTGGAATACAGGCTCTCGCCAATCACGTACGACTGCACGGCGGCAAGCAGCTGAATGCTGACGATGGCCAGCAGCACCTGGAACAGGCCGATGGTGCCAAGGGCCACGACGACCCAGGAGATTCGACTGGCGGGGCGGCGTTGCATGATGGGCCAGGGCCGGGGGATCAGCGCCTGCTCCCGAGGTTCCGTCAAACCCGCTCGCGGGCCGCCTCGTAGCGAGAAGGATCCCGCCGCGGCACCAGCACGGGAGACGGGGCTTCCAGGCACTTGTCCAGCGCCATCTGCATGTAGTTGTAGCTGGTCAGCACGCGAGAGCGGATCAGGTCCACGTAGCCGCGGTTGGGCGCCGTGCCCACCAGCGTGCTGATGATTTCCAGCGCCTCCCAGGGATGCGTGTCATCGTATTTGGCATGCAGCTTGAGCCACTTCATGGCCTTGGTGCGGTGCAGCTCGGGCAGGCTTTGCTCGTAGGCATCGCTGGTGCAGACCAGGGTCGCCCATTCACCGGTCGCCCCTTCGATCGCGTAGTTGGTGGCGGCCATGCCTGCGGCCAGCGAGTCGCGCTCACAGCTGTGCCAGCACCAGTGCGACAAGGCCTCGGTGGCGGGCGGCACCGCGCCGTGGATCAGGTCATCCAGCGAGAGCCCGGCCGCCAGCGCCCAGGCCTGCCAATGGTCGGCATGGTTTTGCTCGACGCGGATGTTGCGAATCAGGTACCTGCGCGCCTGGTCGTGCCCGCGCACCCGACCCAGCGCCACCTTCAGCAGGTTCAGCGCCATGTACTGCGGAAACTGCTCAATCACCGGCCAGATGCCGGCGAGGAAATTGCGGGTCTGCCCGGGTGCCAGGCACGCGTCCCGCATCAGGCGGAACAGTTCGTGCCGCGTCACGCCCAGCCGGGTGGGCTCGCATTCGGCGACCAGGTCCTGGACCCAGTCGGGGTAGCTGCGAATGTCCGTCAGCGCGCCCTGCAAGGCGAACTCGTTGTTCATGTTGATCCCTGATCCCTCTTCCTTCTTCGCGGCCATGAGACAGAACAACGGGTCGCCGATTCACTCTAACCACTTGCCAGCCGGCTGACAATCAATGAATCCGGCAAGGAGACCGATGACCCCGTGGCAGGGTCGCAGCCCATCACGCGGCGCCGGGCAACCCCTAAGCTGCAGCCGCGCTGCGGTCCTGCGCCGGCCGCCATCGGCCCTGAACCGAGTTTTCTGCGCCTTGGGCCCTCCTACACTGGCGGGCTGCCCGCGCACCCGTGCGCGGCAGGACGGGATTCGGCAGCGGGCCACGGGCCGGCTGCCAGCGACAGGCAGTGCAATGAGGAGAGACAAGTGACAAAGCCCGCAACCCATGTGCTGGTGGTCAGCGCAGACGAGACCTGGCGGGCCGCCGTGGTCCATGGCCTGAATGCCGCGGCTGCGAAGCTGGACAACCCGTTTGGCCTGCAGGCCATCGCCTGCGCCTGCGA
Source organism: Ramlibacter sp. (assembly GCA_035460205.1). Taxonomy (GTDB): domain Bacteria; phylum Pseudomonadota; class Gammaproteobacteria; order Burkholderiales; family Burkholderiaceae_C; genus Ramlibacter. The sequence goes on from DATHWV010000066.1 coordinate 15,398, forward strand.
TGGCGGCGCGCTGGAAGCCGCACTCGCCACTGCCGCCAGCGCCGACGTGCAGGTCGTGCTGATGGACCACGGCGCACGCGGCAGCGAAGACCACGGCGCGCCCGCCGTGCTCACTGCCCAGCGCATCATCGAAGCCCGGCCCGAGCTGTCGCTCTACATGCTGCTGGAAGACGACAGCGACAAGCTGCTGGTCGAGCAACTGGCCAGCGACGCGGTGGACGGCTACTTCTTCCGCGAGGAAATGGACTTCAACGGCTGGTTCCGCATCCTGGCGGCCGAACTGGCCGAGAAGGCCGATACCCCCTTCTACGACGCGCTGCGCGACTACGTGGCCCAGGCCAAGGACAGCTGGCACACGCCGGGCCACGGTGGCGGCGACTCGTTCAAGAACAGCCCGTGGGTGGGCGACTTCTACGACTTCGTCGGCGAAGAAATGCTGCGCGCCGACCTTTCGGTGAGCGTGCCGGAACTGGACTCGCTGCTGCACCCGACCGGCGTGATCGCGCAGGCCCAGAAGCTCGCTGCCAAGGCCTTTGGCGCGCGCAAGACCTACTTCGCCACCAATGGCACCAGCACCTCGAACAAGGTCATCTTCCAGACCCTGCTGGCGCCCGGCGACAAGCTGCTGCTGGACCGCAACTGCCACAAGTCGGTCCACCACGGCGTGATCCTGTCCGGTGCGATGCCGGTCTACCTCGACTCCTCCGTCAACCGCCACTTCGGCCTGTTCGGCCCGGTGCCCAAGGCGACGATTGCCGCGGCCATTGCGGCCAATCCGGACGCCAAGGTGCTGATCCTGACCAGCTGCACCTACGACGGCCTGCGCTACGACCTGCGCCCCATCATCCAGACGGCACACGAGGCCGGCATCAAGGTCATCGTCGACGAGGCCTGGTACGGCCATGCGCGCTTCCACCCGGAGCTGCGGCCGACCGCGCTGGAGTGCGGCGCCGACTACGCCACGCAAAGCACGCACAAGATCCTCTCGGCCTTCTCGCAGGCCAGCATGATCCATGTGAACGACCCGGCGTTCGACGAGCACCTGTTCCGCGAGAACTTCAACATGCATGCGAGCACCAGCCCGCAGTACAACCTGATCGCAAGTCTCGACGTGGCGCGCAAGCAGGCGGTGATGGAAGGCTACCGGCTGCTGGACCGTTCGCTGAAATTCGCCCACGAACTGCGCCAGAAGATCAACGCCACCGGGGCGTTCCGAGTGCTGGAGCTGGACGAGCTGCTGTCGGACGAAGTCAAGGACGACGGCATCCGCCTGGACCCGACCAAGCTCACCATCGACATCTCGGCCAGCGGCTGGAGCGCGGACGAGTTGCGCGGCGAACTGATCGGCCGCTACAACATCCAGGTCGAGAAAAACACGCACAACACGCTGACGCTGCTGCTGACCATCGGCACCACGCGCAGCAAGGTCTCGCGCCTGTTCGATGCGATGCTGCGCCTGGCCAAGGACCGCCGCACGCCGCTGACCTACGCCCGCATGCCCGAGGCTCCGCGCTTCACGCGCCTCGCCTGCCTGCCGCGGGACGCCTTCTACGAGGCCGGCGAGAAGCTGCCCGTGCTGGACGACAACGGCCGCGCCAACCCGGCGCTGACCGGGCGTATCTGCTGCGACCAGATCGTGCCCTACCCGCCCGGCATTCCGGTGCTGGTGCCGGGCCAGGTGATCGAGCCGGCGATCATTGCCTACCTCGCGCGGCTGCTGCAGACGCAGAAGTCCATCGACCTGCACGGCCTCGCCACGCTGGACGGCGAGCTGCACCTGCGCGTGCTCAGCCAGGCCGAGCAGGCGGCGCTGCCCGGCGTCTGCTGAAGCTGGGGCTTCTCTAGCCGACGCGGTGACCGTCGGCGCCCATCACCGCCAGCTCGATGAAGCGTGACGCGACAAACGGCCCGGCGCCTGCGTACCCCAGGCTGTAGTCGCCCAGGTCCAGTCGCTTGATGCTGGCCAGGGCCTGTCGCAGCTTGTCACGCGTCAGGTCGCGGCCGGCACGGCGCAGGCCTTCCATCATCATCTGGGCATTGACCCAGCCTTCGAAGCTGCTGGCATCGTAGTGCTCGTCGCCCAGCGCCTTCATCTCGGCCTGGTACTGGCGCACCGCAGCCAGCTTGGTCTTCTCGGCGTCCGGAAAAACCTGCGTCATGGCCATGCCCTTGGCGGCCGCACCCAGCCGCGGCAGCTCGGAGGCGATGACCGACACCGACAGCCCGACCATGGGCAGCCCGCCGGACTTGCCGCGCAGCGCCAGCACCAGTGCGGTGGTGGCGCTGCCGGTGGTCAGCAGCAGCACCGCGCCGGGCCGTGCGGCCTGCACCTGGCCAGCCAGTTCGGCGGCATTGGCGCCATTGACGGCCAGCGCGAACTGGCCCACCGACTTCACGCCCTGCAGGTTCAGCGCCGCCTCGGCGTCGCGCGTCACTTCCTTGCCAAACGGGTTGTCCAGGTAGACCAGCGCAATGTCCTTCAGCCCCATGTTCACCAGCTGCTGCACCACGCGCACGGCTTCGTCGCTGTAGCTGGCGCGCACATGGAAAACCTGGCGCAGCTCCGGTCGCCGCAGCGAGGCGGCACCGGTCACCGGGCCCACGCAAGGCACGCCAAGCTGCTCGATCAACGGCAGGATGGCCGCGGTGTTGGCCGTGCCCATGCACGACATCAGCGCAAACGCCGCATTGCCCTCCAGCAAGCCCTTGACGTTTTCGACGGTGCGGGTGGCGACATAGCCATCGTCGCGAACGGCCAGGCGCAGCGTGCGGCCATTGATGCCGCCGGTCTCATTGACCGCACGAAACGCCGCCTTGACGCCGGCCACATGCGCCGTGCCGGCGCCGCCCAGCGGGCCGGTCATGGCCAGCGAACAGCCCAGCGTCACCTGCTGCGCGCCCAGTGCCTCGTCAGCGGCCCGCGCCGCGGGCAGGCCGGTGGCGGCCAGCGCAAGCGCCGAGCTTCGGACAAGGAATTGGCGACGAGGTGACATGGCAGCTCCGGGTTTCGTGAGCACCAAAGTCTAGGCAGCGCAAGGGTCTTGCCTTGTCCCCGGGGCGACAGGCGGGGGCCGCCGCAACACCGGACAAACCATGTGATGCGCCCGACGGCAAGCCCGCTTCAGCGCCTGGCCGCGCTCAGTGCCTGCCAGAACACCGGGTCCTGGCTGGTCGCGAAGTTGATGCGCATCAGCGTGCCGGGCTTGCGCGTGGCCTGGAACAAATGGCCAGGCGCCAGCAGCCAGCCCTGGTCCAGCATCACCTGCGCCAGCGCCTCGGTGTCCACGCCCGTGTCCAGCCAGCCGAACAGGCCGTTGGGCGGCGTGACGAAGCGGCAGCCGTGGGCCTGCGCCAGCTGCACCGTGCGGTGCCGCGCCGCGTCCAGCCGCAGCGTGACGCGCTCGGCGTGGCGGCGCAGGCTGCCCTGCTCCAGGCACAGCGCCACGGCCTGCTCCAGCACGGCCGGCGTGGTCAGCGTGGACAACAGCTTGGTGTCCACCAGCCGCTCCACGACCTGCGGCGGCACCGCCATGTAGCCCACGCGCCAGCTGGGCGTGAGGATCTTCGAGAAGCCGGAGACGTAGAGCGTGCGCTGCAGCCCGTCCAGCGCGCTCATGCGCGGCAGGTGGGCGGGCGCGAGATGCGAGTAGGTGTCGTCTTCCACCACCCAGAAGTCATGTGCCTCGGCCAGCTTCAGCACCTGGTGCGCATGCGCCAGGCTGATGGAATTGCCAGTCGGGTTGTGCAGCACCGGCACCGTCACGTACATGCGCGGCCGGTGCTCGCGGATCAGCGTGGCCATCACGCCCAGGTCCGGCCCGTCCACGCCGCGCGGCACCGGCAGCAGCCGCATGCCGAGCTGGCTCAGCCGGGCGTATTCCACGGCCCAGGCCGGCTCGTCGACCAGCACCGCGTCACCTGGCGACAGCAGCGTGCGCGAGATCAGGTCCAGCGCGTGCGTGGCGCCGGTGGAGGTGATGATCTGCTCGGGCACCGCGCGCACGCCGAAGCTGGCCAGCTTGATCGCCAGCGCGTCGCGCAGCCGCCGGTCGCCGGCCGGGTGGCCGTATTGCAGCGCGATCATCGGGTCGCCCTGCGCCAGCACGCGGCGCAGCGCGCTCGACAGAAGCGGCAGATCCAGCCAGTCCGCTGGCAGCGTGCCCAGGCCGGGCGCGGGCTTGTCCGACTGGCCGTGGAACATGCCGCGGATCAGCGCGGTGGCGTCCACTGGTGCCACGCGCGGCGCGTCCGGCTGCAGCGTCGCGCGAACGGCTTGCGCAGCCCGTTGCTCGCGCACGAAAAAGCCGCGCTGGCGCCGGGCTTCGACCAGGCCTTGCGCCAGCAGCTGGTCATAGGCGGCGACGACGGTGTGCGGGCTGACGCCATGCCGGCTCGCACAGTCGCGCACCGAAGGCAGTCGCGCGCCGGGCGCCAGCAGGCGCTGGCGGATGCGCTCGGCAAACTGCGCGGCCAGCTGCTCGGTCAAGGTCTGGCCGGCGCTGCGGGCCAGCGTGCCAGCCGAAGCCCCTGCGACCGTGCCGCTGTCGCTTGCGGCCAGCGGGCCATCACCCGCGGGGTGGCGGTCATTCAAGGTCAAGGACGAGTCTGCAGGGCTCATGAAAGGCTCATCTGTGTCTGCTCGCCAGCCGGTACAGATTCGGGCTGTGCACCCTTGTACTGTACTGGAACTGTACCGGTGCGTCGCCCTACACTGGCTGCATGGGCAGTTCCGCTTCCGCCAGCTTTTCCTCCTCCGCACCCAGCGCCGCCACGCTGCACCGCAGCCTGTGGCTGGGCGCGCTGGGCGTGCTGATGTTCGCGATGACGCTGCCGATGACGCGCCTGGCCGTCGGCCCGGCCGACGCGCCGCAACTGCCGCCGTTGTTCGTCACCGCCGGCCGTGCCGCCGGCGCCGGGCTGCTAGCCGCCGTCTACCTGCTGCTCACACGCGCCGCCTTGCCGCAGCAGCGCCACCTGCGCGACCTGCTGGTCACCGCGCTGGGCAGCGTGGTTGGCTTCCCGCTGTTCCTCGGCTTGGCGCTGCGCCAGGTGCCTTCGATGCACGCTGCGGTCGTCACCGGCATCCTGCCGCTGGCCACCGCCGCGATGGCAGCGCTGATGCTGCGCCAGCGCGCGCCGCTGGGCTTCTGGCTCTGCGCCAGTGCCGGCTGCGCGCTGGTGCTGGCGTTCGCCGCGTGGGAAGGCCATGGGCAACTGGTGCTGGCCGACGGCTGGCTGCTGCTGGCGGTGCTCAGCGCCTCGGTGGCCTACGTTTCGGGTGCGCGGCTCAGCGCCGGCTGGCAGGCCGAGCAGGTCATCAGCTGGGTGCTGGTGCTGAGCTTGCCAGTGACATTGCCGGTCGCGGCCCTGAGCTGGCCGCAGCACGCAGTGTCGACTGCGGCCTGGGGCGGCTTTGCCTATGTCACGGTGTTTTCGATGTGGGTCGGATTTTTCGCCTGGTACCGGGCGCTGGCCATGGGCGGCACGCTGCGCGTGAGCCAGGTGCAGTTGCTGCAGCCCTTCCTCGCACTGCTGCTGGCGGTGCCGGTGCTGGGCGAGGCTTTGAGCCCGCACACGCTGGGCTTTGCGCTGGCGGTGCTGGCCGTGGTGGTCGTCGGCAAGCGCATGCCGGCGGCCGCCCGGCAAGCCGGCGCAGGCTGAACAAACCGGATGCGCGGATCAAGCCACCCCACGGGACTGCGCAGCTGGGCGCTGCAACGATTCACCAAATTCATCGCACGAGACCAACACAAGGACACGCCATGACCGACAAAAACGCAAGCCCCTGGACCCTCGCGCACCGCGCCGGGCGCATGAACCCGTCCATCATCCGCGAGATCCTGAAGGTCACCGAGCAGCCGGGCGTGCTGTCCATGGCCGGTGGCCTGCCATCGCCGGACACCTTCCCGATCGAGGCGATGCGCGAGGCCAGCGCCAAGGTGCTGGCCGACAGCCCGCGCGAGGCGCTGCAATACGCCGCCAGCGAAGGCTACGGCCCGCTGCGCGAATGGGTGGCCGCGACGCTGAATGCGCAAGGCCAGCAGGTCAGCGCGGACCGGGTGCTGATCACCACCGGCTCGCAGCAGGCGCTGGACCTGATCGCCAAGGTGCTGGTGGACGCTGGCGCGCCGGTCGCCGTCGAAACCCCCACCTACCTCGGCGCGCTGCAGGCCTTTGCGCCCTTCGAGCCGCTGTTCACCAGTGTGGCCAGCGACGACCAGGGCCCGCTGCCGGACGCCATCAGCGCGCTGCCGCACGACGCGCCCGGTACCCGCTTCCTGTACGTGCTGCCGAACTTCCAGAACCCCACCGGCCGGGTGATGGGCGAGGCACGTCGCCAGGCCGTCGTCGCCGCCGCCCAGGCCGCCCGCGTGCCGCTGGTCGAAGACAACCCGTATGGTGACCTGTGGTTCGACCAGGCGCCCGCCGCGCCGCTGGCCGCGCGCTGGCCCGAAGGCACGGTCTACATGGGCTCGTTCTCCAAGGTGCTGGCGCCCGGCCTGCGCCTCGGCTACGTGGTGGCACCGGCCGCGCTCACACCCAAGCTGCTGCAGGCCAAGCAGGCGGCCGACCTGCACACGCCAAGCTTCAACCAGCGCATGGTTTACGAGGTCATCCGCAACGGCTTCCTGGATCAGCACATCCCGACCATCCGCGCCCGCTACAAGACCCAGCGCGACACCATGGCCCAGGCCCTGACCGAGCACATGCCGGCCGGCACCGAATGGGCCGCGCCGCAAGGCGGCATGTTCTTCTGGCTGCGCCTGCCCGCCGGTTGCAACGCGATGGCGCAGCTGCCCAAGGCCGTCGCCGCCGGCGTGGCCTTCGTGCCGGGCGAGCCCTTCTATGCCCATGCGCCGGACATCCGCACGATGCGGCTGTCCTTCGTGACGCTGACGCCCGACGAGATCCGCTATGCGGTGGCGACTTTGGGCAGCGTGCTGAAGAAGCACCTGCAGGAAGACTTGGCTGAGGCCACGCCGTGAGCGGAACTGCGTCGCGCAAGTTCAGCCAGCTCGACGTCTTCACCGACACACCGCTGCGGGGCAATCCGCTGGCCGTGGTGCATGACGCGGACGGTCTCAGCGACACGCAGATGGCCGCCTTCGCCCGCTGGACCAACCTCAGCGAAACGACCTTCCTGCTGAAGCCCACCGAGCCCGGGGCGGACTATCGCGTGCGCATCTTCACGCCCACGCTGGAGCTGCCGTTCGCCGGCCACCCCACCCTGGGCAGCTGCCATGCGTGGCTGGCGGCTGGCGGCCAGCCTGGCCAAGCCGGCGAAGTGGTGCAGCAATGCACCAAAGGCCTGGTGCGCATCCGCCGTGACGGCACGCGCCTGGCGTTCGCCGCGCCACCGTGCGAGCGCCGGGAAGTGGCACCCGCGCTGCTGGCCGCCGTGCTGGACGCCATCGGCCTCGCTGCGGACGAACTGGTCGCCAGCCAGTGGCTGGACAACGGCCCGCAATGGCTCGCGCTGCAGCTGCGCAGCGCCGAGCGCCTGCTGGCGCTGCGGCCGGACAACGCCAAGCTGAAGTCGCTCGCCTGGGTGGGCCTGGTTGCGCCACAACCGGCAGGCGCCGACACGCAGTTTGAAGTGCGCGCCTTCATCGCGCCGGACGGCATCGAAGAGGACCCGGTCACCGGCAGCCTGAACGCCAGCCTGGCGGGGTGGCTGATGGAACGCGGTGAAGCGCCGGCGCAATACGTCGCCGCGCAAGGCAGCGCGATGGGCCGCGCCGGGCGCATCCATGTGCACCAGGACGGCGACAGCCTCTGGATCGGTGGCGACGTGGCGGACTGCATCGAAGGGCAGATCCGGCTCTGAGGGGCCGAATTGCTGTGGCAGCATGCGGACCATGCAACGCCACCACCGCCTCTTCCTGGCCGCCCTCGCGGCCACGGCCGCCACAGCGCAGGCCGCGCCGGTCCGCTACGAGATCGACCCCGCCCACACCTATCCCAGCTTCGAAGCCGATCACCTGAACGGCTTGTCGGTCTGGCGCGGCAAGCTCAACAGCAGCGCCGGCGAGATCACGCTGGACAAGGAAGCCGGCACCGGCACGGTGACGGTGCGCATGGACGCCGACAGCCTGGACTTCGGGCTGGACGCGATGAACCAAGCGGCGCGCGGCGACATGCTGTTCGACACCGCCAAATACCCCAGCATCACCTACGTGGGCAAGCTGGTGAAATTCGTCAATGGCGCGCCCACCGCCGTCGAAGGCGAGTTGCGCCTGCATGGCGTGGCCAGGCCGGTGAACCTGGCGCTCAACAGCTTCAAGTGCATGCCGCACCCGATGTTCAAGCGCGAGGTGTGTGGCGCCGATGCGCTGGCCGTGATCCAGCGGGACGAGTTCGGCATGACGGCAGGCAAGGACTACGGCTTCAAGATGGACGTGACGCTGCGCATCCAGATCGAAGCGATCCAGGCACCGTGAGCTGGCGCGCCGGCATTGCCGCGCTGGCGCTGATCGCCACCAGCGGCCATGCGGCGCCAGTCCGCTTCGCGCTGGACGCGGCGCGCACCGTGGCCAGCTTCGAGGTCGATGCCGGCGTGTCCACGATGGAAGGCAGGCTGACGCGCAGCGCCGGCGAAGTCCTGCTGGACCGCGAGGCCGGTGAGGGCCAGGTCACGGTGCGCATCGAGGCCAACAGCCTGGACTTCGGCTGGGGCCTGTTGAACGAGGTGGCGCGCGGGCCGACGGCCTTCGACACCGCACGCTTCCCGCTCGTCAGCTACCAGGGCCGGCTGGCGAATTTCGTGGACGGTGCACCGACCGCCGTCGAAGGCGAGCTGCAGATGCATGGCGTGACGCAGCCGCTGTCGCTCGCGATCCAGTCCTTCCAGTGCCGGCCAGACGCCGTGCTGCAGCGCGAGGCCTGTAGCGCCAGCGCGCTGGGCCAACTGAAGCGGGACGAATTCGGCATCGACATCGGCAAGGACCTGGGGATGGGCATGGCGGTGACGCTGCGCATCCAGATCGTGGCGCTGGCCTTGCCGGCACCGGCGCCCGTCAGCGCCGAGCCGGCGGCGTCATCGCCTTCAGCGGACGGCGTCCCACAGTAGCTTGCTGCCGGTCAGCGCCATGCCGATGTTGAACAGCCGGTAGAACCAGACCTGGTTGATGCGCCGCACCACATGCAGGCCCAGCCACACGCCCAGCGGCGCAAACGGCGCCAGCGTCAGCGAGGTCCACAGGTTGCGCGTGTCGATCAGGCCGAGGAAGGCGTAGGGAATCCACTTCGACAGGTTCACCGCGGCGAAGAAAACCGCCATGGTGGCAGTGAACCGGATTGGCGAGAGCCGCAGCGGCAGCACGTAGAAGCTGACCGGCGGGCCGCCAGCGTGGGCCACGAAGCTGGTGAAGCCGCTGACCGCACCGAGCAAAAAACCGAGCCAGCGCGGCGGTGGCGGCGCGTCGGCCTTTGGCGGGAAGACCAGGCGGATCGCCAGGAACAGCAGCGTGATGGCGCCGACAACGCCGGCCACCGTGTGAGCTGACAGCACGCCGAACAGCACCGTGCCGATCACCGTGCCCAGCAACCCGGCCGGCAGCAGCAGCTTGATCAGCCCGCGGTCGCACTCGCGCACCAGCGCGGCCAGGCCCATCGCGTCCATCACCGCCAGCAGCGGCAGCATGATGGCCGCGGCCTGCGGCACCGGCACCACCAACGCCATCAGCGGCACCGCCAGCGCGCCGAAGCCTGCGCCAAAGCCGCTTTTGGACAGGCCCATCAGCACCACCGCCGGGATGGCGATGGCATAGAACGACCAACCGTGCGCGAACAGCTCGGTCACAGGACTTGGCAGGCTTCCTCGAAGCTCAGGCGCGGATTGCGCGGGCGCACACCAGCCGGGTCGGCCTTGCCCAGCGTGCAGATGAAGTTGGTGCGCACCGCGGTGCCGGACCAGAAGGCGGCATCCACCGCGGCCGCATTGAAGCCGCCCATCGGGCCGCAGTCCAGCCCCAGCGCGCGGGCGGCGAGCATCAGGTAGGCGCCTTGCAGGCTGCTGTTGCGCAGCGCGGCGTCCGGCACCCGGGCCGGGTTGTCGATGAACATCTTGCGGAAGTCGACCTGCGGGTAGAGCCTGGGCAGGTGCTCGTAGAAGGCCATGTCCATGCCGACGATGGCGGTGACCGGCGCCTGGCCGACCTTGGCCTGGTTGCCGCCGGGCGCCATGCAGGGCACCAGCTTCGCTTTGGCTTCATCGGACGTGACGAAGATCAGCCGCATGGGCGAGCTGTTGGATGCCGTCGGGCCCCACTTGGTCAGCTCATAGAGCTCGCGCAGCGTGGCTTCGGGCATCGGCGTGGGCAGGTAGGCGTTGGCGGTGCGGGCTTCGGTGAACAGCTGTTCCGTGGTGACATTCATGCGGTGCTCGGCGGTGAAAAGGCGAAGAAGCGACAATTCTCGGATGTTCCAGCCATCCCAGCACGACGTTCGCAATTTCTTCTGCCAAACCCTGGCCAAGCAGCGCAATGGGGAACTGCTCTCGCCCCTCGAGACGCTGGCCGCCGGCTGGATCACCGAGCATCCCGAGTACCACGCCGAGCTGGCGGACGTGGAAGCGGCGCTGGCGGCGGTCTACGACGTGGACGAGGGCCGCACCAACCCGTTCCTGCACCTGTCCATGCACCTGAGCATCAGCGAACAGGTCTCGATCGACCAGCCGCGCGGCATCCGCCAGGCCGTCGAACTGCTGGCCGCCAAGCGCAACTCGCTGCACGACGCGCAGCACGAGGTGATGGACTGTCTGGGCGAAATGCTCTGGGCCTCGCAACGCAGCGGCCTGCCGCCGGACGGGCATGCGTACCTGGACGCGGTGCGGCGGCGCGCGACGCGATGAGTCTTCAACACCTTCGAGCGGGCAGGCGTGGCCGGCGCCGGGCCGTCCCAAGGCGGCCACGCAACCCGCTCGGCGGGTGGTTTGCCGTACTCGGCGAACCGGGTGTCAACGTTTCGGCAACTTGTCGCCGGCCCACAGCTCATCCAGCTGCTTGAACCCCCAGGTCGCCGGGTTTTCGCGGCCGACGATCTTGTCGATCGAGCGGGTCAGGTCCAGCAGTTGCGGGTTCAGCGGCATCTGGGACTTGGTCGAGAAGAAGACCTTGACCATCGGGGTCACCAGGGCCTTGGGGTTCTGGTCCACCACCACCGCCAGCTTGCCGCTCTGCAGCTTGACCAGCGAGCCCACCGGATAGATGCCCAGGCTCTTGACGAAGGCCTGGAATATCTTCGGGTCGAAATGGCCCTGCCACGAGGCCATCTTGGCGATGGACTCGGCCGGGTCCCAGCCGGCCTTGTAGGGCCGGTTCGAAGTGATGGCGTCATAGACGTCGCAGACCGAACCCATGCGCGCCAGCAGGCTGATCTGCTCGCCTGGCAGCTTGTGCGGGTAGCCGCTGCCGTCCATTCGCTCATGGTGGTGCAGGCAGACGTCCAGCGCGCCGGCGCTCGCGCCCTTGGCCTCCAGCAGCATTTCGTGGCCTCGGTCGGGGTGCGACTTCATCACGGTGAATTCTTCGTCGGTCAGCTTGCCGGGCTTGTTCAGCACGTCCAGCGGCATCGCAGCCTTGCCCAGGTCGTGCAGCAGGCCGGCCAGGCCGGCGTCCCGGCAGCCAGCCTCGTCCAGGCCGAGTTCGCGGCCCAGCGACACCATCAGTGCGCAGACGGCCACCGAGTGCATGTAGGTGTAGTCGTCCTGGGTCTTGAGCCGCGCCAGGCTGACCAGCGCACCGGGGTTGCGGAACACCGAGTCGGCAATGTCGTTGACCAGCGGCAGGCATTGCTCGGCATCCACTGCCTTGCCCATCCGGGCTTCGGAAAACATCGAGACGACGCGCGCACGGCCTTCCTTGTAGAGCGCGGCGGCCTGGGTGAGCTCGGATTTCAGGTCGCGGTCCGGCTCGGGCGGCATTCTCGAGGCGGGCGCAGCGGGCTGCACCACCGGCGCGGCGGCCGGTGCCTCGACGGCACGGGCCGGCGCCCGCAGGCCCGGCAGGTGCCCGGTCGCATCGGCCAGGTCCAGGCCTTTTTCCGGGTCTATCCACACACCCGGCAGGCCGCTCGAATGCAGCTTGGCCAGATCGTTGTGGTCGCGGATGACGAACTTCGTCTTCCAGAAGGGATGGTCAATCCACGCCCCCTCCAGCGCATGGATGTGCATGCCCAGTCTGACCTGCGAAACCGATATTTTTTTCAGCATGTCCGGCCAATGTGGTCCTGCCCATATGGCTGGGCAACAGACCGTTATCGACCCAACGCGCCCAGGTCTTGAGCCGCCCCCCATGCGGGCGGCGCAGGGCAGCCCCGGTCAGCCCAGCCCCGGAATGCAAAGAGCCGCCAACCCATCACGGGTGGCGGCTCTTTTTCCGGGCAGGCCCGGCTTGCGTGTTCGCAATCCTGCGTCGTTCAGCGGAAGTGTGATTGCGGCACGGTCTTCAACTCGCCGGGCAGCGAGGACAGGAAATCGGCGACCTGGCGGAGTTCGGCTTCGCTGAGTGTCTTGGCCATGGCGTTCATGGTCGGGTTGCTGCGGCCCACCAGGTGGCCGGCGTCGGCCTGGTAGGACTTCAACGTCAGCGTCAGGTAGTCGGCATGCTGGCCGGCCAGGCGTGGGTTGGCCGGGTCGGGGGTGGTGCTGAAGTTGGCACCGTGGCAGGCCACGCAGACGGCCAGCTTGTCTTTCAGCGCGGCCGGCAGTTCGGCCGGCGGCGGCGCGGCGGCACCGGCGTGGCCGTGGTCCGCGTAATAGGCCGCGAGGTCGGCAATGTCCTGGTCGCTCAGCGAGCCGGCAATGGCCCGCATGGTCGGGTGCTTGCGATCGCCCTTGCGGTAGCTGTCCAGCGCCGAGGCGATGTATTTGGCGCTCTGGCCGGAGATCATCGGCACGTGGTAGACCTGCGGGAAGCTGGCCTGGTAGCCGACGATGCCGTGGCACCCGATGCACATCGCATTCTTCTTTTCGCCGGCCTTGGCATCGCCCCTGACCTCCTGGGCCTGGGCCGCTGAAAAGAAGAAGCTGGTCAGCGCCAGCAGCAAAAGGCTTGCCTTGGTTTTCATCGCGGAATGATTCGTCTTGGCGAACGGTTTCGAGGAGGGCCGGTACGGTACACGGCATGGCAGAAACTGCCTGCCTGCCCGCGTCGGCTTGCGATTTGTCAACGATTATAGGCACGACCTTATACTGATCCGCCCCCTGCCAAACCCCTGGCAACACCGCATTTCCAAGCCGCCAAAACCCGGGCTCGCCCCGGCCACACGCCATGAAATTCCAAGGTTCCGACAACTACGTGGCCACCGCCGACCTGATGCTGGCGGTCAATGCGGCAATGACACTGAAGCGCCCGCTGCTGGTCAAGGGCGAGCCAGGCACCGGCAAGACGATGCTGGCCGAAGAAGCCTCCAAGGCGCTGGGCCTGCCGCTGCTGGAGTGGCACATCAAGAGCACCACCAAGGCGCACCAGGGCCTGTACGAATACGACGCGGTGAGCCGCCTGCGCGACAGCCAGCTGGCGGACGTCGAAAATTCGGAGAAGGTCAAGAACATCGCGAACTACATCGTCAAGGGCGTGCTGTGGCAGGCGTTTGAATCGGAGACGCCGGTGGCGCTCTTGATCGACGAGATCGACAAGGCCGACATCGAATTCCCGAACGACCTGCTGCGCGAGATCGACCGCATGGAGTTCCATTGCTACGAGACGCGCCAGACCATCCGCGCGAAGCACCGGCCGCTGGTCTTCATCACCTCGAACAATGAAAAGGAGCTGCCGGACGCCTTCCTGCGCCGCTGCTTCTTCCACTACATCAAGTTCCCCGAAGCCGAGACGATGCAGAAGATCGTCGACGTGCACTTCCCCGGCCTGAAGAAGGAACTGCTGGCCGCGGCGCTGAAAGGCTTCTACGACGTGCGCAACCTGCCCGGCCTGAAGAAGAAGCCTTCCACTTCCGAGCTGATCGACTGGCTCAAGCTGCTGGTGGCCGAGGACATTCCGGCCGAAGTGCTGCAGAGCAAGGACGAGAAGGTTTCGCTGCCGCCGCTGGTCGGCGCACTGCTGAAGAACGAGCAGGACGTGAGCCTGTTCGAGAAGCTGGTCTTCATGCAACGTCAGAATCGCTGAGCCGCCGCGGGCGGCAGAGCCGCGCTATCGTTGAAGGCTTCCGGCGGCGATCCCGCCGAACCAACTGGAGATGCGATTGGCCCGTTCCGACAAGACCTTCACCATCGACGCACTGTGGCAGCTGGAAAGGCTGGGCAACCCCAGCCTGTCGCCCGACGGCGCGCAAGCCGTGGCGACGGTGAGCCGCTACGACATGGAAGAGAACAAGGCCAGCACCACGCTGTGGCTGCTGTCCACGCTGGGCGGCCGGCCACGGGCGCTGACCCACTGCGGCGACAAGGACGGCCAGCCGCGCTTCTCGCCGCATGACCACGCCGTGGGCTTCATCGCCCGCCGCGAGCAGGAAGGCAAGAAGGACGAGACACCGCAGTTCTATGTCATTGCCACCGATGGCGGCGAGGCCCGCCGCATCGGCGAAGTGGCCACCGGCGTCGAAGCCTTCAAGTGGTTCCCGGACGGCAAGCGCATCGCCTTCATCTCCTGGCTCTGGCCCGAGCTGAAGGGCATGAAGGCCCAGGCCAGGCAGCACAAGACCTTCAAGGACCGCAAGGCGACTGGCTACGTGACCAGCGAATCGGCCTACCGCTTCTGGGACCAGAACCTGCCGCAAGGCCGCGTGCCGCATTTGCTGACGCTGGACCTGGCCAGCGGCAAGGTGACCGACCTGTTCGAAGGCACGCCTTACGAGCTGCCGCGCTTCGAGCCGGATGCGACCTGCTTCGACATCTCGCCCGACGGCAAGCGCATCGTCTTCGCCTACGACCCGGCGCCAGAGAAGAAGGTCGACGGTCGCTTCGCGATGGTCGAGCTGGACCTGCGCCGGCGCACCTTCCGCGAGCTGGTGCGCGACGCAGACTGGGACACCGCCGCACCGCGTTACAGCCCCACAGGCGACCGCATCGCCTTCCTCGCCTCGCACCAGGGCCGCAAGCACACGATGCCGGCGCAACTGGCGGTCTTCGAGGACGAGTTCGGCAGCTGGGAAGTGATCAGCGCCCAGTGGGACCACGCGGTGAACGCGCCGCTGCTGTGGGAAGACGATAACCAGGCAGTGCTGTTCACCGCCGAGCAGCAGGGCCGCACGCACCTCTGGCGCTTCGACCTGCCGGACCGCCGCGCCGAAGTCGTCGCGCAAGGCGGCACGGTGACCGGCTTCGACAAGGCTGCCGGCACGCTCGTGAGCCTGGCCGACACGGCCCAGCACCCGGCGCAGCTGTGCGCACATGCACCGGGCGAAGCGCCACGGCGCATCGAAAGCTTCAATGATGACCTGCTGGCCCGCTACACGCTGGGCCACCACGAGGAGGTCTGGTTCACCGGCGCCGAAGGTGACAAGGTGCAGATGTGGCTGCACTTCCCGCCGGGCTTCGACCCGAAGAAGAAATACCCGGTGCTGCACAGCATCCACGGCGGGCCACACACCGGCCCGGGGGACAACTGGCACTACCGCTGGAGCAGCAAGCTGTTTGCGGCGCAAGGCTACGTGGTGGCCAGCGTCAATTACCACGGCTCGTCCGGCTTCGGCCATGCGTTCCTGGACAGCATCACCCACCGCTGGGGCGAACTGGAGCTGCAGGACATCGAGGCCGGCACCGACTGGCTGCTGAGCCAGCGCTGGTGCGACCCGGCGCGGGTGTTCGCGTCCGGCGGCAGCTACGGCGGCTACATGGTGGCCTGGATGAACGGCCATGTGAAACCCGGCCGCTACGCTGCCTATGTCTGCCACGCCGGCTGCTTCGACTGGACGGCCATGTTCGCCGACGACGCCTGGAGCTGGCATGCCAAGGAACTGGGCGCCTGGTACTGGGAAGACCCAGCCAAGGTCGGCGCGCAAAGCCCGCACCTCTACGCCGCGAACTTCAGCACGCCGACGCTGGTCATCCACGGCGCACTGGACTACCGCGTGCCGGACCAGCAGGGCCTGGCCTACTACAACACGCTGAAGGCCCGCGGCATCGACAGCCGGCTGCTGTGGTTCCCGGACGAAAGCCACTGGGTGCTGAAGCCGCGCAACAGCCAGCTCTGGTACCAGGAATTCTTCGCCTGGCTGCACCGCCACGACGTGACGCAGCAAAAAGGCAAGGCCAAGCGCGGCAAGGGCTGAGCGGGCGGCCCGCGGCTCCGGATGCGGCGACAAGCAGCGCCCGCGCCGCCGCTGGTGTCACTCACCGGGTGGGCGCGTTATTCTTGGCCTTCGGCACAATCACCGGGTTACCCATCGCGCCCGCCCTCCTCCTCGCCGCCATGCTGATCAACTTCTTCTACACGCTGCGCGCCGCCAAGCTGCCGGTTTCGGTCAAGGAGTACCTGACGCTGCTGGAAGCCTTGCAACTGGGTGTGATCGGGCCGTCGGTCGACGACTTCTACTTCCTTGCGCGCACCACGCTGGTCAAGGACGAAACCCATTTCGACAAGTTCGACCGGGCCTTCGGCGCCTACTTCAACGGCGTGCAGATGCTGACCGACTTCGGCAAGGAGATTCCTGCCGAGTGGCTGCAGAAGCTGCTGGAAAAGGAACTCACGCCTGAACAGAAGGCCGCCATCGCGAAGATGGACTGGGACGAGCTGATGGAGACGCTCAAAAAGCGGCTCGAAGAGCAGAAGGAGCGCCACGAGGGCGGCGACAAGTGGATCGGCACCGGCGGCACCAGCCCGTTTGGCCATGGCGGCTACAACCCGCAGGGCGTGCGCATTGGCGGCCCGGGCCGCAACAAGAGCGCCGTGAAAGTGTGGGACCAGCGCGCCTTCCAGGACTATGACGACAGCCGCGAGCTGGGCACGCGCAACATCAAGGTGGCGCTGCGCCGGCTGCGCCGTTTCGCCCGCGAAGGCTCGGAGCTGGAACTGGCGCTGGACGACACCATCCACGCCACCGCGGCCAACGCCGGCTTCCTGGACATCAAGATGGTGCCCGAACGGCACAACAAGGTGAAGGTGCTGCTGATGATGGACGTCGGCGGCACGATGGACGAGCACATCCACCGCGTCGAGGAACTGTTCTCGGCCGCCAAGAGCGAGTTCAAGCACCTGGAGTTCCATTACTTCCACAACTGCGTCTACGACTTCATGTGGAAGAACAACCGCCGCCGCTACAGCGAGAAGACCCCGACCTGGGAGCTGATCCGCAAGTACAACAAGGACTGGCGGCTGATCTTCGTCGGCGACGCGACGATGAGCCCGTACGAGATCCTGCAGCCCGGCGGCAGCGTCGAATACAACAACGAGGAGCCCGGCGCCGAATGGTTGCAAAGGCTCACCCATGCCTTCCCCAAATACGCCTGGATCAACCCGGAGCCGCAAGGCGTCTGGCAGTACCGGCAAAGCATCGGCATCGTGCAACAGCTCATGCAGCAGCGCATGTTCCCGCTCACGCTGGCGGGGCTGGAAGGAGCGATGCGGCTGCTCAGCAAATGAAGCGGCTGCGTCACGCTGTCCTGCTGTCGGCGCTGGCCACGGGCGTGTGGCTGGCGACTGGCTGCGCCGACCTGCGCTCGATGGATTCGGCCGCGCAGGCTTCGGCCGCCGCCGCTTCTGCCGCGCCCCCCGGCGCGCTGCCGGTCTCCCCAGCCACGGCCAAACCGGTCACGGTGACCGCCGCGCCCAGCGCCGCAGCAGCGGCTTCTGGCCAGGTCGCGGCGCGGGCTGCGGCCAATGCCGACGAGTCCGCCCAGGCGGCCGGTGCCAACCCGGCCCAGGCGGTGGCCCCGCCCGCCTCGTCTGCCAGTTCCGGCGCGGCGCCCGCTGCGGCCAGCGCAACCGAAGGCGATGCCGAACAGGCCAGCCAGCTCACCGGCCTGGTGCCGAAGTTGACGGTGAAGGCACCGGAGCCGCTCAAGCAACTGCTGGAAAACTACCTGGACCTGCAACGCGCCGCCGCACTGCCCACGGCGCAGCAGATCAGCAACATCGAATGGTCGCGCCTGATCGCCGCACTGCCGGCGCAGGCCGAGGACCTGGCCAGGACCGAGGGCTACTTCTCGGCCAATGCCGTCGTCACGCGCGAGCCGGAAGCCGCGGGCCAACCCCCCAGGATCACCCTCAACGTGGACACCGGCCCGCGCGCGCGGGTCGGCCGGGTGACGCTGGAAGTGCAAGGCCCGCTGGCAGAGCAGGCCGAAGCCGGCACGGCCGGGGCAGCCGAGGCGCAACAGGTGCGCGACGCGCTCAAGCGCGACTGGGCGCTGGCGACCGATGCCGAATTCAGCGCAGACGCCTGGACCGATGCCAAGAACAGCACGCTGGCCCAGCTGCGTGCCGCCGGCTATGCCGCGGCCAGCTGGAGCGGCACGGCGGCGGAAGTCGACGAAGGCGAGCACCGCGTGCGCCTGTTCGTCGTGGCCGACAGCGGCCCGCTTTACCGCGCCGGCGACTTCGAGATCAGCGGCCTGGTCCACCACCAGCCCGAGCAGGTGCGTGGCATGGCGGGCTTCCCGCGCGGCGCCACCTTGACCGAAAACCGGCTGCAGGAATTCCAGGAACGGCTGAGCAAGGCAGGGCTGTTCGACCAGGTCACCGTGACCATGGACCCGGATCCGGCGCAGGCCGACCACGCCACCGTGCAGGTGCACCTGAAGGAAACGCCGCTGCAGTCGGCCGTCACCGCCTTGGGCGTCAGCGCCACCAGCGGGCCGCGCACCACGCTGGAATACACCCACCGCCGCGTGTTCGGCTTTGCCCTCACCTCACGCAACAAGCTCGAATGGGGCCGCAACCGGCAGGCCTACGACGGCGAAGTCTCGACCCATCCGGACGAACGCTTCAGCCGCGACCTGGTGGGCGCTTCGGTCGAGCGCCTGTGGACCGACGACGACATGGTGCTGTCGCAACGGCTGCGCCTGGGCCGCTCGCTGGAAAAGCCGAAGTTCGACCGCTTGAACTATGTCGAAGCAGAGCGCGCGGTCGAATGCGTGCGCGACAGCGGCGTGCTGATCGACTGCGACAAGCTGGCCGCCCTGTCGGCCAACACCCACAACACCTGGCGCGAGGTCGACAACGTGCTGCTGCCCACCGAGGGCTACACGCTGGCCACCGAGTTCGGCGGCGGCCTGGCCGATGGCAGCGCCAGCAAGCGCGGCGTGTTCGCCCGCGCCTACGGCCGTGCCACCGGCTACTGGCCGGTGGGCAGCTGGTACACCCAGGCCAGGCTGGAACTCGGCAAGGTCTTCACGCCGGCCGGCGTGCAGGTGCCGGACTCGCAACGCTTCCGTGCCGGTGGCGACAATTCGGTGCGCGGCTACCCCTGGCGCACCCTGGCCCCGGCCACGGCAGACGGCGGCGTGACTGGCGGTCGCCTGCTCTTCACCTCCAGCGTCGAAGCCGCGCATCCCATCGTCGCCTCGCTGCCCTCGGTCTGGGGCGCGGTGTTCATCGACGCAGGCCGCGCCGCCGACCAGTTGCCCGCGCTCAAACCCGCGCTGGGCTATGGCCTGGGCGTGCGCTGGCGCAGCCCCGTCGGCCCGCTGAGCCTGGACTGGGCCTGGGGCCAGGAACTGCACCGCGGCCGCATCCACCTGAACGTTGGCGTGGCCTTCTGAGCCCCTGCATTGCATGTCCGACTCACCAAGCACTGAAAACGACACCGCGCCCGCTGCGCCCACGCGTGCGCAGCGGCGCTGGCTGCGGCGCCTGGCCTGGTCGCTGGGCGCGTTGTTGCTGGCGCTGGTCGTGCTGGTGGGTGGCGGCGTGGGCTGGTTGTGGCGCAGCGAGCCCGGCACCCACTGGCTGCTGACCCAGGTGCCCGGCCTGAAGCTGGACAACTGGCGCGGCGCGCTGGGCGGTGATGCGCTCACCGCCGATCGCCTCACGCTGACGCTGGGCGCCGGCGAGCTGGTGATGGAGCAGGTCTCGCTGGACGGCCTGCGCTGGACCTGGCGGCCGGACCCGCAGGCCTGGGCCGGCATTGCGATGAATCACCTCAGCGCCCGCAGCGCCCGGTGGCACTCGAAAGCCAGCCCCGCGCCGGCCACGCCCAGCGCCCCCCCCCCGCACCTGCGGCTGCCAATCCAGCTGCGGGTGGACGAACTGCGCGTGGCCGGCCTGCAGGTCGACTCCCTGCCCCTGATGCGCAACCTGCAGGCCAACCTGCACCTGGGCGCCAAGGGCGGCAGCCAGCACCAGATCGCCATCAGCCAGCTCGACACCGACCGTTTCCAGCTCAGCGGCGCCGCCAGCCTGCTGACCGAAGGCACGATGGCGCTGCAGTCCCAGCTGGCGCTGCACAGCCCACCCGGCACCAGCCCGGCCTGGCAGGCCAAGCTGACGGCGCGCGGCCCGCTGGCCGACCTGGCCGCCGAGGCCGAACTGCAAGGCCAACCGGCCGCTGGCAAGCCCGCCCCCAGCGTGCAGCTGCAGACCCGGCTGCAGCCGTTTGCCCCCTGGCCGCTGGGCGAGCTGAACCTGAAGACCGAGGCACTGGACCTGGCAGCGCTGCTCAGCGACGCGCCGCACACCGCCTTGCGCGGCAGCGCCACCTTGCACAGCAGCGGGCTGAGCCAGCCGGCCCAGGCCGAATTGAACCTGCACAACGACCAGCCCGGCCGCTGGGACGAACAACGCCTGCCGGTGCGTGAACTGAGCCTGAGCGCCACCGGCACGCCTCAACCGCTGAGCGAGCTGCGGCTGACGCAGCTGAACATCGAATGGGCCAGCGGCCCCGGCAGCCAGGCCGGCGCCGGCCGCTGGACCGGCGATGGCCGGTACCTGGTCGACGCCAAGGCCGGCAGCGCCCGCGCCGAGCTGGCGCTGAAACTGCAGCAATGGCAGCCCGCCGCGCTGGACAAGCGCTTGCCAGCGCTGCTGCTGAGCGGCCCGATCGAGCTCGCGCTCGCGCCGGTGCCGGCGCCCGGCGCTGCTGCCGAACCAGCCTCGGCCGCGTCGTCGCCAAGCCCGCTGCCAGCCGCCGATCCTGTGCTGTCGGTGCTCGCCAAGCTGACCGGCCAGTTGCAAGGCCGCCAGGGCCCGCCGGGGCAAGGCCGTGGCAACCCGACGCCCCCGGTTTCGCTGCAGCTCGACACCCAGCTCTCCACCCACCAGGCACTGATCAACACGCTGGAGCTGAAGGCCGATGCGGCGTCCGCCTCGCTGAAGGGCCGCATCGAGCGCAGCGCGGACGCCCGTCTGCGCTGGCAGCTCGCCGGCCAGTTGCAGGCGCTGGACCTTCGCGTGTGGTTGCCAGGTGCTGCCGGCAGCACCTGGCAGCAGGCGCCACAGCAGCTCAATGCCAGCCTGGACAGCGAGGCCAGCCTGCCGGAGAGCGCGTTGCCGGCTGCGGCGCAAGACCCCAGCGTGCTCTGGCGCACGCTGCGCGGCCAGCTGGCGCTGAAGCTCGCGCCCAGCACCTTCGCCGGCCTGCCACTGCAAGGCAGCCTGCAGCTGAAGAACGACGACAAGCAACAGCAGGCCGACGCGGAGCTGCTGGCCGACGACGCGAAGCTTCAAGCCAGCTGGCATGACGACCCCGGCAGCGACGGCCGCGGCAGCCTGTCGCTGAAAGCACCTCACCTGGCCACGCTGGCACCACTGGCCAGGCTGCAGGCCGCCGCCAGTGCATGGGCGCCCAGCGCCGGTGGGCTGGACCTGCAACTGGGCCTGCAGGAAACCACCGGCAAGCCGGACCACTGGCAATGGCGCGCCGATGGCACGGTGTCCGCCCTGCAGGCCGGCGCGCTGAAGCTGGACAAGGCGCAACTGCACGGCAAGGGCGACGTGGGCGGCGACTGGCCGCTGGACCTGCAGCTCGACGGCAGCCAGCTCATCGTCGGCCAGGTCAAGCTGAACCAGCTCAAGGCCTCGCTGGCCGGCGGCCTCGCGCAACACCAGTTGCAGTTGGCGCTGGACAGCCCCGTGCAGCCGCCCAACTGGCTGCAGCAGCTGGCCGCCACCGGCCACAAGCCTGGCGCCAAGCTGCAGTTGCAACTGGCCGGCCACTACGCACGCACTCCGCAAGGCAGCGCCGACTGGACCGGCCAGCTGAGCCAGCTGCAGCTGCGTGGCGTGCAGAGCAACAGCCAGGACTGGTTCGGCGCACGCGAGCTCAGCGCGCAACTGCACTGGGAGCCGGACGGCCGGCTCAGCCAGGCCGCGCTGTTGCCCGGCGAGCTCTCGCTGCTGGGCACCGCGCTGCAATGGAGCGAAGCCCGCTTCAGCCAGCCCGCGGCCGACCGGCCTCCACTGCTGGCGCTGCAGGCCAAGCTGAAGGAGACCAGCGTCGCCCCGCTGCTGCAGCGGCTGCAGCCGGATGCCGTGTGGGCTGGCGACCTGAAGCTGGGCGGCCAGCTGCAGCTGCGCTACGACGGCAAGCTGGAGGCTGAAGCCGTGGTCGAGCGCCTGAGCGGCGATCTGGCGTTGGACGAGGACGGGCTGCTGTCCACCGCGCGCCAGTTGCCGCTGGGCTTGACCGACCTGCGGCTGAGCCTGAAGGCCCACGACGGCAGCTGGCAGTTCACCCAGGCGCTGGCCGGCCAGTACCTCGGTGCGCTGGGCGCGGCGCTGTCCATCCAGGCCGCACCGGACCAGCTGTGGCCAGCCACCGGCTCGCCGATGCAGGGCACGCTGACGCTGCAGGTCACCAAGCTCAGCGCCTGGGCACCGTGGATGCCGGCCGGGTGGCGCCTGGGCGGCGAGCTGGCCAGCTCGGCCAAGATCGCCGGCACGCTGGGCGCACCGGAAATCGCCGGCGAACTGACCGGCCAGCGCCTGAGCCTGCAGAACCCGCTGCTGGGCGTGTCGCTCACCAACGGTCAGGCCAGGCTGCTGCTCGAGGGCCAACGCGCCCGGCTGGAGCAGTTGGCCTTCAAGGGCGGTGACGGCAGCATCAGCGCCACCGGCACCGCGGAACTGGGTGCCAAACCTTCAGCGAAGGTGAGCATTGAGGCCCAGAAGTTCAAGGCACTGGGCCGCATCGACCGCACCATCGTCGCCAGCGGCCAGGCCCAGCTCGGGCTGGACAAGGACACGCTGAGCCTGAACGGCAACGTCACGCTGGACGAAGGCCTGATCGACATCAGCCGCGGCGATGGCCCCACGCTGCCCGAAGACGTGGTGATGGCCAGGACCGAAGCCGAGGAAGCCGCACAGGACGACAAGGCCAACGGCCAGAGTCAGCGTGTCACCCAGCTGGCGCTGCAGCTGGACCTGGGCCAGAAACTGCGGCTGCGCGGCAAGGGCATCGACACCGGGCTGCAAGGCGCGCTGAAAATCACCAACCCGCGCGGCAAGCTGGCGGTGGTGGGCACCGTGCGCACCGCCGGTGGCAACTACGCCGCCTACGGCCAGAAGCTGTCGATCGAACGCGGCAGCATCCTGTTCAACGGCCCGGTCGACGACCCGCGGCTGGACATCTACGCCATCCGTCCGAACCTCGATGTGCAGGTCGGCGTGCTGATCACCGGCACCGCGCTGAACCCGCGCGTGCGCCTGGCCAGCGACACCGAGATGAGCGACACCGACAAGCTCAGCTGGCTGGTCATGGGCCGCGCTCCGGAAGGGTTGGGCCAAGCCGACACCGCCATGCTGCAGCGCGCCGCGCTCGCACTGCTGATGGGCAACAGCGGCAGCCCGACCGACAACATCCTCGAAAACATCGGCCTGAGCGACTTCTCCCTGCGCCAGGCCGCCGACGCCAACAACGTGCAGACCACCGTCGTCACCGTCGGCAAACAACTCACGCGGCGCTGGTACGTCGGCTACGAACGCGGCGTCAACGCCGCCGCCGGCACCTGGCAGCTGATCTACCGCATCGCGCAGCGGTTCACGTTGCGTGCGCAGTCAGGTGAAGACAGCGCCCTTGATGCCATCTGGACCTGGCGCTGGGACTAGCGGGGACATCGTGTCCAAGCCCGAGTCGACACCGTTCAGTGACACGGAAGGCGTGGTCAAGGCGCTGGGCGAAGACATCATCTTCGGCCACCTGCCGCCGGGCAGCCGGCTGATCGAAGACCCGCTGATGGCGCGCTTCGGCGTGACGCGGCACGGCGTGCGGCAGGCGCTGGCCGAGCTGGAACGCATCGGCATCGTGGTGCGCGAAAAGAACAAGGGGGCAAGCGTGCGGGCGCTGGCGCCGGCCGAGGTGCGGCAGATCTACGAGGTGCGCGAGCTGCTGCAACGGCAGGCCGCGCTGCACATTCCGCTGCCCGCGGACGGCGCACTGGTCGAGGCGCTGGAGGCCTTGCATGCGCAGTTCCTGCAGCACTTGCAGGCGCGTGACTTCAGCGCGCTGCACCGCGTCAACGACGCCTTCCACCTGACCCTGTTCGGTGGCTGCGGCAACCCGTACCTGGTGGCCTCGATCCGCCACTACATGGGCCTGAGCCTGCCGGTGCGGGCCCAGCGCACCGCCGCGGCGGGCCATTCGGAAGCAGCGGCAGACGCGCACCTGGCGATGATCCAGTTGCTCAAGGGCAGTGACAACGCGGCGCTCGCCGAGCTGTGCGTGGCGCACTTGCAGCTGGCGAAACTCGATTACCTGCAGGGAGCCGATCACCAGAGGTGATGCACCTGCGGCTTGGCGTATTTCTCGTAGATGCGGGTGACTGCCTGCATCGCCGCATCCGGCAGCGGCGGCAGATCAGCAGCCCGCACGTTGTCTTCGACCTGGGATGGCCGGCGGCCACCCGGGATGGCGCAGGTCACCGCCTGCTGCATCAGGATCCAGCGCAACGCGAATTGCGCCAGCGTCTGCCCGGCCGGCACCAGCGGCCGCAAGGCTTCGACCGCCGCCAGCCCGCTGTCGAAGTCCAGCCCCGAGAAGGTCTCGCCCTTGTCGAAGGCCGCGCCTTCGCGGTTGAAGCTGCGGTGGTCGTCGGCCGCGAATTGCGTCTGGCGTGTCACGCCGCCCGACAGCAGGCCGGACGACAGCGGCACCCGCGCCAGGATGCCGACGCGGCGCGCCAGCGTCTCGCGGAACAGCAGCTCGGCCGGGCGCTGGCGGAAGATGTTGTAGATGATCTGCACCGCCTGCACGCCGGGGAATTCGATGGCCTTCAGCGCCTCTTCGACCTTCTCGACGCTGACACCGTAGTGGCGCAGTTTGCCCGCGCGCACCAGGTCGTCCAGCACGCCAAAGACCTCGGGCAGGTAGTAGACCGGCGTTGGCGGGCAGTGCAGCTGCAGCAGGTCGATGGCCTCGGCGTTCAGGTTGCGCAGGCTGCGTTCGACAAACGCCGTCAGGTTCTCCCGGTTGTAGCCCTCGGTCACATGCGGGCTGAGCCGGCGGCCGGCCTTGGTGGCGACGTAGAAGGGCTCGCTGCGCTCCTGGCGCAGCCGGGCGATCAAACGCTCGCTGTGGCCATCGCCGTACACGTCCGCGGTATCGAAGAAGTTGATGCCCAGGTCGAGTGCGCGGTGCAGCGCCGCCATCGATTCGTCGTCGTTCACCTCGCCCCAGGTGCCGCCAATGGCCCAGGCGCCAAAGCTGATGGTCGACACCTGCCAGCCGGTACGGCCGAGTTCGCGGTATTGCATGGGACTGTCTCCAGAGTAGGGGATCTTGATTATCGATAATCTTAACTTGGCAGAGACATGGCCTGCTGATGCCACCGGGGACGCAGCGCAACGCCGCCCAGCTTTGAAGCGGGGATGCAATGAAGACGGGGTTGAACGCGAGATGACGCGCTTGGCGGGGCGGAGAGCCCTTGATTTCGGCCGACATGCGCGCAAATGCCGGATGCGGACAGCGCCGGGCCGCATGCCGACTGGGTCGGCAGCCGAAATGGTGGCCCCACCAGGAATCGAACCTGGATCTGCCCCTTAGGAGGGGGCTGTTCTATCCATTGAACCATGGAGCCGACCGGCGCGCATTGTGCCTCAGCTGCGCCACACTTCAGGACAGCACCGGGGCGCGCAGGCGACCAGCGGACGGCGGGATGGGCACGGCGCGGTGAAGGCAGGCTTGAAAAGCTGGCGCAGTGAGTGTTGGCTCACGCCAATAGCCTTCAAAAACAAGCAACTTTACGGCCAGTTCAAAGTCTTCCTGTGAGTGGCGAGTCCTATACTGACCGCCTGGTCGAATGACTTCTAGTTTGAAAGCGGGACATCACATGGGTGCCAAATTGAAGGTGGCAGGTCTCCTCACGATGGGGGCGCTGGCTGGTGCATTGACGACCATTCAATTCCAGGCCGAGGCGCGCAACACCTACGGCCCGCTGCCGCTGGAGGAAATGCAGCAACTCGCCGCGGTGTTTGGCATGGTCAAGAACGACTACGTCGAACAGGTGGACGAGAAGAAGCTGATCACCGATGCCATCTCCGGCATGGTGGCCGGGCTGGACCCGCATTCCCAGTACTTCGACAAGAAGAGCTTCAAGGAATTCCGCGAAGGCACAACCGGCAAGTTCGTCGGCGTGGGCATCGAGATCGGCATGGAAGACGGCCTGGTCAAGGTGGTCTCCCCGATCGAAGGCTCACCCGCCTTCCGCGCCGGGCTGAAGTCCGGCGACCTGATCACCAAGATCGACGACTCGGCCGTCAAGGGCCTGTCGATGGACCAGGCGGTCAAGCGCATGCGCGGCGAGCCGGCCACCAAGGTCATGCTGACGATTTTCCGCAAGAGCGAGAACCGCAGCTTCCCGGTCACGATCACCCGCGAGGAGATCCGCGTGCAGAGCGTGCGGGCCAAGGAAGTGGAACCCGGCTACGCCTGGATCCGCGTGACCCAGTTCCAGGACCGCACGGTGGAAGACTTCTCGCGCAAGCTGGAAGACATCTACAAGCAGGACCCGAACATCAAGGGCGTGATCCTGGACCTGCGCAACGACCCGGGCGGCCTGCTCGAAGGCGCCGTGGCCATTGCCTCGGCCTTCCTGCCGTCTGACTCGGTGGTCGTCAGCACCAATGGCCAGATCGCCGAATCGAAGGCGACCTTCCGCGCCACGCCTGACAACTACCTGCGCCGCGGCGGCGCAGACCCGCTGAAGAAGCTGCCGGCCTCGCTGAAGACGGTGCCGATGGTCGTGCTGGTCAACGAAGGCTCGGCCTCGGCCAGCGAAATCGTCGCCGGCGCGCTGCAGGACCACAAGCGCGCCACACTGATGGGTGCGCAGACCTTCGGCAAGGGCTCGGTGCAGACCGTGCGCCCGCTGACCGCCGACACCGCGTTGAAGATCACCACTGCGCGCTACTACACGCCCAGTGGCCGCTCGATCCAGGCCAAGGGCATCGTGCCGGACATCTGGCTGGATGAAACGGCCGAAGGCAATGTCTTCGCCGCGCTGCGCACCCGCGAAGCCGACCTGGAAAAGCACCTGGGCAATGGCGACGAAAAGGACGAAGCGCGCGAGAAGGCCCGCGAGGAAGCGCGCAAGAAGCTTGAAGAGCAGGTCGCCAAGTCCAAGGAACCGCCCAAGCCGCTGCCCGAGTTCGGCAGCGCCGAAGACTTCCAGCTGGTCCAGGCCCTGAACCAGCTCAAGGGCAAGCAAGTCATGGTCAGCAAGTCCATGACCGAGCGCAAGGCCGAGGCCGCGACCGAATAAGCGCGCTGCAAGCCACCCGAGGCGAAGCCGGCGGCCCTTGTGCCACCGCTTCGCCTTTGTTGTTTCCGACCCTGCCGGTTGGCCTGAAGAATGACGCAAGACCACGGCCTGAATGACGGCGCAGACGATGGCCTGAGCGACGACGCGCTGCTGCGCTACTCGCGCCACCTGCTGCTCGACGAGATCGGCATCGAAGGCCAGCGCCGGCTGCTGGCCTCGCATGCACTGGTGATCGGCGCTGGCGGACTGGGCTCGCCGGTTGCGCTGTACCTGGGCTCGGCCGGCGTCGGGCGTTTGACCCTGGTCGATGCCGACACGGTGGACACCACCAACCTGCAGCGCCAGATCGCCCACAGCCAGGCCCGCGTCGGCCAGTTGAAAGTTGAATCCGCCCGCGAAGCCGTGCTGGCCTTGAACCCCGGTGCCCAGGTCACCGCCGTGGCGCTGCGTGCCGATGCCGGGTGGCTGGACGCCGCTGTGGCCGAAGCGGACGTGGTGCTGGACTGCAGCGACAACTTCGCCACGCGCCATGCGATCAACCTCGCCTGCGTGCACCACGGCAAGCCGCTGGTGTCCGGCGCCGCCATCGGTTTCGACGGCCAGGTCTCGGTCTACGACCCGCGCCTGCCCGCCTCTTCCTGCTACGCCTGCCTGTTCCCGCCCGACAGCGCGCCCGACGAAGCCCGCTGCGCCACGATGGGCGTGTTTGCACCGCTGGTGGGCATCATCGGCAGCATGCAGGCCGCGGAAGCCTTGAAGCTGCTGGCCGGCATCGGCACCAGCCTCGCCGGCCGGCTGCAGATGCTGGACGCGCGCCGCATGGCCTGGAGCGAGATCCGGCTCGCGCGCCAGGCTGGCTGCCCGGTCTGCAACCCTGGCCCCGCGCCGGGTTAAGCTCCCTTCCCCAGGCGATCGAAACCCCGCTTTTCCGGGGTTCCGGTCACGTCTTCCGATCTAGCCTTGTCTCGATGGACGCCACCACCAAAGCCGACACCGCAAAACCCAAGCTCACGGCCCGCAACTTTCCCAGCGCCGAGCAGGAAGCCTCCCAGGAGGCCACCCAGCTTCTGCCGGCCGCGCCGCGCTACGACGGTCCCGAAAGCAGCTACCGCCTGGCTTTCACCGACACCGATTTCCTGCTGCGGCCCGAGCTGCGCCCCGTGCGCATGCAACTGGAGCTGCTGAAGCCGGAACTGGTGCAGCAGGAACAGGGCATCGAGAGCACCATCGTGATCTTTGGCAGCGCCCGCATTCCGGCGGAAGCGCTGGCCAGCGAGCAACTGGCCACCGCGCAGGCCAGCGGCAACGCGGCGGCGGTCAAGCGCGCCGAGATGCAGCTGCGCATGAGCCGCTTCTACGAAGAAGCGCGCCGCTTCGCGCACCTGGTCACCGCGCGCTCACAGACGCTGGCCACGCCCCTCTACGTGGTCACCGGTGGCGGCCCGGGCATCATGGAAGCCGGCAACCGCGGCGCCTTCGAGTGCGGTGGCAAAAGCATCGGCCTGAACATCGTGCTGCCGCACGAGCAGGCACCGAACCCGTACATCACGCCGGAGCTGTGCTTCCAGTTCCACTACTTCGCGCTGCGGAAGATGCACTTCCTGATGCGCTCGGTCGCACTGGTCGCCTTCCCCGGTGGCTTCGGCACGCTGGACGAGCTGTTCGAGGCCATGACCTTGATGCAGACCGGCAAGTGCCGGCGCCGGCCCATCCTGCTCTTCGGCCGCGAATTCTGGACCCGGCTGATCAACTTCGACTGGCTGGTCGAGACCGGCATGATCAGCCCCGGCGACGTGGACCTGTTCCGCTTCGTCGAGACCGCCGAAGAGGCCTGGCAGATCCTGGCGCAGGACTACGGCCTGCACGCCGGCGACCCGCAAGCACGCGAGTTCGAAGAGGACATTTGAAGCCTCTGATGCGGGCACCGAGCATCCTTCGGCGCAGGCGGGTCAATGGCGCATTGTTCTCGGCCCGTGTCGTCGCACAATCGCGGGCATGCTGAACAAAGTCACCCTCATCGGCGCGCCGACCGACATCGGCGCCGGCGCTCGCGGCGCGAGCATGGGCCCGGAAGCCTTGCGCGTGGCCAACATCGGCGCGATCCTGCAAAGCCACGGCATCGAAGTGCAGGACCGCGGCAACCTCAACGGCCCGCCCAACCCCTGGCTGCCGCCGGACCAGGGCTACCGCCACCTGAGCGAAGTGGCGGCCTGGAACCAGCTGGTGCACGACGCCGTCTACACCGAGCTCAGCGATGGCCGCATGCCCATCCTGCTGGGGGGCGACCATTGCCTGGGCCTGGGCTCCATCAGCGCGGTGGCCCGCCATTGCCGCGACACCGGCAAGAAGCTGCGCGTGCTGTGGCTGGACGCCCATGCCGACTTCAACACCAGCGACCTGACCCCCAGCGGCAACATCCACGGCATGCCTGTGGCCTGCCTGTGCGGCTACGGCCCGACCGAGCTGACCTCCATCGGCGGCCAGGTGCCGGCGATCAGCCCGAAGTGGCTGCGCCAGATCGGCATCCGCAGCGTGGACGCGGGCGAAAAGAAGTTCGTGCACGAGGTGGGCCTGGAGGTCTACGACATGCGCTACATCGACGAAATGGGCATGCGCCACACGATGGAGTTGGCGCTGGCCACGATGGATGCCAACACCCACCTGCACGTCAGCTTCGACGTCGACTTCCTGGACCCGGACCTCGCCCCCGGCGTCGGCACCACGATTCCTGGCGGTCCGACCTACCGCGAAGCCCAGCTCTGCATGGAAATGATCGCCGACACCGGCCGCATGGGCAGCCTGGACGTGATGGAGCTGAACCCGGCACTCGACGTGCGCAACAAGACCGCCGAGATCGCCGTGGACCTCATTGAAAGCCTGTTCGGCAAGAGCACCTTGATGCGCAAGTGAGGCGCTCGGCCGTCCAGGCCGATGCGTCACCAGCTTCAGCTAGCATCGCCCTCCTTCGAATTTCGTTTTGGCCAGGGAGGGCCCATGAAACGTTTCTGCGGTATTTCGGTGGTGGCGCTTGCCGCCGCCATCCTGGGCGGCTGCGGCGGTGGCGACGCCGACGAATCCGGCTCCAGCACGGTTTACGCCACCAATGCGGCCTGGGCCAACCTGTATGCCAGCGCCCACAGCTGGTCGCTGTCGGGCACGGTCAGCGGCTCCGGACAGAACACCGCGGTGCAGTCCACGCTGGACCTGAGCCTGCTCGCCGACGGGACCTTTCCCGGCACCGGTGACGCAGCGAAGATCCGCCGGCTGACCACCACCGCGACCGCCAACGGCGGCTCGTCCAGCGACTACGTCACCCACTACCTGAACGCCAGCAACGCGTTCATTGGCACCGTGAGCTCAGACGGCAGTTGCGCGCTGCCCAGCAACGTTGGCCTGCCGCCGACCTCGGCGGCCATGGGCAGCAGCGGACCGCTCGCCTCGTGGACCGAATACAGCAGCTGCTCGGCGGGCTCGCCGCAGATTGGCACCGGTGCCGCCACCTGGTCGGTTGAGAATGCAAGCAGCACGCCGTACTTCTGCGTCACCAACACCTATACCTCGACGGCAGCCGGCAACAGCTTCAGCTCTACCGAGAAGGACTGCTTCGAGATCAATGCGTCCGGCACCATTGGCTCCTCGGCCAAGATCTCGGCGGTGTACACGCAAAACGGCGTGAACACGACCGTCTCGATGTCGACGTTCTGACCTCCGGAAAC
The DNA here is from genome assembly GCA_035460205.1 of Ramlibacter sp. Lineage (GTDB taxonomy): Bacteria > Pseudomonadota > Gammaproteobacteria > Burkholderiales > Burkholderiaceae_C > Ramlibacter. The sequence continues at coordinate 46,706 of DATHWV010000066.1, forward strand.
CTCAACCCACCGTCACCGCGCTGGTGATCCAGCCTTCCAGCGGGTCCACGCCCGCTGGAAGGCCCAGGCCAGGTTGCTGCTGGGCCCAGGCGGCCTGCAGCAGGCACAGGACGGCGTCCAGCCTGTCGCCGGTGGCGTCGGCCACCAGCGCATCTCGCTGGGCATGGCTGAGGCGCAGGCGCAGGGCCAGGCGCGTGCGGCCTTGCTCCAGCGCGTCCACCAGGTCCTTGCGGGCAATCAGGCGTTCCGGCGTCTGGCGTGCCTTGTCGTCCGCCTTGTACGAACGGTTGCCCAGCAGCTCGCGCGCCAGCAGGCCGGGATAGGCTTCCAGTGCGACACGCTGCGGCGCATCCGGCGCCGGCATCAGGCCCGGCAACCAGGCGCCGGCAGCGCGCAGCAGCGGCACGCCGGCATGCAGCATGTAGGCCACCGGTGGGTTGACCCACTTCATGCTGGGCGATGACCCTGCCGGCCCGTCACAGGCACGGTGCGCGAACTTGCCGCCGACCGGGCGGGCGTCGCAGAAGGCCGAGAAATGGCCACGGATCTGTTCCCGCGTCAGCCCGGCGTAGTGGTCCATCAGCGCGGCCCAGTCGCTGGGCCAGCCGAGCTGGAGCACCAGCTCTCGCGGCAGGCCGAACGGCAGGTCGAAACCGCCGAGCCAGGCAGGCGTGGCGGCGAGCCAGTCGCCAAAACCGCTCAGTGTTTCGTGCGCGTGCAGCCCGTCCAGCCGCACGACCGCCCCAGCCCGTGTGCCACGCGCCACGATGACGGGCTTGCGCTTGCTGGGCGCACTGGAAAAGTCCACGCCCAGCAGCAGCGGCAGCTGCGCCCACACAGGCAGCACCGAAGAGACAGGGTTCGCAGCAGAAGACATCGGCGGATTGTCCGTGGACCCGGGAGTTGAAACAAAATCGCGGCCATGCATGCATTCCATCGCCTGGCCAGGCGACTCTGTCTGTTGCTGCCACTGCTGCTGGCGGCCTGCGGCACGCCGCCGCGCCTCACGCGGCTGACACCGGAGCAGTCGTCGAACATCGCGATCCATGCGATGGGCCTGGTTGGCACACCCTACCGCTACGGCGGCAACACGCCGGAAGGCGGCTTCGACTGCAGCGGCCTTGTCGGCTACGTCTACCGCAACCAGGCAGGGGTGGCGCCGCCGCGCACGGTGGCCGAGCTGAACCAGTTTGGCCAACCCGTCGAGGCTGGCGAGCTGCGCACTGGCGACCTGGTGATCTTCGGCCGCGGCCGGCCCACGCACGCCGGCATCTACGTGGGCGACATGCGCTTCGTGCACGCCCCGTCCACCGGCGGCGAGGTGCGGCTGGACCGGTTGGACAGCGGCTACTGGGCAAAGCAGCCGACCGCCTACCGCCGCCCCTGATCCAACGCTGGCCTCGCAGGCTTGGCGACAATCCGTCCATGGTTCGGATGTCGCGACGTGTCAGGTGGTGGTTGGGCGCAGGCATGGTCGCGCTGGTGGCCCTGGGTGGGCTTTACCAGTTGCTGCTGCACCGGCTGGCCGCCGTGCTGCACGACCATCTCGGCCCGCGCGCCAGCGTTGGCGCCATCTCGGTCGACTGGAACGGGCTGACGGTGCAGGACCTGCGCCTGGCCGCCGCGCCAGGCTGGCCGGCGCCATCCGAGCTGAGCGCCCGCCGCGTCTTTGTGCAACCGGCGCTGCGCAGCCTGTTCTCCGGGCCATGGCAAGTGCACAGCATCGTGGTTGACGGCGCCACCTTGAGCCTGCTGCGCGGTCGGGACGGCAAGCTGCGCCTGCTGCCCGGGCTGCTGCCTGCCGACAGTGCCGCCGCGCCGCCTGCCGCCCCGGCGCGCGTCCGCCCGGCGGCGGCGGTTTCGGCCGCCGGCGCGCCCACCGAACCTGACCATCCCACGCTGGTGATCCGTGAAGTGCAACTGCGCGACCTGCAGATCGATTTCTATGACGATTCGCTGAAGCCGGTCCGCGCCAAGCCCCACCACCTGCAGCTGGACGAACTCGATGCCAGCATCGGCAACCTGCAACTGCCCGCGCTGAACCAGCCGTTGACGCTGAAGCTGCGCGGCCTCCTGCGCGGCGCCGGTGGCGGCGCCAACCACGACGGCGACCTCAGACTGGACGGCGAGCTGACACCCGCCACGCACGACGCCGACCTCAGCGCCCAGCTGAAAGGCGTGGACCTGCGGGTGCTGCAGCCCTACCTGCTGAAGGTCGCCGAAGGCGGCATTCAACGCGGCCAGCTGGACCTGCAGCTCAAGGCCGTGGTCAAGGACGAGCATCTGCACGCCCCAGGCCGCGTGACGCTGAACGGCCTCGCGCTGAATCACAGCGGCAACTGGTGGGACGGCCTGGGCACAGCCAGCCGCCAGGCGGTGCTGGACACGATGGCCCACAAAGGCCAGCTGGACGTGAGCTTCACCTTGGAAGGCCGGCTGGACGACCCGAACTTCTCGATCAACGACAGCCTGGCCAAGCGTTTTGCGTCCGGCATGGCCGAAGCCGTTGGTGTCAGCGTGGGCGGCGTGGTCGAAGGCGTCGGCCAGATGTTCAAGGGCCTGCTGGGGCGCTGAATGGCGCGGGCGGCGGCGGCGTGCGTTCCTGCGCGGGGCCGCGCCGGGCGCCGCGTGGGGTTATCGCCACAAACGCCGACACCTGGGACAATGCCGGTTCTCGAATGCCGGACGTGCCTGTGGCCCGCCCGGCTTTGGTCTTTCCGGTCCCCTTCCCTGCCGCTGCCGTGTCCGCCATCCTCGAAGCCCCCCTCCGTTCCGATGCCAAGGCCAATGCCAAGCCAAAGGCATTGACGGCTTACCGTCCGTACTGGGCCAAGCGCTTCGGCACGGCACCTTTCCTGCCCATGAGCCGCAAGGAAATGGACAAGCTGGGTTGGGACAGCTGCGACATCATCATCGTCAGCGGCGACGCCTATGTGGACCACCCCAGCTTCGGCATGGCGGTCATCGGCCGCACGCTGGAGGCACAGGGCTTTCGCGTGGGCATCATCGCGCAGCCGGACTGGCAGTCGGCCGACGCCTTCCGCGCCCTGGGCAAGCCCAACCTGTTCTTCGGCGTGGCCGCCGGGAACATGGATTCGATGATCAACCGCTACACGGCCGACCGGAAGATCCGCAGCGACGACGCCTACACGCCCGGCAACGTCGGCGGCAAGCGGCCGGACCGGGCCACGCTGGTCTACACCCAGCGCTGCAACGAGGCCTTCAAGGACGTGCCGGTGGTCATTGGCGGCATCGAGGCCAGCCTGCGCCGCATTGCCCATTACGACTACTGGAGCGACAAGGTTCGCCGCTCGGTGCTGGTGGACGCCAAGGCCGACCTGCTGGTCTACGGCAATGCCGAACGCGCCATCGTCGAGATCGCCCACCGGCTGGCGGCAAAGAAGCCCATCGAGAGCATCACCGACATCCGCGGCACCGCCTTCATGCGCAAGCCCGACGACCTGACGCTGGACGGCTGGTACGAGGTCGACTCCAGCGAGGTCGACACGCCCGGCAAGGTCGACAAGCTGCTGAACCCCTACCTGACCATCGAGGAACAGGCCGACGACAACGGTGCCAGCTGTGCCAAGGCCGAAGCCGCGAAGGCTGGCGACACGCCACCCGCGGCCGACGGCGCCAAACCGATGCTGCTGATCCGCCGCCCGGTCGAGAAGCTGGGCAGCCGCGCGATCACCACGCCGCGCGAGCGCACGGTGATCCGCCTGCCGGCCTACGAGCAGGTGAAGAGCGATAACGTGCTCTACGCCCACGCCAACCGCGTGCTGCACCTGGAGACCAACCCCGGCAACGCGCGCGCCATCGTGCAGCGCCACGGCGAAGGCCACACCGCGCGCGACGTGTGGATCAACCCGCCGCCGCTGCCGCTGTCCACCGAGGAGATGGACCACGTCTTCGACCTGCCCTACGCGCGCAGCCCGCACCCCAGCTACGCGGACGCCACCGGCAGCCACGACGGCGAGACCAAGATCCCCGCGTGGGAGATGATCCGCTTCAGCGTGAACATCATGCGGGGCTGCTTCGGCGGCTGCACCTTCTGCTCCATCACCGAGCACGAAGGCCGCATCATCCAGAGCCGCTCGGAAGACTCGGTGATCCGTGAGATCGAAGAGATCCGCGACAAGGTCAAGGGCTTCACCGGCATCATTTCCGACCTCGGCGGGCCGACCGCCAACATGTACCGCATCGGCTGCAAAAGCCCGGAGATCGAGGCCGCCTGCCGCAAGCCCAGCTGCGTCTACCCCGGCATCTGCTCCAACCTGAACACCGACCACGGCCCGCTGGTGAAGATGTACCGCCGCGCCCGTGCGCTGCGCGGCGTGAAGAAGATCCTGATCGGCTCCGGGCTGCGCTACGACCTGGCGGTGCAGTCACCCGAGTATGTGAAGGAACTGGTGACGCACCACGTGGGCGGCTACCTGAAGATCGCGCCGGAGCACACCGAAGGCGGCCCGCTGTCGAAGATGATGAAGCCGGGCATCGGCACGTACGACCGCTTCAAGGCGATGTTCGAGAAGTTCAGCGCCGAGGCCGGCAAGAAGCAGTTCCTCATCCCGTACTTCATCGCCGCCCACCCGGGCACCAGCGACGAGGACATGATGAACCTGGCGATCTGGCTCAAGCACAACGGCTTCCGCGCGGACCAGGTGCAGACCTTCTACCCTTCGCCAATGGCCACCGCCACTGCGATGTACCACTCGGGCCACAACCCGCTCAAAGGCATCAGCCGCGACGCGCGCAAGGGCGAGCGTGTGGACATCGTCAAGGGCGACAAGCGCCGCCGCCTGCACAAGGCCTTCCTGCGCTACCACGACTCGAACAACTGGCCGCTTCTGCGTGAGGCCTTGAAGGACATGGGCCGCGCCGACCTGATCGGCAACGGCAAGCACCATCTCATTCCAACCTGGCAGCCAACCACCGATGGCAGCTACCAGAGCGCGCGCCGCAGCAATTCCACACCGGTGGCCAAGACCACCACCGCCAAGCCGGCGCCGGGCCGCATCCTGACCCAGCACACCGGCCTGCCGCCGCGTGACAACGGCAGCCGCCCGGTGCGTCCTGGCGTGGCCAAGCCAGCGGCCCGGCCTGTGGCCGCGAAGCCGGCGGGGCGCCCCGCCTCGGCGGCCAAGCCCGGCGGCCGCAAGCCGCGCTGAGTCAGCAGGCGCCCACAGGCGTCTGCCAGCAGTGCACACTCGCTTTTGCGCTGGCCGGCGCCCATGGGCCGCGATAGGATGGCAGCGCAGCTGGCGCCTCGCCCGCCGGCCTCTGAATCCCTCAGGAGAACCCCATGTCCACCGCTTCCCGCCTGCGCCACCTGACCCCTTTGCTGCTGTCGTTTGCCATGGCGTTTGGTGCCGTCGGCGCCGCCCAGGCGCAAGCCGCAGCCCCGACCGAGCAGGCCGCCCCGGCCAAGGCCAAGAAGACCAAGAGCGCGCACAAGGCGCACAAGAGCTCGCACAAGGCCAAGAAGAGCAGCAGCAAGAAGGCCAAGACGGCCAGCGCCGCGAAGAGCAGCCATCACGCGAAGAAGAACCACAAGGGCGCGCATACCGCGTCGCTGGCCGCTGTCGGCACTTTCGCCTGAACCTCCTGAACCGATGCCCGGCTGCGCACCGACAGGCCCGGCCGCTTCCTTCGGGCTGAATCAAGCCCGATGCGGCAGCAGCGTCGTCTGCCACAGTGACTCGCCGCGCATGTCGCGCAGGTGCACCGTCAGCGCCGCACTCTTGCCGTCAATCTGCACCTCGCCGAAGAACTGCAGGCCGGCGCTGGGCGGCAGGTTGCTCTGGCCGGGCGCCGGGGCCTTGATGTAGCGCAGCTCGGGGCCGAAGGTGTTGTCCAGCGGGTTCGGCCCAAAGGTACCTGCATTCAGTGGGCCGCTGACGAATTCCCAGAACGGGTCGAAGTCCTGGAACTGCGCGCGGTTCGGGTGGTAATGGTGGGCCGCGGTGTAGTGCACGTCGGCCGTCAGCCACACGGTGTTGCGGATGCGCTGGTGCTTGATGAAGGACAGCAGCTGGGCGATCTCCAGCTCGCGGCCCAGCGCCGGGCCGTCGCCATTGGCCACGGCCTCAAACTTGTCGCGGCCCTGGGTGTCCTTGCCGTCGGGCACCAGCAGGCCGATGGGCATGTCGGCCGCAATCACCTTCCAGGTCGCGCGGCTGGCTTTCAGGCCGTCGCGCAGCCAGGCCATCTGCTGCGGGCCGAGGAAGGCGGAGGACGCGTCCAGCGTGGGCTGCAGGTTGAAGCTGTTGGGCCCGCGGTAGCTGCGCATGTCGATCACGAACACGTCCAGCAGCGGGCCGTACGGAATGCGGCGGTACACGCGCTGCTCTTCCTCCTGCGCGAACCAGCGCATCGGCGCGTTTTCCAGGAAGGCCCGCGCGCCGCGCGAGGTCAGCAGCGCGACGTTTTTCTCGGTGTAGCGCGCGTCGCCTGAAACGTCCTTCGAGTCGGACCAGTTGTTGGTCACCTCGTGGTCGTCCCACTGCCAGAGCTGCATGACCTCGGCGGCGAAACGGCGCTGGTGGTCGTCGAGCTGGTTGTAGCGGTGCGCGCCGCGGTACTCCTTCAGCGTCTCGGCGACCTTGCTCTTTTCTTCGGTCAGCACGGTGTTGCGCCAGGTGCTGCCATCGGACGCTTTCAGCTCGGCCTGCAGCGGGCCGTCGGCGTAGATCGTGTCGCCGCTGTGGATGAAGAAGTCCGGCTCGCGCTGGCGCATGGCTTCGTAAATCGTCATGCCGCCCAGGTCACCGTTGATGCCGAAACCCTGGCCGACGGCGTCGCCGGACCACAGGAAGCGCACATCGCGGCGCGTTGCCGGCGCGGTGCGGAAGCGACCGGTCACCGGCTCGGAGCGCACGCCACCAGCCAGGTCTTCCCACTGCACGCGGTAGAAGATCTCCTGCCCGGCCGGCAAGCCTGTCAGGTCCACGCGCGCGGTGAAGTCGGTGGTTTCCAGCGCATACGGGCCGCGCAGCTTGCGCGCATGGGCAAAGGCCGGCGTGGTGTCCCATTCGACCCACAAACGCGCCGCCCGGTCCGAGCGCGCCCAGACGATGCCCCGGTCGGCCAGCACGTCCCCGCTCTGCACGCCGGACGGAAAACTCGGCCGCGCCGCGTCCCGCGTGATTGCCGCCGGCGCCTGGGCATGCGCGAAGATGCCGCTCAGGCCGCCGCCACTCAGTGCAGCGGAAGCGATCAGCAGGCGACGGCGAGGCAGGATGAGGCTGGACATGGCGGGCGCTCCTGAAAGGACAACCCGCCATGCTTGCCGCGAGTTGCGGCAGCTTGATGACGACCACCCACCGTCGCGGCCACCTCGGTAGCCGTGAAGCACGACAATAGCCCATGGCTAATATCGCGCGCCTGCGCCTGGGAGATCTGGCATGACGCCGCTGACTGACAAGGAACTGTTGCAGCTCGTACATGACGTGGAGAGTGACCGAGCCGAACGCAAGGAGAGTTGGAAGGGTAGCGCCCCGGAAAAGGCGCGGGAAGCCGTGTGCGCCTTCGCCAACGATCTGCCGAATCATGCAAAGCCCGGTGTCTTGTTCGTTGGCGTGAAGGACGATGGAAGACCCGCGGGCCCCGACTTTGTCGTCACGGACCAATTGCTCCAGACCCTGGCTGACATCAAGACCGATGGCAAGCTGACGCCGCCCCCCACCATGACCGTGGCTCGCCGCACACTCCAGGGGCAGGATGTGGCTGTGATCACTGTCTGGCCGGCGGACGCTCCGCCAGTGCGACTGGACGGCCGGATCTGGATCCGCACCGGACCTCGTCGTGGACAGGCCACGGCACAGGACGAACGCGTGTTGAACGAGAAACGCCGTTACCGCGACCGAAGTTTCGACGCTCATCCCATTCACGGCTGCTCGCTGGAAGAGTTGAGTCGGCCGTATTTCGAGAACGAATATTTGCCACAGGCTGTGGCGAGAGACGTTCTGGAAGCCAATGGTCGCAGCTACGAAGAGCGCCTGGCCTCCCTGGGCATGATCTCCACCGTGGACGATGCCACGCCCACCGTCGCTGGCCTGCTGACATTGGGCAAGAGCCCTCGCACCTGGATTCCTTCGGCCTACATTCAGTTCCTGCGCATTCGTGGCACCGAATGGGGCGACCCAGTGGTGGACGAACAGGAAGTAGATGGCAATCTGGACACCATGCTGCGACGGCTGGATGAAAAGCTGAAAGCCACCCTTGCCGTGGCGGTGGACTTCACGTCCGGCACGACCACAGAGGTTCGGACCGCACCTTATCCGCTTTCCGCCCTGCAACAACTGGCACGCAATGCCGTGATGCATCGGACTTACGAAGGCACCAACGCACCGGTGCGAATCTACTGGTTCGATGACCGCATCGAGATCAGCAACCCGGGCGGCCCCTACGGCGCCGTGACCCAGGAGAACTTCGGCCGTCCCGGCATCAGCGACTACCGCAGCCCGGTGCTGGCCGGCGTGCTCAAGACATTGGGCTTTGTGCAGCGCTTCGGCTTCGGGATCGCCGAAGCCCGACGTGCGCTGCAAGCCAATGGCAACCCGCCGCCTGAGTTCCAGGTGGAAGCCACCAATGTGCTGGCCACGCTTCGGAGGGCGGCATGAGCGACGGCTCGAATGCTGGCCTGGCCCCTGAGATGCCAACACCGGTCCTCACCTTTTTCAACAACAAAGGGGGAGTCGGCAAGACTTCACTGGTCTTCCATCTCGCCTGGATGCTGTCTGAGATGGGGAAACGGGTGGTCACCATAGACTTGGATCACCAGGCCAACCTGACCTCGGCTTTCCTGCCAGAGGAGACATTGGAAGAGCTGTGGGGCGCACAGGAGCCGTTTCCCCAGGCGGACACGATCTTTCGCTGCGTACAGCCACTCACCAAGGCAGGGGACATTCTCCCGCCCGTCACCCGGCAGATCACGCCACGGCTATTCCTGGTGCCAGGCGACCCATCGCTGGCGGGCTTTGAGGACGATCTGGCCAGCGCCTGGCATGCAGCCATGTCCAGCAACTTGTATCGGCCATTCCGTTTTCTGACGGCCTTCTGGCAGATCGCACAACTTGCGGCCCAAGCCCATCAAGCCGATCTCATCCTGGCCGACGTCGGCCCCAACTTGGGCGCGATCAACCGATCTGCCTTGATTGGCAGCGACCACGTCGTGATTCCGCTGGATGCCAGTCTCTTCTCACTCCAAGGGCTGCGCAAATTGGGCCCCACATTGACGACCTGGCGAGAGGAATGGCGCAAGCGCGCCGACAACTGGGAAGCTCCGGAGTTCCCTTTGCCTTCTGGAAGCATGTCCCCTACAGGCTATGTCGTGATGCGCCACACCACGCTGCTTTCCCGCCCAGTCTCGCCCTACAAGAAATGGGCAGACCAAATTCCCGCGATCTATCGCGAAAGCGTGTTGGGACAACCCGGTATGGCCCCCACCTTGGACCAGGACACCCATTGCCTGGCCCAGCTGAAGCACTACCGCAGCCTCATCCCCATGTCCCAGGAGGTACGCAAGCCGATCTTTCACCTGAACTCGGCGGACGGCGCCATCGGCAGCCATTCGCAAGCAGTGCAAGACGCCTGGCAAGACTTCAAGGCGCTGGCGACGACGATCGCCGACCGCATCCATCTGGACACAGTCGGCGATTCCTGAAGACTCAAGCGGGCACCCACAACGCTGGCAGGCCCGGCAGCGTGCGCAGCACGCTGCCCACTTCGCCGCTGCGCACCAGCGTGGTCGCGCGTTCAATTTCGGGTGCGAGGTAGCGGTCGGTGGGCATGGCGGCGCTGTGCTGGCGCAGCAGTGCGTGCACCCATTCCAGCACCACCGAGCTTTGCAGCGGGCGCAGGAATTCGATGGCCTGGGCCGAGGCCAGCAGCTCGATGCCCAGGATGTGCGAGACGTTGGACACCATCGGCTGCAGCCGCCGCGCGGCGAAGGTGGCCATCGAGACGTGGTCCTCCTGGTTCGCGCTGGTGGGCAGGCTGTCCACGCTGGCCGGGTGGGCCAGCGACTTGTTCTCGCTGGCCAGCGCTGCGGCGGTGACGTGGGCGATCATGAAGCCGCTGTTCAGGCCGGCATCGGCGCTGAGGAAGGCCGGCAGGCGCGAGACGCTGGCGTCGATCAGCATCGCGATGCGGCGCTCGGCGATGGCGCCGACTTCGGCAATCGCCACGGCCATTGCGTCAGCCGCGAGAGCGACGGGCTCAGCGTGGAAGTTGCCTCCGCTGATCATCGCCCCGTCTTCAGGGAACACCAACGGGTTGTCGGTCACGGCGTTCGCTTCGCGCACCAGCACCAGCGAGGCATGGCGCAACTGGTCCAGGCAGGCGCCGACGACTTGCGGCTGGCAGCGCAGGCAGTACGGGTCCTGCACCCGGTCGTCGCCTTCTTCGTGCGACGCGCGGATCGCGCTTCCGGCCAGCAAGGCGCGGTAGTACTGGGCGACGTCGATCTGACCAGGCTGGCCGCGCAGCGCGTGGATGCGCGGGTCGAACGGACCGTCCGAGCCGCGCGCGGCGTCCACCGTCAAAGCGCCAATCACCAGCGCGGCTTCCAGCACCGGTTCGAAGGCGAACAGGCCGTGCAGCGCCAGCGCGGTGGAGGTCTGCGTGCCGTTGATCAGCGCCAGGCCTTCCTTGGCTTGCAGCACCAGCGGCTCGATGCCGGCATCGGTCAACACGCCGGCCGCGTGCACACGCTTGCCGTCCACCAGGAACTCGCCCTCGCCCAGCAACGCCAGCGTCATGTGCGACAGCGGGGCGAGGTCGCCCGAAGCGCCGACCGAACCCTGGCTGGGCACATAAGGGACGAGGCCGGCGTTGAGCACGGCCAGCAGCGTGTCGATCACGACTTCGCGCACACCCGAGTGCGCACGCGCGAGGCTGGCGGCCTTGGTCGCCAGCATCAGCCGCAGCACTGCTGGCTGCAGCGGCTCGCCCACGCCCACCGAGTGCGAGCGGATCAGGTTCAGTTGCAGCAGCGCCAGGTCTTCGTTGCTGATGCGCTTGTTGGCCAGTTTGCCGAAGCCGGTGTTCACGCCGTAGACCGGCGCGTCGCCCGCGGCGGCGGCCTGCACGACTGCAGCGCTGGCGCGGATGGCCGGGCGCGCGGCGTCGTCCAGCTTCAGGGTCACGCCGCCAGCGTGCAGCGCTTGCAGTTGTTCCAGCGTCAGCGCGCCGGGGGTCAGGGTCAGTTCGGTCGTCATGTCGGTTCAGCCCAGCATCGGCAGGTTCAGTTGGTGCTCGCGGGCGCATTGGCGGGCGATCTCGTAGCCGGCGTCGGCATGGCGCATCACGCCGGTGGCCGGGTCGTTCCACAGCACGCGGGCAATGCGCTTGTCGGCGGCTTCGGTGCCGTCGCAGACGATCACCACGCCGGCATGCTGCGAGTAGCCCATGCCGACGCCGCCGCCGTGGTGCAGGCTGACCCAGGTGGCGCCGCCGGCGGTGCTGAGCAACGCGTTCAGCAGCGGCCAGTCGGACACGGCATCCGAGCCGTCCATCATGCTTTCGGTCTCGCGGTTGGGCGAGGCGACCGAGCCGCTGTCCAGGTGATCGCGGCCGATCACGATGGGCGCCTTCAGCTCGCCGCTGCGCACCATCTCGTTGAAGGCCAGGCCCGCGCGGTCGCGGTCGCCCAGTCCTATCCAGCAGATGCGCGCCGGCAGGCCCTGGAACGCGATGCGCTCGCCGGCCATGTCCAGCCAGCGGTGCAGGCCTTCGTCGTCGGGGAACAACTCCTTCATCTTGGCGTCCGTCTTGCGGATGTCTTCCGGGTCGCCCGACAGCGCCACCCACCGGAACGGGCCCTTGCCGCGGCAGAACAGCGGGCGAATGTAGGCCGGCACGAAGCCTGGGAAGTCGAAGGCGTTTGTCACGCCTTGGTCGAAGGCGACCTGGCGGATGTTGTTGCCATAGTCCACGGTGGCGATGCCCATGGCCTGGAAGTCCAGCATGGCCTGCACGTGCACTGCGCAGCCTTGTGCCGCGGCGTCGCGCAGCCTGGTGTGCTGGCCGGCATCGGCTTGCGCGGCGCGCCATTGCTCGACCGACCAGCCCACCGGCAGGTAGCCGTTGACCAGGTCGTGCGCCGAGGTCTGGTCGGTCACCAGGTCCGGCTTCACGCCACCGGCCTTGACGCGCTTGACCAGCTCGGGCAGCACGTCGGCAGCATTGCCCAGCAGGCCGACCGAGATGGCCTTGCCTTCGGCCGCGTACTTCGCCATGCGGGCCAGCGCGTCGTCCAGGTCAGTGGCCTGCTCGTCCAGGTAACGGCTGCGCAGGCGGAAGTCGATGCGGCTTTGCTGGCACTCGATGGTCAGCGACGAGAAGCCGGCGAAGCTCGCGGCCAGAGGCTGCGCGCCACCCATGCCGCCGAGGCCGGCGGTCAAGATCCAGCGACCTTGCGCCTTGCCGTCGAAGTGCTGACGCGCCGCTTCGACGAAGGTCTCGTAAGTGCCCTGCACGATGCCCTGGCTGCCGATGTAGATCCAGCTGCCGGCCGTCATCTGGCCGTACATCATCAGGCCCTTGCGGTCCAGCTCGTGAAAGTGTTCCCAGGTGGCCCACTTGGGTACCAGGTTCGAGTTGGCGATCAAAACGCGCGGCGCGTCTTCATGGGTGCGGAACACGCCGACCGGCTTGCCGCTCTGGATCAGCAGCGATTCATCCGGCTTCAAGGTGCGCAGCGTCGCGAGGATCTGCTCCAGCGAGGCCCAGTCGCGTGCCGCCTTGCCGATGCCGCCGTAGACCACCAGTGCGTCCGGGTTCTCGGCCACTTCCGGGTCCAGGTTGTTCTGCACCATGCGGTAGGCCGCTTCGATCAGCCAGTTCTGGCAGTGCAGCGTGGTGCCGGTAGGCGCCTTGACCGGACGCGGTCCGGCGATGGTGGCAGCGGAAGGCGAGCTCAGGTCGGGCATGGCAGCTCCAGCAAAGGGCGGATGAAGTCAAACAAGGATGAACGAACGAGCGCATCCTACTTGTCTAGACAAGGCGGCGCAAGTAGCATGCAGCCATGTCCACTTTGCCCCGAACCGGCTTGGCGCCTTATGCCCAGGTCAAGCAGTACCTGAAGGACCGTCTGGCCGCGGGCGACTGGGCACCGGGCGTGCTGATGCCTTCGGAGGCCGAGCTGGTGGCGCGTTTCGGCGTGAGCCGCATGACGGTGAACCGGGCGCTGAAGGAGTTGCAGAACGAAGGCCTGATCGAGCGGGTGCAGGGCGTAGGCACGTTTGCCGCGCAGCTGCACAAAGTCTCGGCCACGCTGACGCTGCGCAACCTGCAGGACGAGATTGCCGAGCGCGGCCACCGGCACGAGGCTGTCGTGCACCTGCAGGAGCCCGAACCCGCTGGCGCGGCACTGGCGGCGCAGCTGGGCTTGAACGAGGGCGACACGGTGTTCCACAGCCTGATCGTGCACCTGGAAAACGGCGTGCCGCTGCAGTGCGAGGACCGCTACGTGAATCCGGCCTGCGCGCCGCACTACCTGGCGCAGGACTTCCAGCACAGCACGCCCACGCAGTACCTGTTCGAGGTCACGGCCCTCTGGCGCGCCCAATATTCGATCGAGGCCGGCCATGCCACCGCGCAGGAAGCCGGCCTGCTGAACCTGGCCGCCACCGACGCCTGCCTGATCATGGTGCGCCGCACCTTCACGCGCGACGCAGCCATCACGCTGGCGCGCCTCGTGCACCCCGGCCGGCTCTACCAGCTCACCGGCCAGTTCGCACCGTGATCACGACCTCCCCCCGCTTGCAACTGGTGCGCTTCGACGAAGTGCCAGCTCAGCCGTGGCGCAACGGCGGTGGCGTGACGCGCGAGTTCGCCGCATGGCCGGGCGCAGCGGACTGGCAGCTGCGCCTCAGCGTGGCCGACATCGAACGCGACGGCCCGTTCTCGGCCTTCCCTGGCATTGCACGCTGGTTCCTGGTGCTGAGTGGCGACGGCGTGCGCCTGGACCACGGCGGCCAGCCAATCGACCTGCGGCCTGGCGACGCGCCCCATGCCTTTGACGGCGGCCAGCCGCCCGGCTGCACGCTGCTGGGCAGCGCCACGCGTGACCTGAACCTGATGCTGAAAACACCCGCCAGTGGACGCCTGTGGCCAGCAGAAGGTCCGTGGCAAGCCGAAGCGGGTCAGCGCACACTGCGCTGGCGCGGCCTGTTCTGCGCCGAGGCCTGCACCCTGCTCACACCTGCTGACACCCTCGCGCTGCCGGCCATGAGCCTGGCATGGCAAGCTGCCGGATGGGTCGATGGCCAGGATCCCGCAGCGCTGACCGAACGCTGGCAACTCAAGCCTGCCGCACGCCTGCCACGCGCCTGGTGGATCGCCCTGGAGAATTGACCCCATGCCCGCCGATTTCCTGCCCTCCCGAGCCGACGCCCCCCGCACCCTGTGGCGGGGTGCCAGTCTGGCCACGATGGCCCCGGGCAAGCCCTGGGGCTGGATCGAAGACGGCGCGCTGCTGACCGAAGGCGCGCGCATCGCGTGGGTCGGATCGGCAACCGAATTGCCCGCAGGCCTGCGCACCGACGACGAGATCGAACTCCCAGGCGGCGTGCTGACGCCGGGGCTGATCGACGCGCACACCCATCTCGTCTACGGCGGCCACCGGGCGCGCGAATTCGAGTTGCGCTTGCAAGGCGCGACCTACGAAGAGATCGCGCGAGCCGGCGGCGGCATCCGCTCAACCGTCGCCGCCACCCGCGCGGCGACCGACGACGAGCTGCTGCGCTGCGCACTCCAACGGGCCAGCGTGCTGATGGCCGAAGGCGTGACAACGCTGGAGATCAAGAGCGGCTACGGCCTGAGCGAACACCACGAGGCGCGTTGCCTGCGCGTGGCCCGGCGCGTGGGCCAGCGCCTGCCGCTGACGGTGCGCACCAGCGCGCTGGCCGCGCACGCGCTGCCGCCCGAGTTCGAGGGCCGGCCGGACGCCTACATCGCCGCCATCATCGACTGGCTGCCGCGCTGGCATGCCGAGGGCCTGGTCGACGCGGTCGACGGCTTTTGCGAAAACATCGCCTTCTCGGCCAGCCAGATGCAGCGCGTGTTCGACGCGGCGCGCGCGCTGGACCTGCCGGTCAAGCTGCATGCCGAGCAGCTCAGCGACTGCGGCGGCAGCGTGATGGCCGCGCAGTACCGCGCGCTGAGCTGCGACCACCTCGAATACCTCAGCCCGGCCGGCGTGCAGGCCCTGGCCGCCAGCGGCACGGTGGCGATGCTGCTGCCCGGCGCCTTCTATTTCCTGCGCGAGAAGCAGCTGCCGCCAGTGGGCGCCTTGCGCGAGGCCGGCGTGCCGATGGCGATTGCCACCGACCACAACCCCGGCTCGTCGCCCACGCTGTCGCCGCTCTTGATGCTGAACATGGCCTGCACGCTGTTCCGCCTCACACCCGAGGAAGCCCTGGCCGGCATGACGCGCCATGCCGCGCAGGCGCTGGGCCTGGGCCACAGCCATGGCCAGCTGAGTGCCGGCCGGCAGGCCGACTTCGTGCACTGGGCCGTGGACCACCCGAACGAGCTGGCCTACCCGTTCGGGCACAGGCCTTGCCAGTTGCGGGTCCATGCGGGCGTGCCCGATGCCGCCGACCTGGCGCGGATCGCCCCCGCCCCCGAGTTTTGAAAAAAGTGCCGAGCACTGCCCCACGCCTTGCAGCGGCAGCCCGGTCCGATGTCGGAGACCTGATGGACGAGATTTACACCCTGCACCGCGGCACGCGCCCCTTGCTGGTCAGCGTGCCGCATGCAGGCCAGCACATTCCCGCCGACCTGCTGGCCCGCATGCACCCGCACGCGGCCACCGTCGAAGACACCGACTGGCACCTCGACAAGCTCTACGACTTCGTGCGCGAACTCGGCGCCAGCCTCATCGTGCCGCGCCACTCACGCTACGTGATCGACCTGAACCGGCCGCCCGACAACACGCCGATGTACCCCGGCGCCAACAATACCGAGCTGTGCCCCACGCGCTTTTTCACCGGCGAAGCGCTGTACCTCGAAGGGCAGGCGCCTGACGCCATCGAAGTCCAGCAGCGCCGCGCCACCTACTGGCAGCCGTACCACGACGCGCTCTCGGCCGAACTCGCGCGGCTGCGGGCCGAGCATGGCCACGCCGTGCTGTTCGATGGCCACAGCATCCGCTCGCAGCTGCCCTGGCTGTTTGAGGGCCGGTTGCCGGACCTGAACCTGGGCACCGCCAACGGCGCGAGCTGCGCCCCGTCGATGCGCGACACGTTGGGCCAGTTGCTGGCCGCGCAGCAAGACTTCACGCAGGTGGTCGACGGCCGCTTCAAGGGCGGCTACATCACCCGCCACTACGGCCAGCCCGCGCGCGGCTGGCATGCGGTGCAGCTGGAAATGTGCTGGTGCTGCTACATGGACGAACAGCCGCCCTTCAACTGGTCGCCCGAGCGAGCCGCGGGCGCCATGCCGCTGCTGCGCCAGATGATGGACACGCTGTTGGCCTGGCAGCCGCAAGCCGGAGAAAGCCAGGCATGAGCGGCGGCACAACAAGCCCCTCCGCTCGCCGCTTCTGGGCGCCACGCGCCTGGCTCCCCGAAGGCTGGCGCGAGGAAGTGCTGCTGGAGGTGGACGCGCACGGCCGCTGGTCCCGCGTGGTCCCTGGCCAGCCTTGCCCGGCAGACGCCGAGCGCCTGGCCGGCCTCACGCTGCCCGGCCTGGTCAACGGCCACAGCCATGCCTTCCAGCGTGCCTTCGCAGGCCTGGCGGAGCGCCGCGAGGCCGCGGCCGACAACTTCTGGAGCTGGCGCGACCGCATGTACCGCGTGGCCGGCAAGATCACGCCGGACCAGCTGCGCGCGGTCGCCACCCAGCTCTATGCCGAGTTGCTGCGCGGCGGCTACACGCAGGTCTGCGAGTTCCACTACCTGCACCACGCGCCTGGCGGCAAGCCCTATGGCGCGCCGATGGCGATGACCCAGTCGCTGATCGAAGCGGCCGCCGAGGTCGGCATCGGCCTGACGGTGCTGCCGGTGCTGTACGAGCGCGCCGGCTTCGACCAGCCCATGCTGCGACCCGACCAGCAGCGCTTCCGCCTGCATGCCGAAGGCGTGCTGGCCGCGCACCAGTCGGTGCAGGAGCGCACCCATGCCTGCCTGAACGCAGGCCTGGCCATCCACTCGCTGCGCGCCGCTCGCCCGGCCTCGCTGCACACGCTGGCCAAGATGGCCGAGCAGACTGTCGGCCCGGTGCACATCCATGTCGCCGAACAGACCGCCGAGGTCCAGGACTGTCTCCAGGCCACCGGCCGCCGCCCGGTCGAATACCTGGCCAGCGAAGGCCTGCTGGACGCGCGCTGGCAGCTGGTGCATGCCACGCACATCAACCAGGCCGAGATCATGACCGTGGCCTACAGCGGCTCGGCCGTGGTGATCTGCCCCAGCACCGAAGGCAACCTGGGCGACGGCCTGACCGACCTGGCCGGCTGGCTGCAGGCCGAGGTGCCGATCTCGCTGGGCTCGGACAGCCATGTCAGCCGCTGCTGGCGTGAAGAGCTGCGCTGGCTGGAATACGGGCAGCGCCTGGGCCTGCGCCAGCGCAACGTGGCGGCCGCCCCCGAACGCGGCCAGCCGTCGACGGCAGAGCGGCTGTGGCGCGGCGTGCTCGACGGTGGCCGCCTGGCGGCAGGCTTTCCCCTCTGGGGCTTCACGCCCGGCGCCCGGGCCGACCTGCTGGTCGCCGACCCACGCGACACCAGCCTCGCCGGCATCCCCGCCGCCCGCAGCCTGGACGCCCTGATCTTCTCCAGCCCCACCCTGCCCTGGCGCGACGTGATGGTCGCCGGCCAATGGAAGCTGCGCGAGCACCAGATGCCCGGCAGCGATGCGATCACCTCCGGCTTTGTCAGCGCGATGGAGGAGCTGTGGAACTGAGGCCGGCGGCGGGTGGGCGACGCTGCTGCGATCAGCTCATGAGTTCGACCAGCTTGCCGCTCACGGCGTCCCCGCTGATCTGCAGTTCGCCCACCGAGACAGGCAGCTTGAAGCGCCGCGGCCCGGCGCTGCCGGGGTTCAGGTAGAGCACGCCGTCGCGCTCAGCCATCGTCGGCTGGTGCGAGTGGCCGGAGATGACTGCGCGCAGCCCGGCGGCTTGCGGGTCCACGTCGAGGTCGGGCAGGTCGTGCACCACGGCCATCGTCACGCCGCCGAGCGTGAGGTACTCGACGGTGCGCAAGGCCTCGGCCCAGGCACCGCGGTCGTTGTTGCCGCGCACGGCCGTGACCGGTGCGATGGTGGCGAGCCGGTCCAGCACCGACGGGTCGCAGATGTCGCCGGCGTGCACGATGTGGTCGCTGCCGCGCAGGAAGGACAGCGCCTCGGGGCGCAGCAAACCGTGGGTGTCGGAGATCAGGCCAATGCGGAGCATGGCCGATTGGAGCACCGCCAGCGCGATTGGTTCGTCCGCATGGGATGACGGTCTCGAACCTTCAAAGGGATGCGGGTTCCGTGGCAGCCGGGTCGTCTGCAGCCGCGTGGTTGGCCGCATGGCCGGCCAGCCAGGCCATCATGGCTTCGGCGGGCATCGGCCGGGCCAGCAGGTAGCCCTGGATGCCATCGCAGCCGAGCGATTGCAGCCGGGCCTGCTGCTCGGCGTTCTCGACGCCCTCGGCGACCACGCGCAGGTTCATCTTGCGCGACATGGCGATGATGGCTTCGGCAATCGCGGCGTCGTCGCCACCGGCCTGCGAGATGCCCTGGATGAAGCTGCGGTCGATCTTCAGGGCCTGCAGCGGCAGCTGCTTCAGGTAGGCGAAGTTGGTGTAGCCGGTGCCGAAGTCGTCGATGGCGAACAGCACGCCCATCTGGTGCAGCCGGCGCAACAGCGCCAGCGCCTGCTCAGGGTCCTGCATCACGCTGGACTCGGTGATCTCCAGCTCCAGGCGGTTCGCCGGCACGCCGCTGGCAGCCAAGGCGCGGGCCACGCTGAGGTCCAGCCCGGGGCGCTGCAGCTGGCGGGCCGAGAGGTTGACGGCCAGCAGCAGACCCAGCTGTCCTTGCTCGCGCCAGCGGCGCAGCTGCTGGCAGGCTTCGTTGAGCACCCAGTCGCCAATGTCCAGGATCAAGCCGGTTTCCTCGGCCAGCGGGATGAAGTCGTTCGGCGGGATCAGGCCTTCGCGCGGGTGCAGCCAGCGCACCAGCGCTTCGACGCCGCGCACCCTGCCCGTCAACAGGTCCATCTGCGGCTGGTAGTGCAGCAGCAGTTCGTGGCGCTCGATGGCGCGGCGCAGGTCGTTTTCCAGGCGCAGCTTGTCGTGCGCGCGGGCGTCCATCTCGGGGCTGAAGAAGCGGTAGTCGTTGCGGCCAGCGCCCTTGGCCTTGTAAAGCGCGGTGTCGGCGAACTTCAGCAACGTCTCGGCATCGTCGCCATCGCGCGGGAACAGGCTCACGCCCAGGCTGCAGGTGACGTGCAGCTCGTGGCCGTCGATCTGGAACGGGCGCGACAGCGAGGCCATCAGCTTCTCGGCGACGTGCGCCGGATCGGCCAGGTCCTCGATGTCCGGCAGCACGATGACAAATTCGTCGCCACCGAGGCGGGCGACGGTGTCGTCCTCGCGCAGCACCGCGCGCAGCCGTTCGGCCACGCACTTGAGCATCTCGTCGCCGACCAGGTGGCCCAGCGTGTCGTTGATGGTCTTGAACCGATCCAGGTCCAGGAACAGCAGCGCCATCTGGCCGCGCTGGCGTTGCGCATGGGCCAGCGCCAGCGCGAGGCGGTCCATCAGCAGGCTGCGGTTGGGCAGGCCGGTCAATGCATCGTGATACGCCAGATGCTGGATGCGCGCTTCCTGCTGCTTGCGCTCGGTGATGTCCTGCACCACGCCGGCACGGCGGAAGGGCTGGCCCGACTCGTCGTTGGCCGGGTAGCCGCGCATGGCGATGTGGCGCAGCTGGCCGTCGGGCCGCAGGATGCGGCATTCAAGCGAGAAATGGCCGTCCACCGCGGCGGCCAGCGCCTTCGTCACCATGCCCAGGTCGTCCGGATGCACCACGCGCTGCCAAGCCATCCAGTCTTGCTGCAGCGCGGTGGGCGGCTCGCCCCAGATGCGCTCGAAACCGGGGCTGACGTAGAGCACGCTGCGGCGCTGTGGGTCGGCCAGCCAGAAGGTGTCGCCAATGGCGCTGGCCATCTGCTGGAAGCGGGCCTCGCTGTCGCGCAGCGCGCCGCGCTCGCGCTCCAGCTGCACCCGGAAATGCGCGCTCTCGATGGCCATCGGCAGCCGGCGCAACATGTCGTCTTGCTTGACCAGGTAGTCGGTGGCGCCGAGCTTCAGGGTCTGGATCGCACTGTCCTCGTCGCCATGGCCGGTGATGATGAGGATGGGCAGGTCCAGGTCGCGCTCCTGGCGCAGCAGCTTGACCAGTTCCAACGCGTTCATGCCCGGCAGCTGGAAGTCCAGCAGCAGCACTTGCGGCATCTCGGGGCCGCCCGCATCCAGGCGCGCAATGACCTGCTCGCCGGTGCTGACGGCCGAAACCAGGATGTGCGGCGCGAAGCGCATCAGGTGGCGGGCCAGCAGGTCCACGTCGGTGGCGCTGCGCTCGGCGTAGAGCACGCGGATGGGCTTGGCGCGCTGGTCGCTGGCAAAGCGGAACCGGGTCCAGGCGACCTGCAGCAGCAGCGGCAGGCGGTCCAGGTAGGCACCCTGCTTGACGATGTAGTCATCGGCCCCGCCGCGCAAGGCGGCGACCACGGTGGCCTCGTCGCCCGAGCCGGTCAGCATCACGACAGCCAGCGGCAGGTTGCGCTCGCGCACGCGCTGCAGCAGCTCCAGGCCGTTGCCATCGGGCAAGCGCATGTCGAGCAGCAGCATGTCCGGCAGCTCGCCTTCGTCCAGCAGGCGGCGGGCGCTGGCCAGGTCACCCGCGGTGGTGAGCTGCAGATGCGGCGCGCTGCGGGCCAGGCTGCGGCGCGTCAGGTCGGCGTCCTGCGCGTTGTCTTCGACATAAAGCACCTTCATGCGCGACCGGACTTCCTGGCTCAGTTTTGATTCAGCACGCACCAGTACAGGTCGATCTGCGCGGCGACTTCGATGAACTTCTCGAACTCGACCGGCTTGACGATGTACGAGTTGACGCCCAGGCCGTAGGCGGTGGCCACGTCGGCATCCTCGCGCGAGGTGGTCAGCACGACGACCGGGATGCGCGAACAAAGCGGGTGGGCCTTGAACTGGCGCAGCACCTCCAGCCCCGAGACGCGCGGCAGCTTCAGGTCCAGCAGGATGACCACCGGCAGCGGCTCGCCGGCTTCCCAGCGGGGCAGCCAATCCAGTGCCTCTTCGCCATCGCGGGCAACGGCAAGCGGGTTGGCAATGTGCCGCTTGGCAAAGGCCCGGCGCGTCAGGTCGACGTCCATCGGGTTGTCCTCGACCAGCAGGATAGGCCGGTTACCGCTCATTGCCCATGCTCCGGCCCCAGGGCCCAGGTTGGAAAACCTGAGAATACAGCCAAGCCCTGGCTGGCAGCAGGGTGGGCACCGGCATCAGAGCGGCAGCTCGATGAAAAAGTGCGCACCTTGACCAGTCACGCTCTCGGCCCAGACCCGGCCCTGCATGCGCTCGACCGCCTTGCGCACGATGGCCAGGCCCACGCCGGTGCCGGGGTAGTCCTCGGCGCGGTGCAGGCGCTGGAAGATCTCGAAGATGCGCTCGGCATAGCGCATGTCGAAGCCCGAGCCGTTGTCCCGCACCTCGATGCGGCAGCGGCCTTCATGTTCGGCGCAGCGCAGCCGGATGCGGCGCTCCGCCTGCCCTTGCGTGAACTTCAGCGCGTTGTCCAGCAGGTTGCGCACGGCCATCGTCAGGCCCTCGCGCTCGCCGGTGGCCCGGGTGCAGCTCAAGTCCTGTTCCAGCGTGACTTGGCCCTGGTCCAGCTCGCGTTGGTATTCGCCCACCAGGCGGTTGATGACCGCGGCCGGGTCGATGCTGCTCAGCGTGGGCCGGCTGCGTTCGACACGTGAGTAGGCCAGCAGGTCGTCGATCAACTGGCCCATGTGCACGGTGGCCTTGCGGATGGTGTCGACGAAAAACCGGCCCTCCTCGTCCAGCTTGTCGGCATGGTCGGTCAGCAGCAGCCGGCTGTAGCCGTCGATGCCGCGCAGCGGGGCCTTCAGGTCGTGCGAGACGGAATACGAAAACGCCTCCATCTCCCGGTGCCGCGCCTCCAGCTCGGCAGTCCGCTCGGCCACGCGGGCTTCCAGTTCGGCGTTGGTGCGCAGGACTTGCTCCTCGACCTGCTTGCGCGCCGTGACCTCGTGCAGGAAACCGTGCCAGGCGATCGCGCCGTCTGCCTCGGTGACCGGCGTGACATGCATCTCGACCCACAGCAGGCCGCGCTGCGGATGCCGCACCCGGAACTCCTCCCGGCAACGCGCCATGCTTTGCGCCGAGGCCTCCATGGACTGGCGCAATCGCTCGCGATCCTCCGGCACGATGACGTCGCGCGGGTCGTGCGCGCCCGCGCTCGTGCCAGCACTCAGGCCGTAGGCCTCTGCCACCTTGGGGTTGGCCAATTGCACGCTGACCATGCCGTCCGCGGCGCGGCGGTAGGTCATCAGCACACCCGGCGCGGTGGCCACCAGGCGCAGCAACTGGGCCTCGGCCGCCAGCCGCTGGCGCTGCTGCTGCTGGGCTTCGTGCGCCGCGGTGATGTCTTCGATCAGGCCCGCCATGTGGGTCATCTGGCCGGTCGCGTCGCGCACCGGGTAGGCGTGGTCGCGCACCCAGATCATCGAGCCGTCCGGCCGCAGCACCCGGTACTCTGTCTCGTATTGGCCCGTCGTCGCAGCGGCCACAAAGTCGGCCGCGACCTGGTCCCGGTCCTCGGCGTGGATGCCGGCCAGCCACACGGCATGGCAGTCCGCCAGGTCCGGCCGGCATTCCTGGCCCCACATGCGCCAGAAGGCCGGGCTGACATACAGCGTGCGCCGCTCACCCGGCCGGCTGAGCCAGATGGCATCGCCTGTCGCCTGGGTGAACAACCGGAAGTGCTGTTCGCTTTGCCGCAGCACCGCCCAGTCGGCCGCGGCACTGCCGCCGGGCCAGCTGAGGCAACGCATCCAGCCGCCTTCGCGGATCGCCCAGGGGCCGGCCTGCAAAGGGCCGGTCAGCACCGGGCCCGAGGGACCGCGCAGCGGCAAGGCCGGCACCGCCAACGGCAAGGCCGCGCCGCCCGGCATGGCCAGCAGCGGGTCCAAAGACTGCCCAGGTTGCGCCAGCCAATCGGCCAGCGCCTGGCCAGCCAGCGCTTCAACCGGCCTGTCCAGCGCCTGCGCCAGTGCCAGGTTCACCTGCAGCAGCTTGCCATGCTCGTCAACCACCGCCATCGGCTCGGTGGCGGCTTGCCAGCAGGCGGCGGCCACGGCATCGACATCGGCCTGGTTCGGCGCTCCGGATCTCATGCAAACCTCCCACCGATTCGCTGCGACTGCTCGCGCCGCGAAGAGCGCAAGGGACCGCTGGATTCTGCGATGCCGCCGCGCGCCGCACCATCCGCAATGCCACGCAGCAGCCCTCGCGCCGCCGGCAAGCGTGGAATACTTGCAGCATGTCCAGCAGCTCCGCCCCCTACGCCTCGCCGCTCGGCGCCCATGGCCTGCCCGAAAGCCGCGGCGCAGTCTCGCCAAGCGGCAAGCAAATCCGGCAGGACCTGCTCGCCGCCGAGGCCGTGCCGCCGATTGCCGAGGCCATGCCGCCAGGCCAGCTGTTCTTCAGTGCAAAAGGCCGCATCTCGCGCCGCGGCTTCTGGGGCGGCATGCTGGGACTGGCGGCGCTGGGCGTCGTGCTGGCCGCACTGTTGAACATCGCTGGCTTCCGCGGCGAACGGGTCGAGGGCCTGGTCAATCTGCTGCTGGCCTGGCCGGCCTTCGCCGTGTCCGCCAAGCGCTGGCACGACCGCGACCGCAGCGCCTGGTGGGTGCTCGTGGCCCTGGTCCCCGTGGTCGGCTTCCTGTGGCTGCTGGTGGTCAACGGCCTGCTGCCCGGCATGAAGGGCGACAACCGGTTCGGGCCACAGCCGCAGCACATCCGCCTGGGCTGACCCGCGGCGCCAGAGTCAGTACCGCTCGCTGGACCCCGCCAGCCGCAGGTACCAATGCGCCAGCCAGGCCACCAGGCCGCGGCCCAGCATCGCGCTGAGGCCGGTGCGCAGCGGGGCGACGAGGATGCGGCTGGACACGGCCATGGCCTGGTCCAGTTCCTCGCTGAGGGCGGCGGCAAAGCCGGTGTCGCGCACAACGATGTTGGCTTCCAGGTTCAGCAGCAGGGACAGCGGGTCGACGTTGGAACTGCCGACCGTGGCCCATTCATCGTCGGCCACTGCCGCCTTGGCATGCAGGAAAGCGGGGGTGTATTCGTAGACCTCGACGCCCGCGGTCAGCAACTCGTCGTACATGACACGCGCCGCCAGTCCGGCCAACCGGTAGTCCAGCTTGCCCTGCAACAGCAGGCGGACCTGAACGCCACGCCGCGCGGCCTTGATCAGTGCGCGCCTGAAACTGCGGCCGGGATAGAAGTACGGCGTCACCAGCTGGACGCGGGCATTCGCCATGCGGATCGCATCGATCATGCAGCGCTCGATGGTGCGGCGCTGGCGCAGGTTGTCGCGCACCACGAAGGCTGCGACCACCGGCGTGTCGTCGGCCAAGGGTGGCGGCGTGGCCGGCAGCAGGTGCATGCGCCGCAGCAGCTTGCGCGCGGCCCGCACCGGCTCGGCGCTGCGGGCGAGCTGCAGCGTTTCCTTGCGCCAATCGCGGCCGAAGGTGGCGCGGGTCCACACCGCGCGCACGGTCTGCTCGATGGGCGCGACCACCGGGCCGTGCAGCGCCACCGCGAAGTCCAGCCGCGGCGCATCGCTGAAGCCATGGTGCAGGTCGTTGCGATCGTCGATCACATTGATGCCACCGACAAATGCGCGCGTGCCGTCCACCACGCACAGCTTCTGGTGCAGCCGCCGCAGCTGGCCCGGCTGCAGCCAGTTCCACCAGCGCGTCAGCGGCCGGAAGACCGCCAGGTCCACAGCGTTGTCGCTGAACCAGCGCTTGACCGTCGTCAGGCTGTGGCTGCTGCCAAAGCCGTCCACCACCACCCTGACCCGCACACCGCGCCGGGCAGCCGCGATCAACGCCTTGGCCACGGCCTCGGAGGCGGGGTCGTCATGGAAGATGTAGGTCGCCAGCCAGACCTCGTGCAGCGCCTGCTCGATGGCGCGCACCATCGCGGGAAACAACTCGTCGCCGCCGCGCAGCAGCGCCACCTCGTTGCCACTGAGGAAAACGGGCTTGGACTGGGTGTACCAGGCACCGGGAAACTGGAAGCCGTCGGATGCGGGCGCTTCATCGGGGACCGACGCGGCCGGCTGCACGGCCATCAGGCAGGCTCCAGTTCCGCCAGCAACGGCAGGTGATCGGACATGCGGGCCCAGGCACTGCCGCGCGGCACGGTGGTGCGCACGCAGCGAAAGCCGCGCATGTAGACCCGGTCCAGCGCGAACACCGGCACGCGTGACGGGAAGGTCGGCGTGTTCGTGGCCTGCGGCGGCGTCGCGCGCTGCAGGCCCATGGCCTGCATGGGCCCGTCCAGCCGCTCGCCCCAGTCGTTGAAGTCACCGGCGACCAGCAGCGGCGCACCGGCCGGCACGGTCTGCTCGATGAAGGCCGCCAGCCGCTGCACCTGGCGCAGCCGGCTGGAATGGATCAGCCCGAAGTGCGCGACGACTGCGTGCACCTCCATGCCCTGCCACTTCACCGGCACGTGCAGCAGGCCGCGTTGTTCGAAACGGTGGTCCGACACATCGTGGTGGCCAATGTTGCCCATGGGCCAGCGCGACAGCAGCGCGTTGCCATGCTCGCCGTGGCGAGTCACGCAGTTGGTGTGATACGCCGCACCGTAACCGTCAGGTGCCAGGAATTCGGCCTGCCCCTGCTCCGGCCAGCCGCCATGGGTGCGCTGGAACTGCCGCGACTCGCGGGCGTGGAACAGGCGCACCTCCTGCAGGAACACCAGGTCCGCGTCCAGCGACTCGATGCCCAGCCCGAGGTTGTGGATCTCCAGCCGCTTCGTCGGCCCCATGCCGCGCACACCCTTGTGGATGTTGTAGGTCGCCACGCGCAGCGGCCCGCCCAGCGTGCTGCCCGGTGCGTAGCTGCTGGCGAATGCGGACGAGCGGAACGAATGGGCTTGCACCGGTGGTGTCATCGGATCTCGGGGAAGTTGGGGAGTTGCAGGATGGCTTCGGCGTTTGACGGCGAGAAGCAGCGGTCTGCCGCCTCGCGCCAAGGCAGCCAAGCGTAAGCCGTGTGCTCACGGGGCGCCAGTCGCACCGCGGTCCCGGCCGGCACGCAAAGCCCGAACACATGCTCGGTGTTGTGCGTCACGCCTTCGGCATAGCGATGGCGCCAGCGCGGGTAGATCTCGTAGACATTGGCCAGGTCCCAGTCGTGCAGCGCACTGGCCGGCACGCCGCCAGCGCCGATCACGATGCCGGTCTCCTCCGCCACTTCGCGGGCACAGGTCACGTCCAGCGGTTCGTCCAGGCCGTCCTTGGAGCCGGTCACGCTCTGCCAAAAGCCGGGCGCATCTGCACGCTCCATCAGCAAAACGTCCAGCGCCGCAGTGTGGATCACCACCAGCACCGACTCCGGGATCTTGGCGGGCCGAGGCGCCACCGCTTCATGGACTGCTTCGGTCATGGGGCGATGCTAGCGCGACCAGCGCCCGCCGCGTGCCGGACGGGGCCTACACGGCGCACAGGAGAAGGGTGACTCGTGCAGCGAAATGACACGAACGACGACTAGGATCAAAGCGGTCCCGCCCGCCTGAACCGCCGTCATCCCATGAGACTTTCCTTCCTCGCCGCGCTGACGGCATCCATCTGCCTCGCAGCCTGCGGCATTGCGCCGACCTCTCCCCTGTTCACCCCAACGGGCAGCTTCACCGCCACGCCTGGCACCAAGATTGGCATCGTGATGGTGGTGCTGCCCAAGATCACCACCGAATTCCCCGGCGCTGCATGCACGGACTGCATGGCCGCCGCCGCGACGACGCATCTGAGCCTCACGAACCACATGCAGCCCTTGACGGCCGAGGACCTCACCCAGGCCAAGGTCGAGATCGCGCGACTGTTGGAGGCCAAAGGCATGCAGGTGCGCGTGATGGACGCGGCGCTGGACCTCGGGCAGCTGCCTGCATTCACCGGCCGCCAGCCCGCAAGCGCATTGCGCGACTTCCGCGGCCTCAAAGCAAGCCACGGCGTGGACAAGCTGGCGGTGATCGAGGTGACGTCGCTTGGTGTGCGCCGTGCTTACGCTGACTACAGGCCCCTGCGAGACCCGGAGGGCGTGCTGACCGGCGCCGCGTATGTCGTCAACCTCAGCGACAACACACTGGAGAGCTATCAGCCAGTCGAGGCGGTGGTGCAGGTGGAACGTGATTGGGACGACTCGCCGCACTTCCCGGCCCTCACTCGCAGCTACTTCGACGCCTTGGCCTTGGGCAAGACTGCGCTGATCAAGCCGTTCCAGTGATCAGGCCACGCATCTGAAATTGAAAAAGGGCCCGAGGGCCCTTTTCCTTTGGTCAACGCGACGGCGGTCTCAGACCGCCGCTTGCGCGTTGCGCAGCCGGATGTGCAGTTCGCGCAGCTGCTTCTCGTCGACCAGTGACGGGGCGCCGGTCAGCAGGCATTGGGCACGCTGGGTCTTCGGGAAGGCGATCACGTCGCGGATGGATTCGGCCTTGGTCATCAGCGTGATCAGGCGATCCAGGCCGAAGGCCAGGCCGCCGTGCGGTGGCGCGCCGTACTGCAGCGCGTCCAGCAGGAAGCCGAACTTGACCTGGGCGTCTTCCTTGCTGATGTTCAGCGCGCTGAAAACCTTGCTCTGGATCTCGGCGCGGTGGATCCGCACCGAGCCGCCGCCCAGTTCCCAGCCGTTGAGCACCATGTCGTAGGCCTTGGCGATGCAGGCGCCCGGATCGGTGTCCATCAGGTTCTCATGGCCGTCCTTCGGCGAGGTGAACGGGTGATGGGTCGCGTTCCAGCGGCCTTCGCCTTCGTCGTACTCGAACATCGGGAAGTCCACCACCCACAGCGGTGCCCACTTGTCCTCGAACAAGCCCTTGCTGCGGCCGAAGTCGCTGTGGCCGATCTTCACGCGCAGCGCGCCGATGGCATCGTTGACCACCTTGGCCTTGTCGGCACCGAAGAAGATCAGGTCGCCGTTGCAGGCACCGGTGCGCGCCAGGATCTCGGCGATCGCAGCGTCGTGCAGGTTCTTGACCACCGGCGACTGCAGGCCTTCGCGGCCCTTGGCCACGTCGTTGACCTTGATCCAAGCCAGGCCCTTGGCGCCGTAGATCTTGACGAACTCGGTGTAGCCGTCGATCTCGCTGCGGCTCATCTCGCCGCCACCCGGCACGCGCAGTGCGACGACGCGACCGCCCTTGGCCTGGGCCGGCGCCGAGAACACCTTGAAGTCCACGTCCTTCATCACCTCGGTGAGCTCGGTGAACTCCATCTTCACGCGCAGGTCCGGCTTGTCGGAGCCGAAGCGATGCATCGCCTCGGTGTACTTCATCACGGGGTAGCCTGGTAGTTCCACGTTCATCACCGCACGGAACACCGTGCGGATCATGCCCTCGAACATGCCGCGGATCTCTTCCTCGTCGAGGAAGGAGGTCTCGATGTCGATCTGCGTGAACTCGGGCTGGCGGTCAGCGCGCAGGTCCTCGTCGCGGAAGCACTTGGTGATCTGGTAGTAGCGGTCGAAGCCGGCCACCATCAGCAACTGCTTGAAGAGCTGCGGCGACTGCGGCAGCGCGAAGAACATGCCTTCGTTGACCCGGCTCGGCACGAGGTAGTCGCGCGCGCCCTCCGGCGTGCTCTTGGTCAGCATCGGCGTCTCGATGTCGATGAAGCCGTTGGCGTCGAGGAACTTGCGCACCTCCATTGCGACCCGGTAGCGCAGGATCAGGTTCTTCTGCATCGCCGGTCGCCGAAGGTCGAGCACGCGGTGCGTGAGGCGGGTGGTCTCGCTGAGGTTATCGTCGTCGAGCTGGAACGGCGGCGTGACGCTCGGGTTCAGCACCTCGAGCTCGTGGCACAACAGCTCGATCTTGCCGCTCACGAGGTTGGCGTTCTCGGTGCCGGCCGGCCGGGCGCGGACCTTGCCGACGATCTTCAGGCAGAACTCGTTGCGCACGCCCTCGGCCGCCTTGAACATTTCGGCGCGGTCGGGGTCGCAGACGACCTGCACCAGGCCCTCGCGGTCGCGAAGGTCGATGAAGATCACTCCGCCGTGGTCGCGCCGGCGGTGGGCCCAGCCCATCAGGGTCACGGTCTGGCCGAGCAGCGTTTCGCTGACGAGGCCGCAGTAGGTGGTACGCATGGAAGAAGGCTCCGGAACTCTTGGATCGAAGGCCGCCGTGGCGGCGCAATGTTGGGCGCTGGCGGGCTGTGTCGCAAGCCCTCGGGGTTGAACGCGGGCCGCGGCGTTCAACCCGCCAGATTTCGCACCGGCTGCGACGGCAGGTGCAACGGGGGCGCGACGACGCCCATCGAGATGATGTACTTCAGCGCTTCGTCAACGCTCATCGCCAACGCGACGACATCGGCGCGCGGCACCATCAGGAAGAAGCCCGAGGTCGGGTTGGGCGTGGTCGGCACGTAGAGGCTGAGGTAGTCGCCGCTCAGGTGCTCGCCCGCCTCACCGCCCGGCCGACCGGTGACGAAGGCGATGGTCCACGAGCCCTGGCGCGGGTACTGCACCAGCACCGCCTCGCGGAAAGCGTTGCCGCTGCTGGAGAACAGCGTGTCCGAGACCTGCTTCACCGAGCTGTAGATCGACTTGACGATCGGAATCTGGTTCAGCAAGCGGCTGCCCTGGCGGAGCCACCATTGCCCGACGATGTTGGTCGCGAACATGCCGGTCAGCAACAAGCCGACCACCATCACGATGACGCCCAGGCCGGGGATCTGCTTGAGCATCTCCAGCGGCGAATGCGCGGCCGCCGGCAGCAGCGCCTGCGAGGCGCTGAGCAGCCAGGCGAACACGCCGTCGAGCAGACCGAGCACCGCATGCAGGACCCAGATGGTGATGGCCAGCGGCAGCCAGACCAGCAGGCCGGCGATCAGGTACTTTTTCAATCAGGGCTTTCGGACGGGGCGAAACGCGATGCGCGGGGGCAGATCAATGGCAGGCACAGGAGGAACCGCAGCCGCCCGCGGCGGCCGATGGCGTCGAGGTCGGGGCCGCGCCGCCGCCGGCATCACCGCCCGAGCTGCCGCCGCCGGAGTTCCCACCACCGCTGTCGGCGGCGGGCGCCGCTGCCGGCGTCGCGGCGGCAGTGCCATCCGTCTTGGGCGCCGTTGCAGCCGCGGCTGCGGGCTGGGCGCCATTGCGGAAGTCGGTGACGTACCACCCCGAGCCCTTGAGCTGGAACCCGGCAGCCGTGAGCTGCTTCTTGTAGGCGCTGGCGCCGCAGGAAGGACAGACCGTGAGCAGCGGATCGGAGATCTTCTGGAGCACGTCCTGCGCATGGCCGCAGGACTCGCAGCGATAAGCGTAGATCGGCATGGCTAAGCCCTTGATTCGAAAAGCGGAATTGTAAGGGTGCGGCCACCGCCGGCGGCGGCTCCGGGGCCTTCGCAGGGCCCGCACGCGCGTCGGCGCGTCAACCCGGCCAGCGCTGCCAGATCTCCACCGCGAGCAGTCCCAGCAGGAAGCCGACGCCGGCATAGAGCACCGCCTGCAGCAGGCGGTTGGTGCGCCGCTGCTCGGACAGCACCGCGGCGAGCAGCGCTTCCGTCGGGCTGTCGCCGTGCGTTGCCGGGCGCACCCGGGCCTGGGCCGCGAGGGCGTCATGCAGGAGCCGCGGCAGCTCGGGCAGCATCTTCGCGTAGCGCGGGGCTTCGTCCTTGAATCGCTCGAGCAGGCCGCGCCAGCCGATCTGCGCGTCCATCCAGCGCTCGAGGAAGGGTTTGGCGGTGCTCCACAGGTCGAGTTCGGGGTCGAGTTGGCGCCCCAGCCCCTCGACGTTGAGCAGCGTCTTCTGGAGCAGCACCAGCTGCGGCTGGATCTCGACGTTGAAGCGCCGCGAGGTCTGGAAGAGCCGCAACAGCACCTGGCCGAGCGAGATCTCCTTCAGCGGCCGGTCGAAGTAGGGTTCGCAGCAGGCCCGGATCGCGCCTTCGAGCTCGTCGATGCGCGTCCCGGCTGGCACCCAGCCCGACTCGAGGTGCAACTCGGCCACGCGCTTGTAGTCGCGGCGGAAGAAGGCGATGAAATTCTGAGCGAGATAGTCCTTGTCGGACTCCGTCAGCGTGCCGATGATGCCGAAGTCGAGCGCCACGTAGCGCCCGAAGGTCCGCGGCGCCAGGCTGACCTGGATGTTGCCCGGGTGCATGTCGGCGTGGAAGAAGCCGTCGCGGAACACCTGCGTGAAGAAGATCGTCACGCCGTCACGCGCCAGCTTCTTGAAATCGACGCCCGCCTCGCGCAGCCGAGCCACCTGGCTGATCGGCACGCCGTTCATGCGCTCCATGACGATGACGCCGGGCGTGCAGAGATCCCACATCATCTCCGGCACCAGCACGAGGTCCAGGCCCTCCATGTTGCGGCGCAGCTGCGCGGCATTGGCGGCCTCGCGCACCAGGTCCAACTCGTCATGCAGGTACTTGTCGAACTCCGCCACCACCTCGCGCGGCTTGAGCCGCTTGCCGTCGGCCGAGTAGCGATCGGCCCAGCCGGCCAGCACGCGCAGCAGCGCGAGGTCGGAGTCGATGATCTGCAGCACGCCCGGGCGCAGCACCTTCACGGCCACCTCGCGGCCGTCGTTCAGCACCGCGAAATGCACCTGCGCGATCGACGCGCTGGCCACCGGCTCGCGCTCGAAGCTGGCGAACAGCTGGTCCAGCGGCCGACCGAAAGCCGCCTCCACCAGCGCCACCGCCTGCTCGGCGGGGAACGGCGGAACGTCGTCCTGCAGCTTCGCCAATTCGTCGGCCACGTCGACGGGCAGCAGATCGCGCCGGGTCGACAGGACCTGTCCGAACTTGACGAAGATGGGGCCGAGACGCTCCAGCGCCATGCGCAAGCGCGCGCCGCGCGGCGCATCGAGGCGCCGACCCACCCCGACCGCACGGGCCAGCCCGCGCACCCAGCGCTGGCGGAAACTCGACAGCGCCAGTTCGTCGAGCCCGTACCGAAGAACGATGAAGACGATATAGACCAGGCGCGCGAGATCCCTCATCGCGACGGCGATCCGTTCGCGCCCGCAGCGAGCGTGGCGGCGGCGTGCGCGGCCGCCCGCAATGCGGCAGCAGCGCCCCGCCCTGCGCGCGCCAGCCCCTCGGCTGCCACCGGGCCGAACAGCCGGGAGAGATCGGCCTGAACGTCCCACCGCAGGTTCTCGACCACCCAATGCAGGTCGGCAGCGAAGGCCGCATCGCCCTGGATCGTCACGTTCGGCCGGCGCCCGTTCAACCAATCCAGCGCTGATTGGGCTGGGTTCGAGGCTTCGAAGCTCATCTGCAGCTCATCGATCGCCTCGGAGCCACCCTCCTGCGGCGCCCATTCCAGCAATCCGGCGGGCGTCACGCGAAATCGCAATACAGGTGGCCGCGGCAGCCAGGAGGGCAAGGCATCGGCTCGCAAGGCCACACACCGACCAGCGTGTCGGATCAGATGCTCCGCCGCAGCAGGCTCGGCAGCCAGGAGATGGTTGAGCCACAGCGTGAGCCGCTCGCCCATGGCGGGCCCAACCGCCGCCGAGGCAGCGCCGAGAAATGGCGAGTCGAAAGCGTGAAGCATTTGCGAATTGTAGGCAAGCGCCCGCATCGCGCCCCCGGGGATAGGGGCCCGGTGCCGTGGGGACATGCGCGAGAATTCTTGGTGGCGGGTTCGGGTGGCGCGGGTCTGGTCGATCGCAATGACTGCTCGCATGCCACCGGCTGCCGAGTTGTGCTGGCAAGACGAGGGACGGTGGCGAACCACGGCGATGCCTGAAGCGAAAGCCCTGATCAACATCCATGTTCGAAGACCGCAGCTACAAGAGAACGTTCTACAGCGCACCGCAATCGGTGACCTCGCTCGTTGCGGCGTTTCTCGAGCCGACGGTGTCGGTGGTGACCTATGTCGCGGTCAGTCACTGGTTCGATGATCCCATCCTGCGTGCGTCGCTCACGCTGTGCCTGCTGGTCTTCGTGCTCACGTTCCCGGGACGCAATCGGTTCCGAGACAACATGGTCGCGGCCGGCATTGAAATCGTGTCGTCTTGGCTGGTTTTGCTGGCCATCCTGGCCTTGTGCGGCTATGCGACGCGGAGCTTGCAGTTCTTTAGCCGCGATGTCCTGATCACCTGGGCCTTGCTCGTTCCCTTCTTACAGTGGATCGCAGTCTGGATCGGCAAGGTCGTCATCCGGCGCCGCTCCGCACTGCCTGAAGCTCGACGTACTGCAGTGGTGATCGGCGCAAGCCCACTCGGCGTCAAGGTCGCTCGAGCCCTCACAACGGGCGGCGACGCCGGCATCGATTTCGTCGGCTACTTTGACGACCGAACCGACGAGCGTGTTCATGTCGACGGAATGGCCAAACGCTTGGGCGGGCTGGCCGAAGTGGCGTCGTACGTTTCGACTCACGGCATCCGGGAGGTCTACATCACGTTGCCGCTAGGTTCACAGCCTCGTATCGTCGAACTCCTCGAGTCGGTGCAGGGGACGACGGCTTCGCTCTATTTCGTGCCGGACGTCTTTGGCATCAGCATCATTCAAGGGCGGTTCGAGGACGTCAACGGCGTTCCGGTCGTCGGCATTTGCGAGACGCCCTTCACCGGCACAAACGATCTGGTCAAGCGGGTCAGCGACATGATGATCGCGTCGATCATTCTGGTGCTGATCTCGCCGGTTCTGATCGCCGTCGCCGTCGGCGTCAAGCTCAGTTCGCCGGGCCCGATCATCTTCCGGCAAAAGCGCAACGGTCTCGACGGAGACGAGATCACTGTCTACAAGTTCCGCTCGATGACCACTCAAGACAACGGTGCCGTCATCAAGCAGGCTACCAAAGGCGACAGCCGTATCACGAAGTTCGG
Source organism: Ramlibacter sp. (assembly GCA_035460205.1). Classification (GTDB taxonomy): domain Bacteria; phylum Pseudomonadota; class Gammaproteobacteria; order Burkholderiales; family Burkholderiaceae_C; genus Ramlibacter. The sequence continues at coordinate 80,823 of DATHWV010000066.1, forward strand.
CGCCTTCATCCGACGCACTTCGCTGGACGAGTTGCCGCAGTTCTTCAACGTGCTCCAGGGCCGCATGAGTATTGTCGGTCCGCGCCCTCACGCGGTCGCCCACAATCAGATGTACCGCGAGTTGATCAAGGCCTACATGGTTCGACACAAGGTCAAGCCCGGCATCACGGGTTGGGCCCAAGTCAACGGCTTCCGTGGCGAAACGGACACGGTCGAAAAAATGCAAGCCCGTGTCGAATACGATCTGGAGTACCTGCGCAACTGGTCGCTCGCTCTTGATCTGCAGATCATCATCCGGACGGTCCGCATGATGTTCTTCGACAGGAACGCTTACTGACTTGCCGCGTGTGCCCTCGGTGGCCGCTGCGCAACGTTCCGATGGTCGAACGCCCGGCCACGCATACCCTGGCACAAGGCGATAAAGCAGAATAGCCCCGTTGCGCTTGAGCCAGGCCCTGCGCGCTTGCTGAACCCGGGTGCCCGATCTGCCCGAATCCGCCACGTTACCGGAGAACCACTGAAATGCCTGCTTCATCGCTCCACGTGCTCGCCACCCCTGCACACGCTCGCCGCTCCGCACTCGTTGCCGCAGTGACGCTGTGCCTTGCATCCGGCGCGTTTGCAGAACGCAGCCCGCTGTATTTCGGTGCCGGCGTCTCCGCTGGGCATGACTCCAACGTGTTCCGTGCGCCAGAAGGCAGCCCGCAAGACCAAAGCGACTCGTACACGAACGCCTTTGTGCTGGCCGGTATCGACAAGCCCTTCGGCCGCCAACGCTACTTCGCAGATGCAACAGTGCGACGGATCGAGTTCCGCGACCTGGACACGCTCAGCAACACGGGCTACGACCTCAACGCCGGCGTGGATTGGTCGGCATTGGATCGCTTGTCCGGCACGTTGCGCTACGGCACGAGCCGCGCCCGCTCACAACAAAATCTCGATGCAACGGTTGTGACTGAACGGAACCTGGAGACGGCCCGAGAATTCCTCGCACGAGCACAGTATGGTGGCGAGGCGATCCTGGCGATCGAAGGCGAGTATGTCCACCGCTCGCTGGACTACAGTGCTTCAGCCTTCACCGCGCAAGAGAATTCCTCGGATTCGGTTCGCGCCGGCTTGCTTTACCGCTTGAGCGGCGCCCTCCGCCTAGGCGCGGGCTTGCGCTACACCGATGGCAAGTACCCACAAGGCGTACTCATCTCGCCAGGCGTCTACGAGGAAGATAAGTACACGCGGCGCGATCTGGACCTGACGGCCCAATGGATTCCGTCGGGGGCCAGCACGTTGAACGCCCGTATTAGCTTGAGCAAGCAGGAGAACGACGCACAAACAAGTCGTGACTTCAGCGGCACTACAGGCAGCATCCGATGGGAATGGCAACCCACGGGCAAACTGCGTTTCGATACTCGACTGAGCAGGGATACCGGCTTCGAATCGTCGTTCCTGTCGTTCGGCACCAGCAACGGTGCGGCGGTCGGCGACACGAGTCGGTTGACCACGGCACTCCAGATCGGTGCGATCTGGGACATCACGTCGAAGATCGCGCTCGACGCCGACGGCCGCTATGCGAGACGCTCGCTCGTTAACACAGGCGGCGTCACCGTCGACGAGAGCGACCGCACCCACCTCTTCGGCCTTGGCATTACCTACAAGCCGACCCGGATTGCGGAGCTGTCCTGCAAGGTGAGCCGTGAAGAACGCAACACGTCCGGCACCATCCTCACCTATCCATACAGCGCCACGGTCGCCATGTGCGGCGCTCAGATCGTGCTTCGCTGAGAATTCCTCGCGGCGAGGCCCCTGCGTTCTCGCTGCGGCGCAGGCGCAGAGACCTGCGCCGCCTTTCGGCCGATCCCCGGCGACTGCCGGTCAAAACCCGGGCACTCGCACCCTGTTTGGCGTGGGTCTATGGGAGAGGCGTCGCGGCCAAAGTGGAAACATGAAACCCGAAATACTTCTGGATCCGCAGCCCGCACCTCATGCCTCCAAGCTGGCAGACGCGCTTCGATCGGAGTGGAACGCATCGGACGCGGCTTCAGTAGCGATCAACCTTTCTTCTGCCAGCCAGCAGCGCCACTGCATTGAATTCTTGATCGATGACGGCCTCGAGCAGTTCCGACTGGGCGGGCATCGCACCGGGCTGGACAGTGCGATCGCTGGATGCAATCGGGTGCGGGTGCTCGTGGTCCGAGCAGAGCCGGGCAATTCTGTCGGTGAGTTGCTGGGCGAAGCGGAGATTCGCATCAGCACGACGCGCCCCTGGAGCAACGGCGATGAGATTTCCAGAGCCGCCATCGCGCTCACGCGACAAGGTGTGGCGAGCCGTGCAGCCGGCCAACCGATCAACTTGAGGCTGACGACCCGTTCCCGTCCGGGAGTGCGAAGGACGCTTTCGTGGTTGCTCGATCCGTTCGCGCGCAGCCTCTGGACGTCGATCAAATGGCGGCTCGGCCGTCAGGAGCGCCAGCAATGGATGATCGGTGCACTGCCGCGGTCGAGCATTCGCGCGGATGGCCCGTTCCCTTGGCAAGACGTACAGTGGATCACGCCGCCGGCAGACGGGATCATGGCAGACCCCTGCCTGGTGGAAGACGGGGACGAGCACTGGCTTTTCTATGAGCACATGCTGTTCACCGACACCAAGGCGACGCTTTACGCCGCGCGGCTTGAGCCTCGCACCGGCGAATTGATGGCGCCGCAGCAAGTGCTCAGCGAGCCCCACCACCTGTCATTCCCCAACGTGTTCAGACGGGATGGAGACTGGTTCATGCTGCCCGAACAAGGTGAGTGCGGAGCCGTGCGCCTTTATCGCGCCACCGCCTTCCCGCATGCGTGGACCCACTATCGCGACTTGCTGCCAAGTTTTCCGGGCCTTGATCCCGTGCTTTTTTGGCATGACGGCAAATGGTGGCTCTTCGTCACGCGCAGCGCTGTTCCATGCGTCGACGATAATCTCCATCTGTTTTGGTCAGATTCAATTTCAGGCGAATTTGTTTCGCACCCCCTTAATCCCATCAAAACGGGTTTGTTCGGCTCTAGAATGGCCGGAATGATTTTCGAGCAAGATGGTCAAATAATTCGCCCTGCGCAAGACGGGAGAAACGGTTATGGACATGGCCTGGTACTTTATTCGATCGAAAACCTGACCGCGACAGAATACCAAGAAAAGCTATTGTGCGATTGGACGCCGCAAACCGAAGGGCCGTTTCAATATGGTTTGCACGCGCTCGATGTTTGCGGAGATTACGCGGTGGTGGATGCGCAAAGAATGATCACCCACCACTCAAAATGACCCCCGATCGACTCCTTAGTTGTCGATTGTCTATGTAGTCAAATCTAACTGGCATTTTATGAATCGCATCGTCAATGCCATCAAGGGGCGCTTACCGGCTCATTTCGCGGATCGGATGGAGGAGCGAATTGCCGGTCTGCGGGACTTCGAGCGCCTCGAATCTCTTGATTTGTCCGCATTGACGATCACGTGCGACGACGGCGCCCTGCGCGACCAAGATATCGTTTCAGTGCTCGACTCTCAGAATCTCAAGGGCGTAATCTCGGTCTCCCCCGATCTTATCGGCACCGACGGGTTTCTTGATTACGCTGCGCTGCGCGATATCCAGGCCCGCGGTCACGAGCTTGCCTTTCACGGCAATGATCATTCGCCGTTCACGGATATCCGCCCGCTCAGCAAGCTGACGGATAAGGTTGCAGACGGGCTGACAAGGCTGCGAGACCACGGTTTGTCGACGCAGACCGTCGTCTATCCCTGCGGCAACAACAATCGACGGATTCGCCAGGCCTTGGCGCCGTTCTTCCGCGCTGGCGTGTCGACGTGGTTCGGTGTGAATTCGGGGAAACGTATCAATCGATACGCCATTCGTCGCGTTCCATTCGGCGCCTATGCCAGCCAGCATGCCCCTTCCGAGCACTGGTACCGAGACATGATCGATGCCGCGCTCAGCGAACCGCGCTGGATCATTCTGATGCTGCACCCAAGCTCGACGGAACATACGCCCGATCACACGGCCATGCTCCAGCGCCTGACGCAGTACGCGCGGGAGCAAGGATTGCCGGTCCGCAGCGTGTCTGCACATCTTGATGCCCTTCAACCCGCGTCGCCGCGGGACAACGGCCATTTCCAAGCGGGCGTGTCATGAGCGAAGCTTCCAGCATTACGGGGCGCGCCTTCCGCGCCCTCAAATGGAACTACATCGGCACGATCGGGCGCATCGTCGCCACGTTTGCCAGTCAGATCATCTTGGCGCGACTGCTAGGCCCGGAACCGTTCGGGACGTTCGGTTATGCGTTCCTGACGGTGTCGCTGGTATCGCTGATTGTGGAAATGGGACTGCAGCATGCCCTGATTCAAACGCAGGACTTGACGGACGAGATGATCGCCGTTTCGTGTGGGCGCTTGATGCTGGTGGGTGCACTGGCTTCTTTGATCATTTTCGTGTTGGCCGATCAGATCGCATTGCATGCCTTCGCCAATCCTGCTGCGGCGCCCGTCATACGCGCCATGGCACCGTCGTTGATCGTGAGCGCAGGCATCTCGGCCGCCACGGCGATATTGAGCCGTGATATCGAGTTCAAGGTCGTGCAGTTGTCTGCGCTGGGCGCCTACATCATCGGCTACATGATCATTGGCGTCGCCGCTGCCGCGTTGGGCCTCGGCGTGTGGAGCTTGGTGCTGGCGTGGTACGGGTGCACGGTGATCACACTGATCGTGATGATCTATTACTCACCGCGCGCCGTGCGCATCGGTAACCCGTTCAGAAAGCTTTCGATCACTCGCTTCGGCAACGTGATCATGCTGACCAACGTGGTCAATTGGGCGATCGACAGCACGGCTCACGTTATCGTGGGCAGAACATTCGGGGCCGGCGCCCTGGGCCAGTTCACGGTCGCCAACAATCTGGTGAAGACGCCGTCCGACCATCTGATACGCAATCTGCAGACTGTGCTGCTGCCGTTGGCTTCCCGCGCGCAGGACAACGATGCGGGCCTTCGGCGCGCCTATCTGACGGTCATCGCCGGCGTGGCCGCCATCGTGTTCCCGACGTTTCTGTTCATCGGCGTGATGGCGGAGCCCACTGTCACGCTGCTGCTGGGCTCGAAGTGGACCAGTGCTGCGCCGCTGCTGCTGCCGCTGGCGCTGGGCGCCATCGCGCACTCCATCGAGGCGCTCTGTGGCCCGGTCCTGACCGGGCGAGGAGATCCTGGCGTGGAGTTGAACGTCAAGGCGTTCACGCTCATCCTCATGGTCCCGGTGCTTTTGGTCACATCCCAGTGGTCCATCGTGGCGGTAGCATGGGGATTGGCGTTCGTTTTCGTCGTGCGCTGGTTCTGGATGAACGCTGCGCTCATGAAGCGAATCGATCTTTCTTACGCCGAAGTGGGCCAAGCGCTGCGCGGACCGGTCTTCCTCGCCGCCATTGCGGGAGGCGTGGGCGCGTTAGTGAATGTGGCCCACGCCGCCTACCTGCCTGGCGGACCTGCACTGGTCCATCTGTTATTGGGAGTCGCGGTCGCCTCTGCCGTGATCATCGGAGCACTCGCGTTGGCGCCCACGATGGTTCTGGGCAAGCAACTCTTGCAGTTGCTGGAGCAACTCTGCGCGACCCATCCCGGACTCATTCGCGTGCCCGGCGTACGCCATCTTGCTGAATCGGCACGCCGGTTCGCCGTATGAGTGCTTCGGCCTTCAGTGACCTGACGTCCAAGCGCAAGGGCTTGCCCCTCGCGAAGGGCGAAGATCATACTGGCGCCCGGCCCGACGGAATGGAATTGCGCCAAGGCGCTCGCAGGTCGGTCCTCGTGGTCCAACGCCGGCTGCCGCACTACCGCGTCCCCTATTTCGAAGCACTGCGCGTGGAGTTGAACCGCCGAGGCTGGGATCTGCGCTTGGCCCACGGCGTGGGCACTGCTGCAGAGCAGATCAAGAACGACAGCGGATCGATCGCCTGGGCCGAATCCCTGGAGACGCGCTACCTGTTCGGTGGGCGGCTCTGCTGGCAACCTTTCAGCCATCTGATCCGCGACGCGGCGATGGTCGTCGTCACCCCGGAAAACAAGCTCGTCAACAACATTCCGCTGCAGTTCTTCCGATCGGACGACGTGCGCGTGGGCCTGTGGGGCCACGGCGCCAACCTGCAAGGCACGACGGACAGTTGGCGGGAGCGATTCAAGCGCATCAGCGCCAAGCGCGCGGACTGGTGGTTCGGCTACACCGACATGAGCGTGCCGCTCATCCTGCGAAGCGGCTTCCCCGCCGACCGGATCACCACGCTCAACAACTCCGTCGATACGGTGGAGCTCCAGACGCTGAAAGCCAGAACGAGCCGCGAGTCGCTCGATTCGCTGCGCGCCCGCATTGGCGTGAAGGGCGATGCCGTCGGCATCTACGTTGGCTCTCTCTACGAAGAGAAGCGAATCGAGTTCATGCTGGCCACTGCGCAACAGATCCACGACAAGGTCCCGGGGTTCGAGTTCCTCGTGGTCGGCGACGGCCCACAACGCTCGATCGTCGAGTCGTTCTGCGCCGCCCACCCCTGGGCCACCTACCTCGGCATCCGAAAGGGCCAGGAGAAGGTCGATCTGATCGGCCTGGCCAAGGTCATGATCAATCCGGGCCTGGTCGGCCTGAGCATCCTCGATGCCTTCGTGCTCGGCACGCCGATGATCACCACGGACTGCGGCCTCCACAGCCCCGAGATCGCGTACCTGCAGGACGGCGTGAACGGCATCATGACCGCGAACTCGGCCGAGGCTTACGCGTCCACGGTCGCCACGATCCTCACCGACACTGCGGCGCTGGATCGGCTGCGGGCCGGCTGCGAGCGCAGCGCCGCCCAGTACACCATCCAGAACATGGCCGTCAACTTTGCGAACGGCGTCGAGGCCTGCGCGTCTCAACCGATCTTTCGCCGCCATCAAGCCAATGCCGTCGTTGGCAAAGACCAATAAATAGAAAACCGCTGGAGTCGACTTGGAAAGCACGAACAGGATCAATTCAACCGCCAGCCTCTTGATGCTGACCATGGGTGTTCTTTCGGGATGCGGCGGCGGCGGCGGCGACGGCGCACCGGCTCCTGCACCCGCACCGGCTCCTGCACCCGCTCCGGCTCCTGCACCCGCACCGGCTCCTGCACCCGCACCGGCTCCTGCACCCGCTCCGGCTCCTGCACCCGCTCCGGCTCCGGCTCCTGCACCCGCTCCGGCTCCTGCACCCGCTCCGGCTCCTGCACCCGCTCCGGCTCCTGCGCCCGCTCCGGCTCCTGCACCCGCTCCGGCTCCTGCACCCGCTCCGGCTCCTGCACCCGCTCCGGCTCCTGCACCCGCTCCGGCCCCTGCACCCGCTCCGGCCCCTGCGCCTGCTCCAACTCCGCTGACGATGAGCTGCGTGGAAGGCGTGAGCTATCAGTGCAGCGGCGCCGACATCCTCAGAACCAACAACGGTGTGGCGCTGACCCGCTCGGGCGTTCAGGTCTACGGCCGCTCGACGGGCGATGTCCTCAATCCGACGAACGCGAACATTGCAACCGGGTTGGCATTGGCCACGGGCGGTACGGCCGAGATCCGTTCGCACCGGACCGGCGGCAATCCGGACAAGGTGGCGCTGCTGCTGAAGAACATGGGGATCCGATGGGACGCCACCAGCGAGCGGCCGCAGATCATCGAGTTGTTCGACCCCACGGGGCCGCTCGATTCGCTGTCGACCAGCCGGGTCGAACTCGGCGGCAGTGGCGCGCTCGTCTACAGCACGTTGCCGCCGACCAGCGATCTGGGGTTCTACGATTTTGGAACGCTCGGGGCGAACGGCACGCAGGCCCATTACGCCAACAACCGCTACTTCCCGCGTACCGACCCGGCGCGTTGCGACACGCCGCCGTGCGCGACGGAGCTGGAAACAACCGGACTGAACTTCACTGCAGGCAGTTGGCCCGGCGGAGTCCGCCCTGACGTCCTGGGCGGCCAACGCTTACACGAAGACGGAGACATCCATGCTGGCGACGCGCCCGGCGGCGGCTTCTTGCCCGGCGGCAATGGTGTGGGCGTGCCCTTCCCCGGCTCCAAGGGCGTGCGCGAGATCGTCCAGTGGAGCTACCAGTACAGCAACATCGGCTACTGGGCCACTCGCGACACCGTCGATCTGGCGGAGTGGTCGGTCCCGGGCAGCTTCGAGCACAACACGGCCCGCTCTGGCGTCGTCACCTACGGCCAGGTCACCGATCCGGCCACCGTACCCGCGTCGGGCACCTTCAGCTACGACGGATTCGTGTACGGATCGTACGCACCGGACGGCGTCCAGGACCAAGAAAACTTCACGGGTGACGCAACGGTCATGGTGGATTACGCGGCGCGCACGGTCACGGTCACGGTTTTCAATTGCGTGGTGTCGGGAACCGCGACTCCGGTGCCTGTCAGCTTCGTTTCCGTCATCAACATCAGCGGAACCGCCGGCGAAGAGAACTACGCGACCGGAACCATTGCCGGCGGCCTGAGCGGCGGCATCAGCAACCGTTTCTTCGGCCCGGTGAGCGGTGGCACGACGCCCGAGGTAGGCGGCGCCTTCTCGCTCACCGGTGCAGGTGGCGCGGCGGTCGTGGCCGGGTATATCGCCTATCGCTGAAACGGTCTTCGGCAGAGACGAAACGCGGCGCGGCGGTTCGTTGCAGCCGACTTCGCAACGATCAAATGTTCGGCGTGGACACAGAATGAAAAATGCATTGATCGCAGGCCTTCCCATCAGCACGGCCACCGAGGCGGAGGTGCTGGAGGCCATGGCGCGTGAGATCGCTGAGAAATCCGCCGGCCACATCGTGTCCATCACGAACACCGAAACGCTCTACCACGGCCTCCACAACCCGGTGATCGAACGCCACATCCGGACGGCCGATTTCTCTTTGTGCGACGGGGTCGGCGTGGTCGTTGCGGGCTGGGCGTGGGGGCACAGCGTCAAGCGCGTCACGGGCCCGCACCTGCAACTGGCGGCCTCACACTACGGGCAGGCTAGGAAATGGCGGCACTTCTTCTACGGTGGCAAAGACGGCGTCGCGGAGCAAATGGCGGCACGTTTGACAGCTCGATATCCTGAACTGATCGTCTGCGGCACGTATTCACCGCCGTTCAAGGCGCTGAGCGTCGAAGAAGATCAATCCATCGTCGATCGGATCAACGCCACGCAACCGGACATCGTCTGGGTCGGCCTCGGATTGCCAAAACAGGAAACCTGGATCCAAGAGCATGTGGGGCGGGTCAACGCTCCATGGATGATCGGAGTCGGCGCCGCCTTCGACTATCACGCAGGAACGGTTCCCTGGGCACCACCCATTTTCCGGGCGATCGGCCTCGAGTGGGTGTTCCGGTTGGTTCGGGAGCCGCGGCTGCGCGCCCCCCGCTACGCACGCTCCTTGGTGTTCGTGATTCGCGCGGGTCTCGAAGGCCTGTTCAAGTTCCGCTTTTTGCGCCCAACGTTCGCAGCTGGAGCAGGAGCCTCTCGCGCCAGCGGCTCCTCTTCAACCGCGTCACGCTGATCGGCCGCCCGTCAACGCGGAGAGCGTTCGCGGCGCATAACGCTCAGCAAGATAGTAAGCCCCCAGGATCAGCAAGACCGTGCACGCCACCGCGCCGAAATAAATCGACAGCGCCGCCGCGCTGGAATTCGGCACGAACAGGACGTACATCGTCTTGCGCACGATCGTGAGCAGAGGCTCATGCGCAACGAAAAGCAAGAAGCTAGGCGCTGAAAGCCGTATCAACAGCGAACTTGTTTTCGGCATGCGGAGCAGGTACTGAGAAATCGTCAGCACGACGATCACACCCGCTAGATGCTTCAGGTGGGTCAAGGTTGAGGCGACCGGCCCGTCGGCAGGCACAAGTGCACCGGCGATCACCAACACCGATAGCACAGCACAGACCCACTTCAGATACGGGTCCATCACGAACAGATTCTTCTTGGCCATCGCCGCAGAAGCGCCAAAAGCAAAGAAGAAACAAGCCTGCACAGTGGGAACCTCATAAGGCCACGCATCAAGCAGCCAGAGTACCCCAAACATCGCGATCAGACTGTACTGGACGAAGCGCGGCAGCACGAAGTACAGCGGCGCGAGCAAGCACATCAAAAAGAGATCGCGCAAAAACCAGAGCGGATAAAGGATTGGGTCCCTGCTGATGCCGAGCAAAGCATTGAGGTAATCAAACCATCCGAATTCGATGATCGGCTGACTCCACGCTCCCGACCCCGAAAAAAATACCCGCGTCGGACCGACGTTCTGCGCTGCAAGCAGCAAAAGAATTGCAATCGCATTCCAGACAATGAGCGGAGCCAAAACACTCCGCGCTCGACTGGACATCTTCTTGAATAACCAATCACCTCCACGATCGAACCCCGTGAAGAACAGGTAACCGCTGATCAGAAAGAATGTTGGCATCCGGATGCCACCCAATCCATACGAAATAAAACCCTGTATGAATTGCGCCCAAACCGAAAGCGGGCCCGCCGACATATTAATGCCGTCGGCCAAGCGGACCGTTCCCATGCCGTTGTGGTGAAAAATGACGCTCACCACAAGCGGAAACCTGATGACTTGAAGTCGTCGAATCAAGCTCGCCGCCGGGGTTTCAATTGCGACCCGCATGGCGGCGACCTTCCCAGGTTCTGGGAACGCGACATCGGCCGAGCTCAATCTGCCGGCATCGCATTCTTCTACCGCAATACGACTTGAGGTCACGTTGTTGAACCTTCGGGAGCTCGCTTACACGTTGACATAGGCCTGCACATCTCGCCCATGATCTGCCGGCAAGCGAATCCGGCAAAGCGCCCGGCACCACACAGTACAAGGCAATTGACGAAGCCATTATGCACGGCGGTCCGGTGCGCGGCGCCCCTGAACCGAGGGGGACGACGCCCCGTCAGACTCTCGCCCTCGTGGTTTTCGCAACGCCATCCCTAGTTTTGGTCAACTAAAACTCCTACTCAGATCGAGCAGCAGCAATTGCCTCCTCATATATCGAGATCAATTGCTCGTAGTTTCTCGTCGCTGTGAAGTTATTCTCGTAATGCGCCCGCGCACGACACCCCATTTCTGCCATTGCAGTGGCGTTCGAGTGCGCCCATCGAATCTTGCTCGCCAGATCGTCAGCATTGCCTGGTTCGAATAGCAGGCCCGTCACACCGTCCTCGATCAGCTCCTCCAATGCGCCCAACCGACTGCCGATCACGGGCAGCCCGGCGGCATAGGCCTCGACGAGCGTCCGCGGAAAATTCTCGTACCAGATGCTCGGCAAGACGAGCGCCGTGGCCGTCTCCATCTGCTGGCGGACATCGTCACCTCCCAGCGCGCCCAACATATTTGCGTTGGGCACATCCTGGAGCTGGTGAGCTTCCGGGCCGGTCCCCGCAATGCGTAGGCATACCTCAGGCACCTGGCGCGCAGCTTCGGCCAGAACACCCGTCCCCTTTTCTGCCGAAAGACGGCCCACGAACAGAAAACCGTCACGTTCAGTGCCCTGCGGGGCAGCGTAATCCACGAAATTCGGCTTGATGACAACTTTGTCCGCCGGCAGTCCTCCTTCGACGAACTTCCGGCGGCAAAAATCGTTCAACGCAATATATCGAGTGACCTTGTTTTTGTATGTGCCGATCGATCGATGCAGGCTGAGCATCCCCGTCAGTACGGCACTTTGCAGCTTGGACTTCCGATAGCACCCGCGTGTGACGGATCTCCACGTGGAATGCCCGACGCAATCTTCGCAGATCCGTCCTTCAAGCAAAAACATCGCCTGCGGGCAAATCAACCGGAAGTTATGCAAGGTCTGAACAACAGGTATGCCTTTCCTTGCTACCGCCCAATATATCGATGGCGAAATGAGAGGAAATGTATTGTGGACATGCACGATATCCGGGTGCCAGCCTGACATCGATTGATCGATTCGTTCGACGGACTCCCGAGACCACCAGGTCTGCTGCGCCAATGCGCCTTTGCCCATGCCTTCGATCTCGTTGTTATGACGGACGAATGCTCGGACGTCATGGCCTCGAGAACGCAACAACTGGGTCTCCGACTCGACGACCGCATCCTCCCCTCCGCGCTGCTGATAGGCGTTGTGAACTATGAGGATGCGCATGGCCTTGAGTCGGTTGTCTTCGATTGGAATTTTGTCAGACGAATTCGAGCGGCCGTCCGGCGAGCCGCCGCTCCGCCGCACGGAGACAGGAACCCGGGGCACCCATCACGAAACAGAACGTGGAGAGTTGTAACAATTCCACACCGCGCCCCGGCGGGGGGACTCGTAACGAAGGCCACGCTTTCGTTCTCAACTGTGAGGGCGACCCGCGCCGCAAAGCGCCCGAGCCCACCCACCCCCTGACCTAGGGGGAGTCGTCAGCAGCTCGCCAGCTTTGGCGCGAGCGCAGCGCCAGTGCGCGCCGCCGACGGACCTGCATGCCTGCCGTTCTTCGGCATGTCGACATCGCAGGTCGCAACCGATCCGCCGTCCCGCAGCGAACCCGAGTGTTCGCCTTGTTACCTCCACGCGGATCTCGATACAGCCCCTCCGCCGATCGATGCGAAAGTTCAATCATCGGTTGTGCCTTAGGTGCTTCACAAGGTGCATTAACTAGTGATCCAACGTGTACGGCATCAATTGTCTGCGTGTATTTCGAGATTAATTCGCATGAAACTCATTTCCGCCGCCTCTGTTATCCACGCACAATTTGACAAGCAGCCTTACCAATATAATTATTCTCACATGCATTCCAGCGGCAACGACCGCTGGTTTTCACGTGCGGCCTCAATCCTGGCTCTGACCTCGGCCGCCGTTCTGCTGAGCGCTTGCGGCGGTGGCGGTGGTGGCGGTTCCGCAGACACAGCAACGGCACTGGACGCCCCGGCCGACAGCAGCACAGCGGCCTTGGACGCCGACAGCAAGGTGAGCACGGCGGCGGCGACCGACTCGACCACCTGGACCGTCTGCGCCGCCGAACGTCAGACCTGTTCGTTCACCGGGACACGCTCGGTCCGCTACGGCACCGCGACGAACTACGTCACACGCTCGTTCACGGGCGGCGTCGCCTGCGGCAACGCGGCCTTCGGTGATCCCGCCTACGGCTTGACCAAGACGTGCTGGGTCGGCCAGACGACGACGGCTGCCGTAACCCCCACGCCGTCGCCGACCCCGACCACCTCCGGCACCGCGACCTGGACCGAGTGCGCCGACGAGAACCAGCGCTGCGCCTTCACCGGCACCCGCTCGGTTCGCTACGGCACCACGAGCCAGTACGTCACCAGAACCTATACCGGCGGTGTCGCCTGCAACAACAGCACCTTCGGCGACCCTGCCGTCGGACAGGACAAGAGTTGCTGGTACAACGGCGCGACGACGACCACCACAACGGCGCCCGCCGTCACGGCACCCACCGTCTCCAAGCCCGCGGTCGAAACACCTGCGGTCACCACGCCGACGACCCCTTCGACGGCCTCGCCGGTGTCCGGTGGAGCCGGCCCGAGCGTCACATCGTTCACCGCCTCGGGCCCGATCACGGCGCGCACGGGCCAGGTGATCGAACGAGTGCGCGTGACCTCGTCGAGCGGCTCCTGCATCACCATTCCGACCGGCGTGACCAACGTGACGATCCGCGACTCCGAAATCGGACCTTGCGGACAACCGGGTGACACCAGCGCCAAGGGCATCGACATCCAGAGCGGCGCGTCGAACATCACCGTGCAGCGCAACTACATCCACGACATGGCCACCGCTCTGTACGCTGCCGGGGCTCGCCATCCCATCATCTTCGATCGCAACCGCGTCACCAACATCCGCGGCCCCTTCCCCCGCGGCCAGATGGTGCAATTCAACGGCGTGAAGTCGGGAACGAGCGGCAGCAAGGTCACGTGCAACGTGTCCGACGTCCAAGGCGCCACGTACAGCAATGTCGAGGACCACATCAACATGTACGACTCCGGCGGCCTGTCGACTGACCGCACCGAGATCGCGTACAACCGTCTGCGAGGTGGTTCCCCCACCAGCAACTCCGGCACGGCAATCATGGTCGGCGATGGAGCTTCGGGCGGCAACGCCTGGGTGCACCACAACACCATCGTCAACGTGCGCAACGTCGGGATCGGCGTGGCGGGCGGAACGAACATCGACGTCGAATCCAATCGGATCTACATGGACCGGGCGGCGACCTACACCAATGTCGGCCTGTACGTGTGGAGCCAAGGCGGCGGTTCGTGCAGCGGGCACTCAGTCACCGGCAACCGTGCTTGGGTGAACAGTTCCAACGGTGCCCAGAATCCGTGGTGGAACGGCGGCAACTGCGGTGCGGTGGAACTGGTGAGCAACGTGTGGGGCGACACCTCGCTCTCCACCTCGATGTTCAATGAGGTTCCCTCGCAATGCCAGTGATCCGTTCGTCTCAACACGAACGAGTGCGCCGGATCGACTGAGTCTGGAATTTTGAGCTGTGACGAAGGGCGGACGAAAGTCCGCCCTTCGTCATGGGGAACGGGTCGCGGCCATCCTGCTCAGGTTCAACGCCAGGCACGCGCAGAGCCCCGGCCTCTCGTCCGTCAGCCAGGCTCTCAGGGCCTCTTCACGCTAACGAGGCGCCCGCGCCAATGCCGGGATCTCCGAGCGGCCGACAGCGAGATCCTTCAGTTCGTGCTCGGACAGGGCCTGCAGTTCACGCTCGGCGGCGAGGCGCCGGCGGCGCGTCGACAACGCCGCGCGCAGCCGGAGCAGCAGAGACGGCCGCAGGCCGGGTCCGGTGTCGGAATTCGGTGTCATGGCAAGCACTCCTCGAAAGTTCATGCCGACATGGCGCAACCCACGGTCAGCCTGCACGTCAGCGAGCTGGAGTCCCGGCTCGGAACGCCGCTGGTCGTGCGCGGCAGCCGGCGGGTCTCGCCCACCGCCGCCGGCACGCTGGACATCGGCCTGATCGCCCTACCGCAGCCGCCGGTGCGCGACCTGGTGGTGACGCACTGGCGCAACGACCCGATGATGGCGTTCGTGCCGCCGCGCTGGCAGGTACCGAAGGCGGCCACGCCGAAGTGGCTGGCCGCGCAGCCGCTGATCTTCAACGACGCGACGACGCGGATGTACCGGATGACGATGGAGTGGTTCGCCGCCGCCGGCCACGCGCCACGTGCACGCATCGAGCTCAACTACACCGAGGCGATCAAGAGCCTGGTGGCCGCCGGCTACGGCGCCGCGATCCTGCCGATGGAGAGCTCGGCGGTCGCGGTGGCCGCGGGCACCGATCCCTTGCAGCTGATCCCGCTGCGGCCGGCGCTGACCCGCAGCCTCGGCGTGGCGCACCGTGTGCCGTCGTCGCTGGACGGCGCAACGCGGATCGTGCTCGCCACGCTGGAGCGCTTCAGGCAGCGCTGAGCGCGGCCCTCTCTCAGTCCTTCCAGTCGACCCAGCCGCCCCAGGCGCTCAGCAGCACCAGGCCGCCGAAGGCGATGCGGTACCAGGCGAACACGGTGAAGTCGTGCGTCGACACGTAGCGGATCAGCCAGCGGATGCAGACCAGCGCGCTGAGGAAGGCGAACACCACGCCGACCGCGAACACCGGCAGGTCGCCCCAGCTCAGCAGGTCGCGCTGCTTGATCAGCGAGTAGGCGCCGGCGCCCATCAGCGTCGGGATGCCGAGGAAGAAGCTGAATTCGGTGGCCGCCTTGCGCGAAAAGCCGAACAGCATCGCGCCGATGATGGTGGCGCCCGAGCGACTGGTGCCCGGGATCAGCGCCGCGCACTGGACCAGGCCGACCTTCAGCGCGTCGAGGGCGCTCATGTCGTCGATCGTCTCGACACGCGCCACGCGCCCGCCCTCGAGGTCGCGCCCGCCGAACAGCGCCCGGTGGCGACGCTCGACCCACAGGATGATCAGGCCGCCGACCACGAAGGCCGTCGCCACCGGCACCGGATGGAACAGGTGCTCCTTGATCAGCCCGCCCAGCGCGAGGCCGAACACCACTGCCGGCACGAAGGCGATCAGCAGGTTGCGCACGAAGCGCTGCGCCACCGACTGGTGTGTGATGCCGGCCACCGTGGCCCTCAGGCGCACCCGGTACTCCCAGATCACGGCGAACATCGCACCGGTCTGGATCGCGATGTCGAACACCTTCACCATCTCGCCGGTGAAGTTGAGCAGCGACGCGGTCAGGATCAGGTGCCCGGTGCTCGAGATCGGCAGGAACTCGGTCAGTCCCTCGACGATGCCCATGATCGCGGCCTTGACGAGCAGCAGGATGTCCAAGAAAACGTCTCCGGTGCGGCAAAGCGATCGATGTTAGCCGCCGACCCTGCCGGGCTTCTGAGCTCGGCGCCCCCGGCTCACGCGATTGCAGGGATGCGTGAAGGCTTCATCGATCTTTACCGGATCGCCACCGGCGAGGCACAGTCGCGGCGGCGCACACCGGCATCCTGGGCGCTGCGCTCAGGATCTGCAGCGCCTGGTTTGACCCTCCCCCCGGGCCGGCGCTACATTAATGACCGATCAGTCAGTAAAACCATGTCACGAGCCGCCGATCCCCTCCCCTCCACGCGCCAGCGGCGCAAGGAAGCACGCCCGCAGGAACTGCTCGACGCTGCGCTCGACCTGTTCGTCGAGAAGGGTTTCGCCGCGACGCGCTCGGAGGAGGTCGCCGCGCGTGCCGGCGTCTCCAAGGGCACGCTGTACCTGTACTACCCGAGCAAGGAAGAGCTGCTGAAGGCGGTGATCCGCGAGAACATCTCGCAGGAGATCGCCGAGGGCGAGGACATCGTGCGCGGCTTCGACGGACCGACGGCCGAGCTGCTGGCCTACCTGATGGCCGAGTGGTGGCGCCGCATCGGCGAGACCCGCGCCTCGGGCATCTGCAAGCTCATCATCTCGGAGGTGCGCAACTTCCCCGACATCGCGCAGTTCTATCTCGACGAGGTGGTGCTGCCGGCCGAGCGCATGATCGGCGGCGTCGTGCAGCGCGGCATCGACCGCGGCGAGTTCCGGCCGGTGGCGGTCGACGACGTGGTGCATGCGCTGATGGCGCCGATGCTGTTCCTGATGCTGCACAAACACTCGATGGGCGCCTGCCCCAACCTCGGCCGGCGGCTCGACGCACCGCGTGTGATCGCGATGCAGATCGACCTCGTGCTCAACGGCCTCGTGCCGCGCGCCGACCCACGCCGCAGCGAGCTGAAGGCCAAGGAATGAAGCGCAAGGCCGCGTGGTGGATCGGCGCCGCCATCGTCCTGCTGCTGGTGGGCGCGGCGCTGGGCCGCGGCCTGTTGGCGCGCAAGGCCGAGCAGGGCCGCATGCTGGCGCGGCCCGCCGACGTGGCCCTCGAGCTCGCGCCGCTGGACGTGGCCGTGGTGCGGCCGCGCGAGCTGCTGCGCACGCTCGAGATCACCGGTGCGATCAAGGCGGTGAACTCCGCGATCGTCAAGGCCAAGGTGGCGGGCGAGGTGCAGCAGCTCACGGTGCGAGAGGGTGACCGCGTCACGACGGGTCAGGTGCTGGGCCGCATCGACGCGACCGAGTACGCCTGGAAATTGCGCCAGGCGCAGGAGCAGTCAGCTCAGGCCGGCGCGCAGCTGGACATCGCCGAGCGCGCGCTGGAGAACAACCGGGCGCTGGTGAACCAGGGCTTCATCTCGAAGAACGCGCTCGACACGTCGGTGTCGAACGCGGCCGCGGCACGGGCCGCGCTGCAGTCGGCCCACGCCGCCGCGGAACTGGCGCGCAAGGCCCAGAACGACACGGTGCTGCGCGCGCCGATCACCGGCGATGTGTCTCAGCGAGCGGTGCAGCCCGGCGAGCGCGTGTCGGTCGATGCGAAGCTGATCGAGATCGTCGACCTGTCCCGGCTCGAGATCGAGGCGGCGGTCGCGCCCGAGGACGTGGGGGCAGTGCGCATCGGAGCGGCGGCGCGCCTGCAGGTCGACGGCATCGCGGCGCCCGTGCTGGCGCGCGTGGCCCGCATCAACCCGGCCGCCCAGGCGGGCACGCGCGCGGTGATGGTCTACCTCGCCGTCGAACCGCAGCCTGGCCTGCGCCAGGGCCTGTTCGCGAAGGGCCGCATCGAGCTGGAGCGCCGTACCGCGAGCAGTGTGCCGGCGGCTGCCGTGCGCATCGACCAGGCCCGTCCCTATGTGCTGGCCATCGAGGACGGATCGGTGGTGCAGCGCGGCGTCGAACTGGGCCTCCGGGGTGACGCCTCCGCGCGCGGCGACGAGGCCCTGGTCGAGGTGCGCTCCGGCATCGCCGACGGCAGCACCGTGCTGCGCGGCACGGTGGGGGCGGTGCGCGAGGGCGTCCGCGTGCGGCTGCCGGCGATCGGCGAGTCGGCCTCGCCGTCCACCGCATCGGCCTCGTCGGCCGCCACGGCCACGCGCTGAAGAAGCGCACGCCGGCGTCTGCAGCATGTGGTTCACCCGCGTCTCGATCGCCAACCCGGTGATGGCCACGATGGTGATGCTCGCCTTCGTGGTGCTGGGCCTGTTCAGCTACCAGCGGCTGTCGGTCGACCAGTTCCCCAACATCGACTTCCCGACCGTGGTGGTGCAGTTCGACTACCCCGGCGCCTCGCCCGAGATCGTCGAGAGCGAGGTGACGAAGAAGGTCGAGGAGGCGGTCAACACCGTCGCCGGCATCAACTCGCTGTACTCGCGCTCCTACGAGGGCAGCTCGGTCGTCATCATCGAGTTCAACCTCGACGTCGACGGCCGCAAGGCCGCCGAGGACGTGCGCGAGAAGGTGGCGCTGGTGCGCCCGCTGCTGCGCGACGAGGTCGAGGAGCCGCGCGTCTCGCGCTTCGACCCGGCCAGCCAGCCGGTCTTCAATGTCGCGGTCCTGTCCGACGACGGACGGCGCGGCACCCAGGAGCTCACCACCTGGGCCACCCAGGTGCTGCAGAAGCGGCTGGAGAACGTGCGCGGCGTCGGCGCGGTGTCGCTGATCGGCGGTCTGGAGCGCGAGATCAACATCTACCTGCGGCCCGCGGCGATGGAGGCACTGGGCGTCAGCGTGGAGCAGGTGCTGGCCGCGGTGAAGAGCGAGAACCAGGAACTGCCGATGGGCGCGATCCGCTCGCGCGAGCAGGAGCGCGTGGTGCAGATCAACGCGCGCATGAAGACGCCCGAGGATTTCAAGGACATCGTCGTCGCGCGCAAGGGCGCTGCCGGCAACAACCTGAGCGCGGGTGCGCCGATCCGGCTGTGGCAACTGGCCGACGTGGTGGACGGCCCGCAGGAGCTCGAGACGCTGGCGCTCTACAACGGCCAGCGCACGGTGTTGCTGTCGGTGCAGAAGTCGCAGGGCGAGAACACCATCGCCGTCGTCGACGGCCTCAAGCTCGCGCTGGAGAACGCCAGCGACGTGACGCCGCCGGGCATCCGCACCGAGATCAACCGCGACAACTCGCGCTCGATCCGCGTATCGGTGGCGAACGTCAAGCGCACGCTGATCGAGGGCGCGGCGCTGACGATCCTGATCGTGTTCCTGTTCCTGAACTCCTGGCGCTCCACCGTCATCACCGGCCTGACGCTGCCGATCGCGCTGATCGGCACCTTCCTGTTCATGTACGCGTTCGGCTTCACCATCAACACCATCACGATGATGGCGCTGAGCCTGTGCGTGGGCCTGCTGATCGACGACGCGATCGTCGTGCGCGAGAACATCGTGCGCCACGTGCAGATGGGCAAGAGCCCGCACCAGGCCGCGCTCGACGGCACCCAGGAGATCGGCCTCGCGGTGCTGGCCACCACGCTGAGCATCGTCGCGGTGTTCCTGCCGATCGGCTTCATGGGCGGCATCGTCGGCAAGTTCTTCCACGAGTTCGGGCTCACCATCGTCGCGGCGGTCCTGATCTCGATGTTCGTGAGCTTCACGCTGGACCCCATGCTGTCGAGCGTGTGGAACGACCCGCAAGCACATGGCGCCCACCGCGGTCCGCCGCTCACGCTGTACGACCGGACCATCGGGCGCGTCACCGGCGCCTTCGACCGCTTCACAGGTTGGCTGTCGGACGGCTACCAACGCATCCTGCGCTGGTCGCTCGCTCACCGGCTCGCGACGCTGGGCGTGGCCGCCGCCACCTTCGCCGGCAGCTTCTTCGTCATCCCGATGCTCGGCGCCGAGTTCGTGCCCAAGGCCGACTTCTCCGAGACCCAGCTCAACTTCTACACGCCGGTCGGCTCCTCGCTCGAGCTCACCGAGCAGCGCGCGAAGCAGATCGACCAGGTGCTGCGCGAGATGCCCGAGGTGCGCTACACCGTCACCACCATCAACAGCGGGCAGGCGCTCGGTAAGATCTACGGCGCCGTCTACGTGCGACTGGTCGACCGCAAGGACCGCGAGCGCGACGTGGCGCAACTGGCCGTGCCGCTGCGCGAGCGCCTCGCCGGCATCCCCGGCATCACCGTCACCAACATCGGCCAGACCGACCTCGGCGGCGGCAAGAGCCTGCAGTTCTCGATCCAGGGGCCGGACCTGACCGAGCTGGCGCGGCTGTCCGGGCTGATCACCGCGAAGCTGCGCGACATCCCCGGCTTGGTCGACCTCGACAGCACGCTCAAGCCCGACAAGCCCACGGTGTCGATCGAGGTGAAGCGCGATGCCGCGGCCGACGCCGGGCTCAACGTCGACGCGCTGGCCAGCAGCCTGCGCACGCTGGTTGCGGGCACCACGGTCGGCAACTGGCGCGCGCCCGACGGCGAGAACTACGACGTGAACGTGCGCCTCGCCCCCGAGAGCCGCCACTCGCTGGCCGACCTGGCGCGACTGCCGCTCAACATCACGGCAGCCGGAGACGGCACGCCGCGCATCGTGCGGCTGTCGCAGGTGGCCGAGGTGAGCCCGTCGACCGGGCCGAACCAGATCAACCGCCGCGACCTCAACCGCGAGATCAACCTCGACGCCAACGCCTTCGGCCGCAGCTCGGGCGACGTGTCGGCCGACATCCGCAAGGTGCTCGACGGCGTGGCGTGGCCGCCCGGCTACCGCTACAGCTTCGGCGGCTCGACCAAGAACATGCAGGAGTCGTTCAACTACGCGATCGGCGCGCTGGCGCTGGCGGTCGTCTTCATCTACATGATCCTCGCCAGCCAGTTCAAGAGCTTCCTGCAGCCGCTGGCGCTGATGAGCTCGCTGCCGCTCACGCTGATCGGCGTGGTGCTGGCGCTGCTGGCGTTCCGTTCGACGCTCAACATGTTCAGCATCATCGGCATCGTGATGCTGATGGGCCTGGTGACCAAGAACGCGATCCTGCTGGTCGACTTCGCGATCCGCTCGCGCGAGGGAACGCACGGGGCCGCCGGGGAACACGCGCCGATGAGCCGCGAGGACGCCCTGCTGCACGCCGCACAGGTGCGCCTGCGGCCGATCCTGATGACGACGCTGGCGATGATCTTCGGCATGGTGCCGCTGGCCTTTGCCCTCACCGAGGGTTCCGAGCAGCGGGCGCCCATGGGACAGGCGGTGATCGGCGGGGTGATCACCTCGTCGCTGCTCACGCTGGTGGTGGTGCCGGTCGTCTATTGCTACCTGGACGATCTGGCGGGCTGGTTCTCGAGGCGGCGCAAGCGCGCCGGCGGGGGTGGCGGGGCCCAGGCCGTGCCCGCCTCTAAAATCGACGATTTGCCGTGACCTCGCCCCCAAGGAAAAGACCATGAACGCCCCCGCCAGCCTCGAACAAGCCCGCTTCAACATGATCGAGCAGCAGATCCGCCCCTGGGATGTGCTGGACAAGTCCATCCTCGACCTGTTGTCGGTGGTGCGGCGCGAGGAGTTCGTGCCGCTGGCGCACAAGGCACTGGCCTTCTTCGACATGCAGATCCCGCTGGTGGAAGGCGCCGACGAGGCGATGCGCCAGGGCCAGAGCATGCTGGAACCCAAGGTGGAGGCGCGGCTGCTGCAGGACCTGCACGTGCTGCCCCACGACAAGGTGCTGGAAGTGGGCACCGGCTCAGGCTACATGGCCGCCCTGCTGGCGCACCGCGCGCAGCGCGTCATCACGATGGAAATCGATCCCGGGCTGGCCCGCACGGCGCGCGAGAACCTGCAGCGCGCCGGCGTCACCAACGTCGAAGTGCGCGAAGGCGACGGCTCCAAGGGCTTGCCCGCCGAAGCGCCTTTCGACGTGATCGTCCTTTCCGGCTCCGTGCCCGAAGTGCCGCAGGCGCTGCTCTCGCAACTCAAGGTTGGCGGCCGCCTGGCCGCGATCGTCGGCTTCGAGCCGGTGATGCGCGCCACCATCGTCACCCGCACCGGCGAGGCCTCGTTCACGACGGCGCAGCCGTGGGACACAGTGGCGCCGCGCCTGGCCCATTTCCCCGAGCCCTCGCGCTTCCATTTCTAAAGAGATTTCGACGGATGATCCCGCAAATTCGACCGGCCGACCTCGCCGACTGGCTCCAGCAGCAACCCGCCGGCAGCAAGCCGGTGGTGCTGGACGTGCGCGAGGGCTGGGAAGTGCAGGCGGCGAGCGTGCAGCCCGAGGGCTTCACCCTGGTCACGATCCCGATGAACGAGGTTCCGGCGCGGCTGGAGGAACTGGACCGCGAACAGCCGGTCGCCGTGCTGTGCCATCACGGCCATCGCAGCCAGCGCGTCGCGGCCTTCCTGGCCGGCAATGGCTTCGAGCGCCTGGCCAACATCGCCGGCGGCATCGACGCCTGGTCCGGCGAGCGCGACCCCGCCGTGCCCCGGTATTGATCACCAAACCCCCAAGCAGACTCTTTCTCACAAGGACGGATCCATGAAATCGTTGCGGCCCTCTTTTGGCATCTTGCCCCTGTCGGCGGCCCTGGCCGCGGCGTTCGCCGGGCCGGTGCATGCCGAAAGCCTGCTCGAGCTGTACGAATCGGCTCGCGCGTACGACGCCACCTGGCAGTCCGCCAAGGCCCAGTACGATGCCAACCTGTTCAAGGCGGAACAGGCCAAGGCCGGGATGTTGCCGTCTGCCAACCTGGGTGCGGGCGTCACGCGCTCGAATTTCGACAGCGTCAAGCCGGCCGCCCAGGAACGCAATTTCACCTCCCAGTCGGCCACCATCAGCGCGTCCCAGCCGCTGTACCGGCCGGCGAACTACGCTACCTGGCAAAAGGGCAAGCGGCAGGTGGAATTGGCACAGGCGCAGCTCACCGCCGCCGGCCAGGACCTGGTCATCCGTGTGAGTCAGGCGTACTTCGACGTGCTCGCCGCCCAGGACACGCTGGCGTTCGTGCGCGCCCAGAAGACCGCGGTCGGCGAGCAGCTGGCGTCGGCCAAGCGCAACTTCGAAGTCGGCACATCCACCATCACGGACACCCGCGAGGCGCAGGCGCGTCACGACCTGGTGATCGCCCAGGAAATAGCGGCCGAAAACGACCTGCGGGTGAAGCGAATTTCCCTGGACTCGCTGGTCGGCAAGCCCGACGTCAAGCCCAATCCGCTCGTGGTGCCGGTCAACGTGCCCGCGCCGCAGCCCGCCGACGTCAATGCCTGGGTGCAGCAGGGCGAAGAGAACAGCCCCGCGATCCAGCAAGCCAAGACCGCGGTGGAAATCGCGCAGCTCGAAACCGAGAAGGCCAAGGCCGGGCACAAGCCCACGCTGGACCTCACGGCCAGCTACAACGCGAGCCGCAGCCCCAACGGCAGCGCCACGATCGGCGTTCCTACCCGCAACAACACGGGCAGCGTCGGTGTCTCGTTCAACCTGCCGCTCTTCGCCGGGTTCGCCACGCAGAACCGCATCCGCGAAACGCTGTCGCTCGAAGAAAAAGCCCAGGCCGACCTGGAAGCGACGCGCCGCACCGTGTCGCAATCGGTTCGCACCGCATTCTTCGGCCTGGTCTCGGGACAGAGCCAGGTCAAGGCGCTCGAAGCCGCCGAGGCCTCCAGCCAGAGCGCGCTGGAGGCCAACCGCCTGGGCTACCAGGTGGGCGTGCGCATCAACATCGACGTGTTGAACTCGCAAAGCCAGCTGTTCCAGACCAAGCGCGACCTGGCGCAGGCGCGCTACAGCGTGCTGCTGGGACACCTCAAGCTGCGGCAGGCCAGCGGCACGCTGCTGCCGGAAGACCTGGCGCGCCTGAACGCGCTGGTGACGAAGTAGGCCGTCCTACGGCTTCGCCGCGAACTCCACCAGTTCGGAGCGCTCGCGCACGTCGAGCTTTCCGCCGGCGTCGTAGTTGGTGAATTCGTTCTTGACGACGCGGCTGATCGCGGGCGCGTACCAGGCGACTTCCGACTGCTTGCCGCTGAACGTTCCGCCGTAGACGCGGTTCCAGAACCCCGAGCATTCGACCCGCACCGTGTCGAACGTTCCGGCCGCCAGCGTCAGTTTCTCTTCGCCCTTCACTTCGCACGAGGCCGTGCTGTGGCCGTTGCCGTTGTTCCACGGCAGCTTTTCGTACGTGTGCTTGTCGCCCACCTGCATCGGGAATTTGAGCGAGCCCGTGCAGACGGCCTTGTCGCTGTTCTGCATGGTGCGGCAGGGCTGCCATTGCGGCGTGAAATACACCGTCGCGGGTTCGGGCCTCACGGAGGTGCTGAGCCGCACCACGTACCGGTCGGCCTGGACCTCGACCAGTTCCATCTGCGAGGTGCGCAGTTCCCGGTTGTTCCACAGGTCGA
>DATHWV010000067.1:0-4485 GCA_035460205.1 Ramlibacter sp.
GCTGCACGAAGACGGCCCTTTCTTTGCCGGCACACGCTTCTGCGTCGTCGATGCCGTCTTCGGGCCGGTGTTTCGCTACTTCGACGTGTTCGAGCAATTGGGTGAGCCGGAGTTGTTCGCGCAGATGCCGCGTGTGCGCGCCTGGCGTGCGGCCTTGTCGCAACGCCCGTCGGTGCAACAAGCCGTGGGGCCTGACTACGTCGAGCGGCTCACCCGATTCCTGCTGGACCGCGGCTCGGAATTGTCACGGCGCATCGCCGGTCGCGGCATCGGTGAGCTCGTCCACTAGGAGGTGCGCGATACTCGCGCGCATGCAGGACATCCAACTCGCCTCCAGTGACACCATAGAGCCCGCGGCGCTGTACGCCGCTTTCATCGCCGCCTTCTCCGACTACCTCGTTACCTTCACCTTCCCCATCGAGCAGTGGCCTCACCTGCTGGCGCGACACGTCGCCAACCTCGCGTTGGGCCGCGCGGCGCTGCGTGACGGCGAAGTCGTCGCGTTCGCGCTGGTGGCGCCGCGACCCGAGTTGGGCAGCTGGCGGGTGGCCGCAATGGGCGCGCTGCCCTCTGCGCGCGGCAGCGGTGTTGCGCCGATGTTGCTGGACGACTTCATCCAGCGCGCGGCCGGCGCGGGCATGGGGCAGGTCGAACTGGAGTGCTTCGCACAGAATGAGCGGGCGGTTCGGCTTTACCGCAGTCGGGGTTTCGAGGTCGCGCACCCGCTTTACGGCTACGTCCTGGCAGCCGGTGCGCCCCGCGTCGAGTCGCCGTCCAGCGAGGCGGTGCTGCAGGTCGAGTTGCAAGACGCGTTTGCCTGGCTGGACGCCGCCAGCCTGGAAATGGGTGACCTGCCGCTGCAAGTGACACCGCCGTCACTGAAGGCACAGGGCGCTGCGCTGCAGGCATGGCGATGCGGCAACGCGCAGCTCGCTTTCACCGCGCTATCGCCCGATACGGTGACGGTGCAGAGCCTGGTGGACCGCGATCCTGCGCAGCGCGACGCGCAGCAGCTCATCGCCCACCTGCTCGAACGGTATCCGACCAGCAAGATTGCCGTGCCGCAACTGCAGCGCCCCGACATCGGCGGCAACGCGTTCCAGAGGATGGGCTTCGAACGCCTGCCCTTGCACGGCGTGCTGATGCGCCGGGCGCTGTAGCCGCGCGTCAGGCCGCCAGCGGCTGGCGCGGCAAGGCTTCGACCAGGGCTTCCAGCGCTTGCGAGACCACGTCGTGGGTATCGACCAGTCGAAGCAGGCGCTCGCGCACCAGCTTCGCCGCGCTGCGACGCGTCATCGAGTGGGGCTGGCCACCGTGGCTGACGAACATGAACAGCGTTCCACGGCCGCTGGCCCAGATCAGCTGGGCGCGCAGCCACTTGCCCTTGGAACTCAAGTCGACCCAGCAACCTTCGTGCAGCGACGCGATGACCTGCTCGGCGTTGACGGGTTGCGGCCGGTGATCGGATTCCGGCGCCGCAGCCGTGTGCTCGCGCAGGTCGATCAGCGCCGCGTGGTCGGTGGGCAAGGTGTCTTCGAATCCGGCGGCGTCCAGCTCCTTGCGACCCATCCAGAATTCGGTCGCGGGCTTGGGTTGCTGGCGCGGCACCGGGGCCAGGTCGGCATCGGTCTCGGGCAAGGGCAGCAGCGGCATGGCCGCAGAGTCGAGCGTGTCGCGGCGGTGCTTCGCCCGCAGCTTGAGAACCGGCCGGTGCAGCTTTTCCAGCGCCTTGAAAAAGGGCTGGGCTTCGGCCGGGTCGTGGTCCAGTTCGGCCAGGCCCACGCGCAGGTTCTCGAGAAGGTGCGGAATCATCTCGAAAAAACGCGACGGGTCGCGCAGCGTGAGCTCGCGCTTCACGCTCCACAACAAGTCGCTCACCACGGCGCCATGGCCGCCCGGGTCGATCTGGCCGCGGGTATCGTTCATGCGGGCGTTGGCCATGACGAGGGCCCAAGACCGGTAGACGAAGTCCTGCACGACAGCGGGAACGTTTTCCAGGTCGGTGCGCTGGCTCAACTCCCAGGCGATGCGATCGGCCTCGGACTGCCGCTGCTCGGCGAAGCGCACGGCGTCGAGCACCTTGCCGCGCTGCGCCTCCTGGTGGCTGTCCTGCTCGCGCCACGAGGCCTCCATGCCCTCCAGCGCCGCGCGGAACGGCTCGGCTTCGGCCAGATCCTCCTGCGCGTTCAGGCCATTGAACACCGCAGCGACGGACTCGGCGAACGCGCCAAACTCCTCGCTGAATTCGTCGTTGTAGCGAAAGCTGCGCTCGGCGACGCGTTCGATCAGGCGGCGGCCGGGATGGGCAGCTTCGCTGAAGTAACGCGGGTCGACCATCGCCAGGCGCAGCAGCGAGGGCTCGAGCGCCACGATGGCTTCGCGCACCGGTGCCAGCAGCTGCGGATCCTGCGCGACCTGGTTGACCAGCTTGCGCACCACCTCCAGGCCCAGCACCTGGCCCACGCGCTCGGCCCGGCGCTTCAACCGGCTGCGCTCCAGCGAGCGTTCGCGCGGTGCGCCCCACTGGCCCCACACCTGGCCGTCCAGGGGGCTGTCGGCGCCCACGTGGCGCTGCGGCCGGTCCACCGCGGGCAGGTGCTGGTGCACCAGGGCGTGACCCGGGTCGAACATTTCGTCGTCCTCGGGCGGCGCTTCCTGCAAGCGGGCGAGTTCCTCGTCGACGCGCTGGTAGTACGCGGGCGCCAGCGGCATCTGGCTCTGGCTGCCGCCGCGATACAGGAACTCCTGCATCACAGGATGGCCGATGTCGTAGGAAGACAGGTCGGCCCATGCGGAAGGGCTGTTGCGCATGCGCGCCTCGTTGCCGGTGGGGGCCGGGCCGCCCAACGGGGCCGGACCGCTCAGCGGCGCCATACCGGAGTTGGTGCCCGTAGCGCGTGTCGCTGCCGCCCCTCCCGCCGGGCGCGCAGCGGAGGACGACGGCAACACGCTGTAGCTGACCGCGTTCACGTTCGCGGACTTGAGCAGCTTGACGAGGTCGCGGTAAAGCGTCTCCAACTCGCCCGCCAGTGGCCGCGCGACATGGCGCGTCCATGTCGCAGTGAATGCCGGCGCCGCGCCGCTACCCGCCATCAGCACGTACAGGGCCTTGGCAAACACTTCGGGCCGCAGCGGATTCCGTTCGGGGCGCACCGCCGGCAGGCCGAGGGCTGCGCTGACGAGGCCGTCGAGTTCGGCCAGCGGCTGTTCCAGCGAGGGGAGCAACAACTGGGACAGCCGGGACGACTCGATGGCCTGGGCCATTTGGTCGTCGTCCACCAGTGTCAGTGTGGAAGGGCGCAGCGCCTTGGCCGCAGCCGGCTGTTGTTCCTGCTCGGGCAAAGCGTCAAGCGCCTGGCGCAGCTCCCGCGGATAGCGCTCGACCCAGCCGGGCACCAGGCCCGTCAGTTCCCGCCTGGCGTCGTAAATATCCCGGCGGTCACCCGATTGGCCGGCTTTGCCCTCCGCTTCCAGCATGAGTTCCACCGCCTGGTCCAGGCTGCGCTTGAGCAAAGGGCCGGCGGCCTGGACGGCGTGGTCCAGGCAGCGGCGCAGGAGAGGCGGGGCGGCGGGCATTGTGACTAAAGTGTAAGTAACTGGCCGCCCGTATGGTTGAGCTTCGGCGCCGGCGCCACAGCCGTCGAATCACTTCGACACAAACCTTACGCGCGCCGACATTTGCGTCGACTCGCCGCGCAGGCCTCAGGCTTCGCCCGCCTTCACCTTCAGGCGCCAGGCATGCAACAGCGGTTCGGTGTAGCCGCTCGGTTGCTCCAGCCCCTTGAACACCAGCTCACTGGCGGCCTTGTACGCCGCCGAGGTGGCGAAGTGGCCGGCCATCGGCTTGTACAGCGGGTCGCCGGCGTTCTGCCCGTCCACCACGGCCGCCATGCGCTCGAAGGTTTTGGTGACCTGCTCCTTCGTCACGATCTTGTGCAAAAGCCAGTTGGCGATGTGCTGGCTGGAGATGCGCAGCGTGGCGCGGTCTTCCATCAGGCCCACGTTGTGGATGTCCGGCACCTTGGAGCAACCCACGCCCTGGTCGATCCAGCGCACCACGTAGCCCAGGATGCCCTGCGCGTTGTTGTCCAGTTCAGCCTGGATTTCAGCCGCGGTCCAGAACGGCACCAGTGCCACCGGGATCTGCAGGATCGCGTCCAGCAGGTTCTCTTCCATCGCCAGCGACTTCTTCTCGTTGACGAAGATTTCCATGTCTTTCTGCAGCGAAGCCACGTCCACCTGGTGGTAGTGCAATGCGTGCAGCGTGGCAGCGGTGGGCGAAGGCACCCATGCGGTGTTGGCGCCGGCCGCCGGATGCGCGATCTTCTGCTTCATCATTTCGGCCATCAGGTCGGGCATGGCCCACATGCCCTTGCCGATCTGGGCGCGGCCACGCAATCCGCAGGCCAGGCCGATTTGCACGTTGCTCATCTCGTACGCACGCAGCCAGTTGGTGTTCTTCATCAGCGGCTTGCGCATCATCGC
>DATHWV010000068.1:0-18614 GCA_035460205.1 Ramlibacter sp.
TGGCGTGGACCTGGGCGCTGTGTCCATCAGCAACTCGAACAGCCTGGCCGTCAGCACCGTCGGTGCCCTGGCCAGCGACTTCGACAGCCTGAAGGTCACCGGCAACCAGTCGGCCCTGAGCTTCACGGTTGGCGCGGACGCCACGTTGACCACCGGCGTCATCACCGCCACCGGCAACCTGGGTTCCGTCGCCATCACCACGGGCGCGGGTTCCTACTTCTCCGGCTCGATCGATGAGACCGGTGGCAAGACCATCGGCGACGTCACCATCAATGCCACCGGCACCGGTAGCGAGGCCTCGCTGCGCATCAGCGGCGGCCCGGCCAGCATCGGCAACATCTCCTTCACCGCGACCGGCGACGACATTTCCGGCTACGTGACGGCGACCACCTCCGGCGGCAGCATCGGCAACCTGACCATCACGGTCACGGGTGACGACGTCGGCATCGGCTACGGTTTCTCCGCCGGCTACATCAGCGGCGAGGCAGCCGACATTGCCCAGGGCAACATCGGCGACATCACCATCAGCGTGAACGGTGACGACAACTCGGTGTCCGGTGGTGCCGACGCGCATCACGGCGACCTGGGCAACATCTCGATGACCGTCACTGGCGACAACAACTGGGTCAGCTTCAGCGGCTCGGCAGTGCAGTCGTACTACTACCACAGCCAGTCCGCCGAACAGGATTCCGGCTACTACTACGTCGACGGCGGCAACATCGGCACCGTCAACGTGAACGTGGACGGCCAATCGTCGGCCAACATCTCGCTGTACATCTCGGGCGGCGGCTCCATCGGTGACGTCACGATTTCGCTCGACAACGCGGCTGACCTGACCGCCTTCATCGAAGCCGACGCTGGCGTGTCCTGGATCCACGACGAGCCGATGACTGCCGGCAACATCGGCAACGTCAGCATCACGATGGGTGACGACACCAACATCTCTGGCGGCTTCAGCGCTGCAGGTGGCGACATCGGCAACGTGAGCATCAGCATCCTCGGCGACGACGCCTCGGGCTCGCTGAGCTTCTATGCCTCCTACGCCAGCGGCGGCTACGGCTGGGAAACCGGCGACTCGGACGACTACTTCAAGGGCGGCAACATCGGCAACGTCTCGCTGACGATTGACGGCGACGGTTCGACCCTCGGCCTGAACCTGTACGCCAGCGGTGGCGACATCGGCACGGTGGACATCTCCGTCAACGGCAACGGCGCTTCGGGCTCGATGACGCTGTCCGCGCAGAACTATCATCCCGAATCCGGTGGCACCGGCGGCGATATCGGCGCGATCAACATCACCCTGGGCGACCTGAGCGTGTACGAGATCGACATTCACGCAGACGGCGCTGTGGGCCCGATGACCGTGAACATGGGTGACGACGGCGCGATCGTCGTGGACGTCTCGGGTGGCCTGGCCTCCTCGATGGGCGCACAGACCTACACCGCTGGCGACAATGCTTCGATCTCGGTCGAAGTGTCCGGCTGGAGCGGTTCCGTCGGCACGACGTCGGTCACCATGGGTGACAACGGCGAGTACTCCGGTTACTTCGCAGGTACGGTTGGTGGCGTCGGCGCCATCACCGCCACCTTCGGCGGCGACGGCGAGTACCTGGTGACCTATGACCAGATCGGTGGCGCTATCGGCGCGACCAACGTGACGATGGGTGCCGGCTCGGTGTTCCATGTGGTCTCGTCCGGCGGCGCAACGTCGATGGGCAAGGTCACGCTGACCGGTGGCGACTCGTCCAGCTCGGCTGGCCTGTACGTTATCGACTCGGCCAGCGTTGCCACGATGGGCGGCCTGGATGCTTCCGCATGGCTGGGCACCACGGGTGTCGACCTGTCGGGTGTGAACCTCGGTACCACCATCCGCGTCGGCGCGGCGGGTTCCGTGGTCACCGGCACCGAAGGTGCGGACAACATCTTCCTGGGTGCAGGCAAGGATACCGTCCACTTCGACGCGACCCCGACTGCCTCGGACGTGCTGTTCACCTACACGGTCGGCGCCAGCAAGGACGTGATGGACGTGACCTCGGCGACCACGCTGTTGGCTGTGGAAACCGTTGACGCGGCTGTGATGGCTGTGGCTGGCGACATCGTCCGCCTGGTGGACATCAACGACGGCAATGTGCTGACCCTCGGCGACAACGCTGACATCACCACGGTGGCTGGCCTGGCAACGGCGCTGTCCACGGGCGGTGAGTACGTCCTGCACGACTTCACTGCTGCCAACACGGTGACCGTCATCACGGCTGCCTCGGCAACCGCGAGCACGTTCTACGTCTTCCAGATCACGGACGCCGACGGCGGCGCCGACACCCTGGCAGCCGAAATCACGCTGCTGGGTGTGGTTAACACCACCGCTGCCAGCGCGATTGGCGGCCTGGTGCTGGGCAACTTCATGTAATGCGATAACGGGCACCGCAAGGTGCCCTGAGTCAGCATCCAAAACCCCGCCATCGCAAGATGGCGGGGTTTTTTCATTGAGGGAGAGCCGCCTTGCGCTCGACCCCCTCCCGAATTAGCGACAATCCCCCGATGACAGAAAAACAAGCTCCCCAGCCGGACAACGGCGAACTCAAGGCGCCGGTAAAGGACGACCGGCCCAGCATCCTTTTCGCCGCGCCCATGAACATCCTGGATATCACCAGCGGTGCGGCGCTTTCCATGCGGACCATGCTGGCCGCGCTGGCTGCGCGAGGTTTCCGAGCAGTGGCGCTGCAGGCCCAGCTGTTCGACTCCGAACAGGGTGGCGAGCATGTCTCCGAGGCCGCCGTGGGCGACGACGTCAAGGACAAGGCCATCCTGCGCGCCCACGTGCTCGGCGTCGAGCACCTGATCGTGCGCACCAAGGCCCGTCGCCGCCCCGACATGACCTCCGCCGAGGAGGAGATCTACCTGCGCCGCTTCCACGAGGAGTTGGCCTTCCGCCGTCCCGACATGATCATTTTGTGGGGCGGCCTGCTGCTCGAGATGACCATCATGCGGGAGGCGCGCCTGGCAGGGATCCCGGTGGTGTTCTACCTGGTCAACGCCGGCTACAAGTTCAAGGAGACTTTCCGTGACGTCTCGGTCATCGTGACCGACACCGAGGCGACCGCAGCCCTGTACCGCGAGCGGCATGGCTTCAACTGCATCCCGGTCGGCAAGTTCATCGACCCGGCGCTGAACAAGGCGGCGGAACGCAAGCCGGACTTCATCACGTTCATCAACCCGAGCTTCGAAAAAGGCGTGAACGTCTTCATGCCGCTGGCCAAACTGGCGGCCAAGGAGTGCCCCGAGATCAAGTTCCTGGTGGTCCAGAGCCGCGGTCGCTGGGGCACCGCCCTGCAGATCCTCAAGTACCAGCCTTCGGACTTCCCCAACGTACGGGTGATCGGCCACCAGAAGAACATGAAGCCGGTGTACGGCGCCACCCGGGCGCTGCTGCTCCCGTCGGTCTGGCACGAAAGCGGCGCGCGTGTGATCGCCGAGGCCCTGATCAACGGGATTCCCGTGCTTGCCAGCGACACCGGCGGCTCTTCCGAGCTGGTGGGCGAAGGCGGGAAGATCTTCCACTTCCCCGACATCACGAAGGAAAAGCGCGATACGCCGGCCACCGAAGATGTGATCCGGCCGTGGCTGGAGGAAATCAAGCGGATCTGGCATGACCCGGACTACTACGCCGAACTTTGCGCGCGTGTGGAAAAGGCGGCCGAGGTGCACGACATCCAGCGCAGTACCGACCGTTTCCTGGCGGCGGTGGGGCCGGCCGTCCACCAGAGCAAGGTGGTCCGGGCTGCGAAGGCGGCCGCCAAGGCGGCGCCTGAACCTGCCAAGGACGTGAAGTCGGCCGTCAAGCAGGCGCTGGTCCGCAAGCAGCAAAAGAAGGCGAAATCCCGCTAGCCGCGGGGACCAGATGCGGCGGCGCAACGGGGGTCAGGGTTTCTCCGAAGTCGCCGCAGAAATACCAGCGGAAAGAACATCCGCAAACATATACTCGGGTGATAACGGTCGTTGTTCAAGGCCGGGCCTAATCACGGAGAAGTCATGTCCATAGAAGCTACCGAACGCACAGAGATCATCAAGCTGATCGTGCTGATGTTCAACGCGGCGCCGGGCGCAACGTACCTGGGCGAAGTCGTCGCGGTGTACGAATCGCTCGGCAAGAACCTGGGCGCGCTGGCCAACGTGCTGGACGACATTCCGCTCTACCAGACCCTGAACCCGAACTTCCAGACGGGTCCGGAATTCGCGGCCAAGTTCCTCACGCCACTGGGCCTGCAGAACGATGCGCTCGCGATCGACTTCATCGTCTCCCGCTACGAGGCCGGAGTGCCCAAGGGCCAGATCGTCTATGAGGCCTACCTGGCCCTGGCGCTGGTCGGTGCCGGCGGTGCGGCCAGCCAGTACGAGAACGCGTTCGCCATCCTCGAGAACAAGACGGCGGTTGCCGAGTACTACTCGGCCATCGCTGGAGTGAACCAGCTCGACTTCGGCATCCTCCAGCTCGTGCTCGACGGCGTGACGGGCGACCCGGACACGGTGGCGCAGGCCATCGCCGAAATCAACGATGGCACCCGCGGCACCAGCGGCATCGAAGCCACCCTGACGCCCTCGCAGGACACGGTCACGGGCGTCAACGCCAGCGACACCGTGCACGGCCTCTTTGGCGACGCCGTGGCCGGCAACAACACCTACACCGCCGGCGACTCGATCGACCTGGGCAACGGCGTGGACCGGCTGAACCTGGTGGCCATGGGCGCCATCGCCTCACCGGCGGTCATCGTCAAAAACGTCGAATTCATCAACGTCCTGGACACGGTGGGCGCCACGTTCAACGCCCTGCTGGCCGAGAACAACCCGACGATCACCTTCAGCAACACGGTAGCCGGCCAGAATTCGACCGTTACCAACGGCGCGCTCAGCTCCGTGATGGCGCTGGAAGGCAAGGGCAACCTGGTGGTCGACTACGCGAGCACCGCCGGCAAGGCCGACGCGGCCAGCGTATCGATCAACGGCGTGGGCACGTCCGCTTCCGCCCGCAGCACGATCAACGTGGCGGACGGCAACACCGTCGAGAAGGTCACGCTCGCAACCACCGGCGCCAACTTCATCACCCTGACCGGGGGCACGGTGGCCGCGTCGCTGGTGATCACCGGCGACGGCACCAACAACATCAGCCTGGCGGCCGCCGATTCCCTGGCCGCGGTCTCGACGGTCGACGCTTCGGCTTCCACCGGCGCGAACACGTTCGCCCTGGGCGGCAACCTGAACACGGGCACCAGCATCAAGGGCGGCAGCGGCGCCGACACGGTCAGCGCCACCCTGGCAAGCCCGACACTCGTCGGCCCCACGCTCTCGGGCGTGGAGACGCTGAACACCACCTTCACCGGTGGCGCCGTGGTGGACCTGAGCACGGCCACCGGCCTGGCCACGATCGGGGTTTCGGCTTCCACCGCCGCCATGACGTTCATGAACGCGCAGGCATCCGTGACGAGCCTGAACGTGACCAGCCTGACCACCGCCGACTCGGCGCTGAAGTTCGGCTATGACGCCTCGACCAAGGGCAGCCTGGCGCTCAGGATCGGTAGTGCCACCGGTGCCGTGGACCTGGGCAATGTGGACCTCAGCAACACCACCGCCCTCGCCATCAGCACGGTGGGCGCGCTGGCGCAGAACGCGGGCATTGTCACCGTCACCGGCCACCAGACCAGCTTGACGGTCAGCACCGCGGCAGATTCGTCGCTGACGTGGCAACAGCTCGTGGTCAAGGGCGATGTGGACAGCTACACCACCACGGTGGGCGCCGACAGCAGCTTCTCCACCTTCTCGGGCTATTCGTCCATCGTGGGCGACCTCGGTTCGCGTACTGTCGCGGTGGCCGAGGGCGGAAGCTTCTCCGAGCAGGTGACGGCCGACAACGTCGGCGACGTCGCGGTCGATGTGACCGGTGACGACGCCTCGGCCTTCCAGACCGTGGCGGTCTTTGGCGGCGGCGAAATCGGCAACCTCACCGGCACCTTGCTGGGTGACGACAGCGCGATCGGACTGGGTGCTTTCTCGTCCGGTGGCGGCAGTGTCGGCGACCTGACGATGACGCTGACCGGCGATGGATCGCACGGGCAGTTGGCGGCATTCACCTTCATGTCGGGCTACACCGCCGGCGGCCATATCGGCAACCTCACGGCCACCATCAACGGCAATGACACCCATTTCTCGGGTTATGCGTTTGCCGTGGGCGGCGATGTGGGCAACCTCAGCGTGACCGTGATCGGTGACGATTCGAGCGCTGAACTCACGAGCTTCGCCGTCGCGGCTGCCGAGGAAATGGCGCCCGCATCGATCGAAAGCATCGGCGTGTATGCCCAGGGCGGCAACATCGGCGACATCACGCTGACGGTTGACGGCAACGATGCGCATGGTGTTGTCCGTGCGCTCAGCATGGGCGGCAACGTCGGGGACATCACGGTGTCGATCGACGGCGAAGACGCAGGTGGCGGCGTGCTCGTGCAAACGGTCCAGGCGCCGTTCAGCGGCGCACCCAACGGCGACGTCGGCGACTTCTCGCTCACGGTCGGCGACGGCGCAAGCTTCAGCGGCTACTTCGTCGCATCCGGCGCCAGCAACATGGGCGACATCTCCGTGAACGTGGGCGACGACGCCGTCGTCAACCTCACGATGGAGCGGGACGGCGGCGAGATCGGCACGACCGACGTCGTGGCCGGCAGCGATTCCATGCTTCGCCTCAACTACGAAACCACCGGCAGCGGCAGCAGCGGCAGCAGTGGTGGCAGCGGCAGCGGCTTCGGCGCAAGCGGCGCAGGGTTCGGCGCCCTGGCCACCAGCGGCGGCACCACGGAAGTCGATGCGGTCACCGCAACTTTCGGCGACGGCAGCCACATGTCGATGAACGTTTCCGGAATGTTCGATTTCGGTGACATCACCGCGACCTTCGGCGACGATGGCTCGTTCAGCGGCTACTGGTCCACCGCGGGCAGCGGCGGCGTTTCGTCGCTCGTCATGCCCGATCCGCACGTCATAGGCAACATCACGATGACGTTCGGCGACGGCGGCAACTTCGGCCTTGGCATGACGAACGGGAGCGTCGACATCGGCGATATCACGCTTGAGTTCGGCGACAACGGCGACTTCGAGCTGTCCCAGTATTTCTTCTCCAACGGCAACGTCGGCGATATCTTCGGTACCTTCGGTTCCGACAGTGCCTTTACCTACCAGGTCTCCGGCGCGGGCGGGTCCGGCCTGACGATTGGCAGCATCTCGCTCACGTTCGAGGGCGGTGCCAGCGCAGGCTTCGGCATCGAGCCGTGGTCGAGCGCCCACTATTCGTCGATTGGCGCAGTCTCGTTCGTCGGCGGCGACGACTCGAGCAACGCGCGCGTCGACCTGGGCGCATCGGGCCTTTCGGTCGACTCGATGGGCGGGGTTGATGCTTCGGCCTGGGGCGGTTACGTGAACGTTGACCTGGCGTCGGTGGCCCTGGGTACCACGGTGCGTGTCGGGGCCGACGGCTCCTGGGTGCGCGGTACCGAAGGTGCCGACAACATCTTCCTCGGCGCGGGCCTGGACATGGTCCAGTTCGACACATCGCCAACCACCACTGACGTGATCTTCGCCTTCACCGTCGGCGCGGGCAAGGACATCCTGGGCTTGCCGGCCGGGCCATCCGTGACGCTCAAGGCGGTGATGACCGCAGACGCGGCGGCGACCGCGGTGACCAACGATGTCTACCGCCTGGTGGACATCACGGGCGGCCAGGACATCACGACGGCCGCGGGCCTGATCACGGCGTTGGAGAGCGGCGAGTACCTGTCGGTCAACCAGACAGCAAGCAACCACTTCACGATCATCACGTCGGCTTCGGCCACAGCGAGCACGCTGTACGTGTTCGACGTGATCGACGATGGCGATGCCGTGTTCGAGACCGGCGAAGTCGTGCTTGTGGGCGTGGTGAACGCCAGCGCGGCTGGCGCCATCGGCAACCTGGTCGCGGGCAACCTGCAATCGCTGGCCTGATCGCCTGGCGCCGCCGGGGCGCCTGCGGTCTTTCGACAAGACCCCGCTGTTCCACGACAGCGGGGTTTTTTCATGCCAGGACGTAAAATCATGCGCTTTGACAGCGGGGCCCCGCACTGGCGAACCCCCGGCGTCCCAGCCCAACAGGAAGCAAACCCATGGCAACCATCGCCATCACAGAAAAACACAAGCGCGAGATGAGCCCGGAGCGGGACTTTCCGGGAGAAACGCCGGTCACGCAGCGCTACGCCATCCTGTCCAGCCCCCGCTCGGGGAGCACGTTGCTGGGCCGTTTCCTGCACGAGACGAAGGTGGCGGGCGATCCGCAGGAATACTTCAACCCGCCGCTCATTGCACTGGAGCGCCAGCGCTCGGGCAACGAGAAGCTCAACATGAACCAGTTCCTCAGGCTCATGGAAAAGCGCCGCACGTCACCCAACGGCGTGTTCGGGCTGAAGACCCACTACTCGCAGCTGTTGGGCATCTTTCGCACACGTGCCCCCAACCAGAACATCGTCAACTTCCTGCGCAAGGTCGACAAGCTGATCTGGATCCGCCGGCGCGACAGGCTGGGCCAGGCGATCTCGCAGGCCGTCGCCATGCGCACCAACGTCTGGAGTTCCGAGGATTCCCGCTTTGACCGCAACCCCAAGGTCGAGGTCCATCCGTATGAATGCGTGGCAGCGCTGCACGTCGTGACGCGCGATGACGCTGGCTGGGAAACCCTGATCAGGCAGGCCGGCCTCAACGTCCACGAAGTCTGGTACGAGGACTTGGTGGCGGACTACGAAGGCGAGGGCCGCCGGGTACTCAAGTTTTTGGGGCTCAATGAGCAGGTGCCCAGCATTCCCCAGCAACCGATCGAGAAGCAGTCGGGCGAACTCAACGAACGCCTGCGCCACCAGGTGCATGCCTACCTGGGCCTGCCGCCGGTCGCCTGAAGCATCAATCCCACCGGAGTTCCTCGCGTGAGCACCACCGTTTTTGAACAGTTGTCG
This sequence comes from Ramlibacter sp., assembly GCA_035460205.1. Taxonomy (GTDB): domain Bacteria; phylum Pseudomonadota; class Gammaproteobacteria; order Burkholderiales; family Burkholderiaceae_C; genus Ramlibacter. The sequence continues at coordinate 9,015 of DATHWV010000068.1, forward strand.
CGGCAGGCGCAGGCCACGCCCGGGCTTGCCGCCATCCACGCGCATGGGCGCCAGGCGCTGACCTACGCGCAGCTTCGCGACCACATCACGGCGACGCTCGGTGCGCTCAACCAGCTGGGCGCTGGCCGTGGAGACCGTGTCGGCATCGTCTTGCCGGGTGGCCCCGAACTGGCCACCGCGTGCCTCTCGGTGGCCGCAGGCGCCATCGCCACGCCGATCAACCCGGATTTCAAGCAGGCCGAATACGAAGTCGTGCTCGCCCGCCTGCGTCCGAAGGTCGTCCTGACGCTCGCGGGTGGAGCGCATCCGGTGCGGGCCGCCGGGAAGGCGGTGGGCATCCCGGTGATCGACGTGGTCGCCCGGCCCGATGCCGCCGCCGGCTTGTTCACATTGGCGGGCGCTCCGTCCGCTCCCGCGGCCCATGGCGGCCTGGCGAAGCCGGACGACGTTGCGTTGATCCTGCAGACATCGGGGACCACGTCGGTTCCCAAGACGGTGCCCCTGACGCAGGCCAACATGGTCGCGTCGGCGCGCAACCTGATCGCTTCGCTGCAACTCACGGCGCAGGATCGCTGCCTGCACTTCCTGCCGATGTTCCACATCGGCGGCATCCTCGACGTGTTGATCGCGCCCCTTGTCGCCGGAGGTTCGACCTTCATTGCGCCGAGCTTCTCGTCGGCCGAGTTCTACCGTGACCTCGAAGCCTACAAGCCCACCTGGACGCAGGCCGTGCCGGTGATGCTGCAGGAGGTCCTGAACACGGCGCCGGCGCACGCCAAGGCGGCGGCGGGGCACCAGTTGCGTTTCGTGCGATCGGTGTCTGCCCCGTTGCCAGTCCCGCTGATGGAAGCCTTCGAGGCGCACTTCAAGCTTCCGGTGATCGAGATCTTCGGCATGACCGAAACCGCCGGCGTCATCACGAGCAACCGGCTCCCGCCGGGCAAGCGCATCCCCGGTTCGGTGGGCGCGAGCGCCGGCATGGAAGTGCGCATCGTCGATTCGGCCAACCAGCCGATGGCGGCCAACCAGATCGGTGAAGTGGTGGTGCGCGGAGACAACCTGATGGGCGGCTACGACGCCGACCCCGCGGAAAACGCACGCCTGTTCTCCGATGCGGGTTTCCGCACGGGCGATCTCGGCTACCTCGATGCCGACGGCTACCTGTTCCTCACCGGCCGCGTCAAGGACATGATCAACCGCGGCGGCGAGAAAGTCTCGCCACACGAGGTGGACCAGCTGATGCTCTCGCACCCGGCCGTGGCGGATGCGGCCAGTTTCGCCGTGCCGCACGCCACGCTGGGCGAAGACGTGGGCGCGGTGGTGGTCCTGCGCGAAGGCAGCAAGGCCACGCAGGCCGAGCTCACCGCCTTCCTGCGTGACCGGCTCGCATTCTTCAAGATTCCCCGCGTGATGCATTTCGTGGATGCGATCCCGCGCGGCGCCAACGGCAAGTTGCAGCGTGCCGTGCTCACCGAAAAGTTCGGCAAGATCACGCCCACAGTCACAACAGCCCGCTCCGACTTCGTCGCGCCGCAGGACCCGGTCGGAAAGCTGATCGCCGCGATGTGGCAGGACATCCTGGGTGTCGAGGCCGTCGGCATGAACGATGACTTCTTCGCCCTGGGTGGCGAGTCGCTCAAGGCCGCGAGTTTCGTCAACGCCTTGCAGCAAAAGTGGGGCGACACGCTGTACGTGTCGTCGGTGTTCGATGCGCCGACACTCGGGCGCTACGAGAATTACCTCAAGCAGCATTACCCCGACGTGGTCGCGCGCATGCTGGGCCAGTCCGTCGCGCCCAAGGCGGCCGAGGCGAAGATCACGCCCCAGATGGTGAGCGAGCTGCGCACCGCGATCGCGCGCTCGGCGCCCAAGCCCTGGACGCCCAAGAAGAAGAACCCGCCCGCGGTGTTCGTGCTCAGCCCGCCGCGCTCCGGCTCGACGCTGCTGCGCGCGATGCTCGCCGGCCATCCCAAGCTGTTCTCGCCGCCCGAGCTCTACCTGCTCTCGTACAACACGCTGGCCGATCGCAAGGCCTGGTTCTCCGGGTCGCAGCGCTTCCAGCTGGAAGGCAACATCCGCGCGCTGATGCAGATCCGCAACCAGCCGCTGGAGGAGGTGCAGGCTTTCTTCGCCGACCTGGAAGCCAAGGCGTTCCCGACCCAGGAGTACTACGGCCTGCTGCAGGAGTGGCTGGGCGACAAGATGCTGACCGACAAGACGCCGGCCTATGCGACGCACCTGGAGACGCTGGAGCGCGGCGAGAGCTGGTTCGAGGACGCGATCTACATCCACCTGCTGCGCCACCCTTACGGGATGATCCGATCTTTCGAAGAAGCCAAGCTCGAACAGCTCTGGTACCCGCGTCTGGTGGGCGCCGACGCCGGGCATCCGGATGCCAGCCCCTACGGTCGGCGGCAGCTGGGGGAGATGATCTGGCAGATCCTGCACCAGAACATCGTGACCTTCCTCAAGAAGATCCCTGCGCAGCGCCAGTTCCAGCTGCGCTTCGAGGACCTGGTGCAGAAGCCGGAAGCTGCGATGCGCGATGTCTGCCAGCGCCTGGGCCTGCAGTACGAGCCGGACATGGTGACGCCGCAGCAGAACAAGAAGCAGCGCATGACCGACGGCATCCACGAGGTCTCGCGCATGATCGGCGACCCGAAGTTCCACCAGCACAAGAAGATCGACGAGGCCGTCGCGGACACCTGGAAGTCGGCCTACGAGATCGACTTCCTTTCCGACGACACGGCGCGCCTCGCGCAATCGCTGGGCTATACCGAGACCGTCGCCGACGTGCGCGGCCGGAAAGAAATCGAGCTATGACACCCATCGGGGAGTATCTGGCCGAGCTGGCTCGGCTGGATGTGAAGTTGTGGGTCGAGGACGGCAAGCTGCGTGTCAATGCGCCGCAGGAAGTGATGACCGCCGAGCTGAAGGCGCAGCTGTCGGCGCGCAAGCCGGAGCTCATCGAGTTCCTCAGCCGCGCCGACGTGCCGGTGGACGCAGGGCAGGAGATCAAGCCGCGTGAGCCCGGCCAGCGCATCCCGCTCACCCACGGGCAGGAGCGGATCTGGTCGCTGGCCAAGCTGGAGCCCGGCAGCAGCGTCTACAACGTTCCCACGGTGTTCCAGCTTTCCGGCGAGCTCGACATCGGCGCGCTTGAGCGCGCACTCAATGCGCTGGTGCAGCGCCACGCGATCCTTCGCACCGTGTTCCCCGGCGACGAGCTGGCGCAGGCGCACCAGGAAATCCTGGCGCCGGTGCCGGTCTCGGTGGCCGTCACGGATGTGGGCCGCGACCTGGCGAAGCTGCCGCAGGACAAGGCAAAGCGTGCGCTGCACGGCCTGCTGCACGACGAAGCGGGCAAGCCCTTCGACCTGGCAAAAGGTCCGCTCTGGCGTGTGCGCCTGTTCAGGATCCTGCCGAAAGAACACATCGTGGCGTTCACGATGCACCACATCGTGTTCGATGGCGTCTCCAAGGCCATCTTCCTGGACGAGCTGGGGCACGAATACCGTGCGGCCCTGGCGGGCGGGCAACGCGTGGAAGCGGCGCCCGCGCTGGAGTTTGCCGACTTCGCCATCTGGCAGCGCGCACGCCTTGATGATGCAGCGCTGGAGCGGCAGCTGTCGTACTGGAAGGAACGCCTTGCCGGTGACGTGCCGGAACTGCTGACGCCCAACGAGCGGCCGAGGCCGGCGGGCAAGGGCCGCTCCGGCAGCATCCACTTCCAGCTGCCGCCGCCGTTGACCAAGGCGCTGGTGGAGCTCGGCCAGCGTGAGCAGGCCAGCCTGTTCGTCACACTGCTCACCGGGTTCAACATCCTGCTGCACGGCTACACGGGCCAGCAGGACATGGTCGTGGTGGCCCCCATGGCCAGCCGTGACAAGGCCGAGATCGAGAAGATGCTCGGCTACTTCAACAACATCGTGGTGATCCGCAGCAACCTCGCGGGCAACCCGTCGCTGCGCGAACTGATCGGCCAGGTGCGACGCCTCGCGGTGGAGGCCTTCGACAACCAGTATGTGCCGCTGCAGCACCTGGCGCAATTGCCGAACCTGGTGCGCACCCCGCTCACGCGCGCGATGTTCTCGTTCCAGGACGCGTCCAGCCGCAGCCTCGACCTCCCGGATGTCCAGGCCCGGCCGCTGAGCGTTCGCAAGGACGCCGCCGACTTCGACATCGCGCTCTATACCGAGCGGGACGGGGACAAGCTCAGCGGCGTGCTCGACTACAACGCCGATATCTTCAGTCCGGAACGCATCAAGCGCCTGCTGCAGCGCTTCATCCAGGTGCTGCAGCGCCTGCACGCCGACCCGGACCGCCGGCTTTCCGACTTCCCGGTGTATGGCCGCTCCCTCGCCGACATCGAGCAGCTGCTGTCCGACCACCCGCAGATCGACCAGGCCGTCATCGTCCCGCACGAAGCCAGCGGCAAGCTGAATGCGTACCTGGTGCTGAACGAGCATGACGTTCCCAGCCTGGACGCCGTGCGCGCATTTGTGGCGAAGGCCCTGCCGGCCTTCCGGGTGCCCGCGACATTCATCCCTGTGGACGAAATGCCGCTGGCTGCGGACGGCTCGGTCGACCGCGCCGCGCTGCCGCCGCCGGCCAGCGACCGCAGCCGGCTGGGCACCGACTACGCCGCGCCCCGCACGCCGCTGGAACAACAACTGGCCGACATCTGGAAGAAGGTGCTGTGGCTGGACCACGACGTTGGCGTGAACGACCGCTTCCGTGACCTTGGCGGCCATTCGCTGCTGTCGGTGCAACTGGTGGTCGAAATCGAGAAGGCGCTGGGACGACCCGTGCCGGCGCGCGCCCTGGCCACCCTGAACACCGTCGCGGAACTGGCGGTGGCGCTGGAGGGGGGTGACGCCGCCGGCGACGACGCACAGGCCTTCGCTGGTGGCAGCACCGTGCTGCCGCAGGACATCTACCACGGGCTGCGCAGCCACACGGCGTCGTGGGAAGGCGAGCGCGCCTCGCCCGAGTCGGTGATGGTCGGCCTCAACACGCAGGGGCCGAAGCAGAAATTGTTCTGGTGCCTGCAGCGCTACCAGGAACTGACGCAGCTGGCGAAGTACCTGGGGCCCGAGCAGCCGGTTTACGGCATGCGCTCGGGCAACCGGGTGATGGTCAAGACGCAGGACAACATCAACCTGCTCGCGCGTCACTACGTCGGCGAGATCCTGGCCGTGCAACCGCAAGGGCCCTACCTGGTCGGCGGCAATTGCCAGGCCGCGCTGATCGCTTTCCAGGTGGCGAGCCAGTTGCGCGCGCTCGGGCACGAGATCACCTTGCTCGTGATGCAGGAAAAATTCGCACCTTTCCCGTACGACGGCCCGGTGGCTTTCCTGTTCGGCGATCGCAGCAGCTACAACCCGCTGCTGTACTACAAGCAGCCCGAGAAGGGTTGGCACAAGTACTACAGCGGGCCGGTCACCATGACGGTGGTCACCGGGGGGCACGGGGAGTTTTTCCGCGAGCCCAACGTGCAGGTTTTGACATCGGCCATCAAAAAGCACGTGGAAGCCGCGCAGGCGGGAACTTTCACATCGGCCCCCGCTCGCACTCCCGGCGCCGGGCTGCAAGTGCTGCCGCCCGAAGCCTGCCGTGCCGCCATTTCAGCCAAGGCGCCAGGCGAGGTGAAGGCCGGCGACACGCTGCGGCTGGAAGTGGAAGTCAGGAACACGGGCGGGGTGGACTGGCTGCCCACACCTTCCAGCGGCCTCCTGCTGGCGAACTGCTGGGTCGATGCCGCCGGCCAGGCCCAGAACTGGCTCGATGGCCGGGCTGCGCTGCCAGCGGGCTTGCGAGCCGGCGAATCCGCCACCCTGGGGCTGGACGTGACGGTCCCCGCGCGCAAGGGCCGGTGGAAGCTCGAGATCGACATGGTGGACGAGGGCGTGGGCTGGTTCAAGGAGCTCGGCAGCACCCCCTGTCAGATAGAATTGTCAGCGGTTTGACGGCGTCAAACCTTTCGTTTTAGAGGAACTTTGAAAATGCAGGATCGCCTGGCGAACAATCTCTGGTACCGAAGGCTCGACACCGCCATCAGGCAGTTGGGTGGGATGTTCAACGCGCACCTGCACCTGGACCGGGCGGGCACGCTCGACGAGGTGTACATGCAGGAGATCGGGCACCGCATCCTCGACACCTCGCACATCTCGCTGCACCGCAAGCACAGCCTGATCACCAACCTGCATTCGGGCAAGGCTTACACCCACGAGGACTTCCACCGCCGCGTCAACGCCTTCCTGGACGAAATGGTGGCCTGCAACACCGTTCGTGCCGACACCCTGGTGGACGTCACGGCCGACGGCCTGGGCCTGACGGGCCTGAAGTGGATGAACGAGATCAAGAAGCAGCGCGCCGGCCAGATCGACGTGCGCATCGGTACTTACTCGCCCTTCGGCTTCGACGACGCGGACCCGGCCCGCTGGGAGCTGATGGTCGAGGGCGCCAAGCACTCCGACTTCCTGGCCGCGCTGCCGGAAGCCGACGACACCGACGAGTACCCCAGCCACATCGGCTTCTACGAGCATTGCAAGCGCATGCTGCTGCTGGCCAAGGAGCACAACATGATGCTCCACGTGCACACCGACCAGCGCAACGAGCCGAGCGAGGACGGCACCGAGCAGGTGGTCGAATGCGTGAAGGAATTCGGCGCGCCCACCTCCCCGGACGGCGAGCCCACGGTGTGGGCAGTGCACGGCATTTCGCCCTCCACCTACGACGACGCGCGCTTCAACCGCATGGTCGAAGGCATGGTGAAGTACAACGTCGGCATGATCACCTGCCCGTCGGCGGCGCTGGGCATGCGCCAGTTCCGGCCGCTGATGACGCCCACCTACAACTCCATTCCCCGCATCCTCGAGATGGTCGCCGCCGGCGTGCATGTGCGGGTGGGTTCGGACAACATCTCCGACATCTGCTCCCCGAGCACCACCGCCGACCTGGTCGACGAGATCTATGTGCTGTCCGCTGCCCTTCGCTTCTACCAGCCGGACATCCTGGCTCGCCTCGCCTGCGGCAAGCTGCTGGACGAGCCGCAAAAGCAGTTCGTGCGCGACCACCTGGCGAAGAACCAGCAAGAGATCGAGAAGTTTCTCGGGAAGAGCTGACGCGCGGCGACGCCGCGCCTGAACCGGGCTGTCGCCATGCATGCCGCGGTCCAGCCCCAACCACCTTCGGCACGGGTCTTCCTGCTGCGCCTTGCGGCCTCCGGTCGCACGCCTTCGCAGGGCCTGCGGCAACGCTTCGGCGATGCCCCTCCCGGCCTGGGCGCCGTCTCCGCAAACAATCCCCCGCCGGTTGAACGGCATGAAATCGACATGGTCCGCCATGGGCAAGAGGCGCTTTCGTTGCTGGTCAGCGAAGAACTCGCAAAGGCCGGCCGGCTGCGCGACGACGGCGCGCGCCAGGCCTACCTGCTGGCCCATGCGGCCCTGCGGCTCCTGCTGGCGCGGGCGCTGGGCCGTGACGCGCAGGGCCTGCGATTTGCCGCCGGGCCGCTGGGAAAACCCCGGCTCGCCGACGACGCGGCGGCCGTGCACTTCAGCCTGGCGCGGCGACCCGGCCTGGTTGCCCTTGCGATCGGGAATGCGCCGCTCGGTGTGGACGTGGAGCCCTTGAGGGAGGGCGTCGACATGGCCGGCATCAGCCAGCGCTTTTTCACACCCGGCGAACACGCGTTCGTGCTGGGTGCTTCGGCGCCGCAAGCAGCGCTGGAACGCTTTTTTGGGCTGTGGTCGCGCAAGGAAGCGCTGGTCAAGGCGGCGGGCGTGGGGATCGATGCGCTGGGCCGGGCCGAGGCGTTAAAATCACTGGTTACGCTCGCCAACGAGGAAGGCTCGCCCAGGACATGGTGCCTGCACCAGCTGCCCTCGCCCCCAGACTGTGCGCTGGCGATGGCAATCGAGGTGCCCGGCCCCCCCGCGCCGACCGACCCAACATAACAGACCCATGGCCCAACCCAACGACCAACTGATGCCGCTGCCTGTCGCGGACATCCCCGAATTCCAGCGCTTCGTCCAGCAGGATTACCGCAAGCAGGCCCTGCTGGAGCAGACCGGTGGCGGCGACGCTTTCGTGGAAGCGGCGGCGCCCGTCATCCGCAAGAACCTGTTGCAGACGCTGCCGTACCTTTCGCCCAGCGTCCAATACCTGAGCAAGCTGCGGCGCAGGGGCGTGGCCGACGAGGTCGTCGATCGCGCGCTGGCGCGCGCATGGCTCGACGGCGCCGATCACTTCCTGGTGCCGCGCCCGCGCAAGCGCGACGTTTTTTCCGGAACGGTCGCGCTGCTGGCGTATTCGGTGGTGGTCGCGTTGTTCGTGATGATCGAGTTCGTCAACTGGCTGCGCCACGCCCACCCGGACGGCGCGTCGGCCATGCTGGGCGTGCCCCCGCTGCTGGCGCTGTGCGGCGTGCCGATCGTGCTGGTCGTCTTTGTCGTGCTGCGCAAGCTGCTGCACCGTTCCTGATTCGCAAGGCATCCCATGACCACCGCTCCGCCCGCGCCACCGCGCATCGTTCCCCTCTCGCGCAGTGCGCATGCGCACAAGCGCTGGATTCCCTACACGGGTTACAGCTTCGCCATGCCGCATACCTTGCTGCCGCTGGTGGGGCTGGAGCTGGGCCGTGCGGCCAGCTGCCTGCCGGTGGTTTTCGCGGCGGTGGACAAGGGCTTCCTGCCGATGGCGTTGCTGGGGCTGGACACCGGCCAGAACCTGTTCGTCGGGGAGGGCGGCGAATGGCTCGGCGAGTACGTGCCCGCCGCCCTGCGCAGCCAGCCTTTTGCGCTGGGGCGCAACCCACAGGGCCAGCTGATCCTGTGCATCGATGAAGGCAGCCCGCTCGTCTCGGACACCGAGGGTGAGCTGTTCTTTCCCCAGGGCGACGAACTTGCTGCGGGAGCGCGCAAGGCGATGGACTTCCTGAGCCGGGTCGAGCAGGGCCGGGCTGCCACGCTGCGGGCTTGCGAAGCGCTGGCCAAGCACGGGTGCATCGTGCCACTGAGCTTCACGGTGAAGGTCAGCGGCGTGGACCGCTCGGTCGAGGGCTTGTACCAGGCGGGCGAGACGCAGCTCAGCGCTCTGCCCGACGAGGCTTTCCTGGAATTGCGCAAGACAGGGGCACTGCAGCTTGCGTACACGCAGCTGCTGTCGCTGCACAAGCTGCCCTTGCTGGGAAGCCTGGCGACCAGGCGCGCGGAGGCCGTGGCGCGCAGGGCAGGCCCGGACCTGTCGCTGCTGGACAAGGACGGCACATTCGGATTCGACGCACTGCGCTAGGGGCAACGACATGAAACTCACGGTGGTTGGAACAGGTTATGTGGGGCTGGTCACCGGCGCCTGCCTGGCCGAGGTCGGCAACGATGTGCTGTGCCTCGACCTGGACGCACGCAAGATCGCGACCCTGGAAGCCGGCGGCATTCCCATCTACGAGCCGGGACTGCAGGACATGGTCCAGCGCAACGTGGCGGCCGGGCGCCTGTCGTTCACCACCGACGTGGCCCGGGCGGTTGCGTTCGGCGAAGTGCAGTTCATTGCGGTGGGAACGCCGCCCGACGAAGACGGCTCGGCCGACTTGCGGCA
>DATHWV010000069.1:0-13341 GCA_035460205.1 Ramlibacter sp.
CATCTTGCCCATGACGTTCACCAGCACGTTCAGGCGGCCGCGGTGGGCCATGCCGATCACGATTTCCTGCACGCCCTTGGCGCCGGCCTGCTGGATCAGTTCGTCCATCGACGCGATGAAGCTCTCGCCGCCTTCGAGCGAAAAGCGCTTCTGGCCGACGTACTTGGTGTGCAGGAAGCGTTCCAGGCCTTCGGCGGCCGTCACGCGGTCGAGGATGTGCCTCTTGCGCTCGGCCGTGAAGTTGGGCTTGCTGCGGATCGACTCGAGTTTTTGCTGCCACCAGCGCTTCTTGTGCTGGTCGCTGATGTACATGTACTCGGCGCCGATGGTGCCGCAGTAGGTTTCGCGCAGGGCGTTGATCAGCTCGCGCAGCGACATCGACTCCTTGCCGAAGAAGGTGTTGCTGGTGTTGAACACGGCTTCCTGGTCGGCATCGGAAAAGCCGTAGAAGGAAGCATCGAGTTCGGGGATCTTTTCGCGCTCGGTACGCTTGAGCGGGTCCAGGTCGGCCCACCGCGCGCCGACGTTGCGGTACGCGGCGATCAGCTGCTGGACGGCCGTGCGCTTGCGGCCCATCTCGGAGTCTGCCCCGCCGGCCTGGACGACCTTGGTGCCGCCCTGCTTGGCGCGCTCGGCAAAGGCGTTGACGACCGGCAGGTGCGGGACGTCCTTGGCATTGCTGCCGTCGACGGCCGGGACGTGCTGGAGCGCGTCGAAATACTCGCGCCAGGTGTCGGGGACGCTGCCGGGGTTGGCGAGGTAGTTTTCGTACATCTCCTCGACATAAGGCGCGTTGCCGCCGAAGAGATAGGAATTGCCTTGGTAGGCCGTGTAGACGGTGCTTGTCTCACTCATGCTGCGCTACTTTCCGCCTCCCTTCAGGAGGCATTTAGCTGGTTTAGGAAACCTCCCGCGACACGGCTGGACCGGATGGCGGATGCGACTGTGGCTGGAAGGGGCCGTGGCTGCAGGTGGAATTGTGCCACCCTTTCCTGTCAAGTGCCCGTCATTGCCTTGGGGAGCTGGCCGGCCCGCGCAACTTTTCAACGGCCTCGCGGTCGGTCATCCGGCGCCCGCCCGGGTGCAATGAGGCACCGGCTTCGGGCGTGAACTCGGTGCCGAACATCCGCTTCATCGACAGGTTGCAAGCCAGGTAGTCCGATGGCGAAGGTTGCGCCCTCCCCCGGACCACGTCGTTGTTCAGGTAACTCATCACCGAGCTCGTGTCTTCATGGTTGTGCCCCAATCCCAGCACATGGCCCAGCTCGTGCACAAAGAGCGACTTGAGGTCCGTCAAGCGCGTGGTCAGTTCGATCCCGGTGCGCAAGCTGCCGGTGCCGGTCATCCTGCTTTGCGGGTCGGACGGGTGGCTTGTCCGCATGTAATCCTGGCGCCAGCGGATGCTCACGCGTTCGATCCGGCCGTCGGTGCGATAGGGCGCGCGGCCGCCATACTGCAAGTCCACCTGACAGCCCGACATCCACGCCTGCATGGCGAAGCGGATCACGCCCTCGACGGCCGCCGTGGGGTGCTCCATCGGTTCGTCGGTCGGGTCGTAGTACAGGATCATGGCTGCCCGAGCCGGCTCCTTGTAGGCGGTCCGGGGGCCGGGCCTTGACGCGACGGCGGCCGGCGGCGCGGGGATCACGCGCAGGTTCACCAGCTTCTCTGCTTCGTTGCCGCCCCAGGCATTGCACGGCGCGTCCTTGTAGGCCGTCTTGCCGGCCGCGTCGGTGCATCTGAAAACCGTCTCCGCATGCAACGTGCCGCCCGCGGCCATCGCCAACAATACAAAAATCTGTTGTCGTCCCACTCCCACTCCCAATCGCACTCACATCAGGCCTCAGGCTACCAGATCACGAATCTGCTGCAGCGCCGCCGGGTCTTCGATCGTCGTGAGGTCGCCGGGGTCGCGCCCTTCGGCCACGGCCTGGATGGCCCGTCGCAGCAGCTTTCCGCTGCGCGTCTTGGGCAAAAGGTTCACAAGATGCACCCGGGATGGCCGCGCCACGGCGCCGAGCTGGCTGTCGACGACCTTCATCAAGTCGCCCTCGAACTTCAGGCGCGATGCCGTGTCCACCAGGGCCGAGGCATCGCGGGCCACCACAAAGGCCATCGCCACCTGGCCCTTCAGTGCGTCGGCCACGCCCACCACCGCGACTTCCGCCACGTTGGGGTGGCTGGAAATGCTTTCCTCGATCTCACGCGTGCCCAGGCGGTGCCCGGCGACGTTGATCACGTCGTCGGTGCGGCCCAGGATGAAGTAATAGCCGTCTTCGTCCCGGATGCCCCAGTCGAAAGTGCTGTAGACCATGCGCCCGGGCACTGTCTCCCAGTAGGTCCGCACATAGCGCCCGTCGTCGCCCCAGATGGTCTGCATGAACCCCGGCGGCGTCGGCCCTTCGATCACGACAACGCCTTTCTGGTTGGCGGCCGTAAGTTCCTCGCCCGTGCTTTCGTGCACCAGCTTGATGGCGAAGCCGTACATCGGGATGCCCGGGCTGCCGAAGCGGCTGGGCTTTTTCTCGACACCGTTCGCGATGGTGAGGATGGGCCAGCCGCTTTCGGTCTGCCAGTAGTTGTCGATGATCGGCACGCCCAGGCCTTCGCTGATCCAGCGCGCGGTGGGCTCGTCCAGCGGTTCGCCGGCCAGGTACAGCGCCTTCAGGCTCGACAGGTCGTACTTCTTCAGGAACGCCGGGTCCTGCTTCTTGAGCACCCGCACCGCCGTAGGCGCGCTGAACATGCCGCTGACCTTGTACTTCTCGACGAGGCTCCACCAGATGCCGGCATCGGGGCGGATCGGCAGGCCCTCGTACATGATGGTCGCCATGCCCGCGATCAGTGGGCCATAGACGATGTAACTGTGGCCGACCACCCAGCCGATGTCGCTGGTGGAAAAGTAGGTTTCGCCCGGCTCGCCCATGAAGATGTGCTTCATGCTCGCGGCCAGCGCCACCGTGTAGCCGCCCACGTCACGCTGGACGCCCTTGGGGCGGCCCGTCGTGCCGCTGGTGTAGATCGTGTAGCTGATGTCGGTGGATTGCAGCCATTCGCAGTCCACCACGGTGGCGGCGTGCCGCTGGGTCAAGGCCTCCCAATCGTGGTCCCGCGCAGCCGTGCGCTCCATGGGGGCGAGGCCCCGGTCCACCAGCAGGACCGCCTGCGGTTTGTGGCTGGACAGGCGAATCGCCTCGTCGAGCAAGGGCTTGTACGCCGTCACCTTGCCGCCGCGCGAGCCGGCGTCGGCACTGACGATCACCTTGGGCGTGGCGTCCTCGATGCGCGACGCCAGCGACACCGACGCGAAGCCGCCGAAAACAACCGAGTGAATCGCGCCGATGCGGGCGCAGGCCAGCATGGCGAATGCCGCTTCCGCGATCATCGGCATGTAGATCAGCACGCGGTCGCCCTTCGCGACGCCCAGTTCCTTCAGCGCGGCCGCGGCACGCTGGACCTCGGCATGCAGTTCGCGAAAGCTGTAGGTGCGCTCGGCGCCGGTCTCGCTTGAGACATAGATCAACGCCGCCTGGTCGGCGCGGTCGCGCAGATGCCGGTCCACCGCGTTGTGGCACAGGTTCGTCGTGCCGCCGACGAACCAGCGCGTGAATGGCGGGTTGCTGTTGTCGCAGATGGTGACCGGCGGCTGCTTCCAGTCAATGAGGCGGGCCTGCTCGGCCCAGAATGCGTCACGATCGTCGATTGATCGGCGGTAGAACTCTGCGTACGTGGTCATCTTGTCTCCTTGGCATCACCGCGACCGATTGTGGTCGCGGGGCTTTCCCGGGCCTGACAAGCCGGCCGGCGTTCCGGGCCCTACTTGATCACCGTCAACACTTCCTTGAACAAAGGATGCTCCGCCGTGCGCAGCCACTCGAACGCGACCATCTCGGTGGTCACCAATTCAGCGCCGGCGCCGGCCAGGCGATCAAAAGCCGCATCGCGGTTGCGTTCGGTGCGCGAGCCGCAGGCGTCGGTGACCACCCAGACCTCGAACTCTTCTTCCAGCAACTCGAGCGCCGTCTGCATCAGGCAGACATGGGTTTCGCAGCCGGCGATCACGATGGTCCCACGCTGCTCCACCGGTGCGGCGGGTTTCTGGAGGTGTTTGGGCAGGCTGCGCGCGTTGCCACCCTGTGGCCGCGCCGGCGGCCGCAGCAGCTCGACAAGCCCTTCCGCGCAGGCGCTGAAGTGCATCTTGGCAAGGGTCTTGCGGCACAGCGCCCGCAACTCGGCGACGTTCTCGCCCAGGCCTTGCGGGTTCTCCTCGGTGCCCCAGGCCGGGACATCGAGCATCTGCGCGATGCGGCCGAGCCGCACGGCGTTGCGAAGGACGGCCTCGCCCTCGTGGATTTCGGGCATGAGCCTGGCCTGGTAGTCCACCAGCACCAGTTGCGAGTCGTCGGCATCGAGCAGCATCAAAGGGTTCCTTCCGATGCCGCCGATTATCCAGCGTTCAGGCGGGCGCCATCGGGCGCGAATGCCGTTCGCGCTCTTTCTGCAAGTAGTGCTGGCGGCGCGCTTCGTCCATGCGGGCCTGCGCAAGCTCGCGGCACATCTGCCGCCACACCGCTTCGACGGACTCGACGTCGGGGCTGGTGGATGCCAGCATGAGTTCCGGCACCAGCACGATTTCGCTGTCGGCCGCCTCGAATTCGATGCGGGCGGGCTTTCCCAGGACGCGACGCAGCCTTTCCTGGGCCCTGGCCGGCGGCTCCTGGATGACCAGCGTGAACTGGGTGGTCCCGGTCCGGCCGGCAAGGCCCCCCAACCCGGCCACCGTGTCCAGCTTGCGCACCACCTTGGCGATGAGGCGGTCGCAAGTCGCCGGTTCGTAGATCTGCCGGACCTCGCGCAGGTCGCTGAATTCGAGCACGACGACGCTCAAGGGCCGGCACTCGGCGTTCGCGCGTTCGAGCAGCAATTCAGCGGCATCCATCAACCCCTCGAAGTTGTACAGGCCCGTGCGCGCGTCCACGCCGCCGTGCGCCGAGCGCGCCTCGCGCCGGATGCGGTTGCAGGTGGCCCCCAGCATTGCGGGCATGGCGGCCAGCCGGCGCATCCAGCGAGCCGACCGCAGCGGGAAAGCGCGCCAGTCCGCGGCGCTTCCGTGTGCGGCGGCTCGGGTGACGACTTGGGCGGGACCTTGGAGTGTTGTGGTTTTCATCGTGATTCCTCGCGCGGGCAGCGCATAGGCAATCAGACCATCCCCCTCCCCTGGCGCCTTAGGCGGTTTCGTCGCTGCCGCCTAAGAAAATCCCCTAGGCGGCGCCTGCGGGCGGCTCGTGCACCAGCAGCCAGTAGACCTGCAGGCGCTGCACCTGCTCGATGAAGTGGCCGAAATCCACCGGCTTGCGCACATAGCTGTTGGCGCCGTTCTCGAGGCTCGCGACGATGTCCTCGTCCTCGCTCGACGATGTCAGGATGACCACCGGCACATATCGCGTGCGCTGGTCTTCGCGAATCCGGCGCAGCACCTCGATACCACCCATCCGGGGCAGCTTCAGGTCCAGCAGCACCAGCGCCGGGGTGTCACGGGCGTCCCGGCCGGCATGGCGCCCCGTACCGAACAGGTATTCGACGGCCTCGATGCCGTCGTTGGCCACCACCACTTCGTTCAGCACGTTGTTCTCAGCCAGCGTCATCAGGGTCAGCTCCTGGTGGTCCGGGTTGTCTTCGACCAGGAGGATCCGGCTGTTTTTCATCTTGTGCTCCTGCCTTCAGGGTGAACTGGAACGTGGCGCCCTGGCCGGGGCTGGACTCGGCCCAGACCCTGCCGCCGTGGCGCGTGATGATGCGGTGCACCGTGGCCAGGCCGATGCCGGTGCCTTCGAACTCCGCGGCCGTGTGCAGCCGCTGGAATGCGCTGAACAGCCTGGCGGAGTGCGCCATGTCGAAGCCTGCGCCGTTGTCGGCGACGAACACCACGGTCTCGCCCGCCGCGCCGGTCCGCTGGCCGATGCGGATGCGCGCCAGCGGGATGCGGGCGGTGAACTTCCAGGCGTTCTCGACGAGGTTCTCCAGCACGATCGCGAGCAGGCGCGCGTCGCCCAGGCAGTCGATCACCGGATCGATCTCCACCGCGACCACCCGCTCGGGCCAGCGCTGGCGCAGCCGCTCGACCACCTGGGCCGCCCGGGGCGCCAGGTTGACCGGCTCCGCGCGCAGTTCACTTCGCGTGACGCGGGCCAGGGACAGCAGGTCATCGATCAGCTCGCCCATCTGCCGGGTGTTTTCGCGGATGCGCACCAGGTAGTGCAGCGCCTGCGTGTCCAGTGCCTGCGCGTGCTTGGCCTGCAGCGCGCGACCGAACCCGTCGATCACCTGGAGCGGCGCGCGCAGGTCGTGCGACACCGAATACGCGAACGACTCGAGCTCCTGGTTGGACAGCGCGAGTTCGCGCGTGCGCTCTTCGACGCGGCCTTCCAGTGTCTCGTTCGCCTGCACCAGCGCCTGCTGCGCCAGGCGCCGCTGGGTGATGTCATGGGCCGCCACCATCCGCGCCTGCCGGCCACCGTAGTCCAGCGAGTGCGACGAGACCTCGACGTGGATGATCCGGCCGTCCGCCAGCCGGTGCCGCCACTCCTCGGCGTCGTGGAGGACGCTTCCCTTGCCGACGGAGTCCAGCAGGGGCGCGATGTCCTCGGGGGGGCGGATGTCCTTGATGGTCATCGCCACGAACTGCTCACGCGAGTAGCCATAGTGGGCCACCGCGGCGTCGTTGACAGTCAGGAACCTGAGCGTTTCGAGGTCGTACACCCACATCGGGTGCGGATTCGACTCGAACAACGTGCGGTAACGCAGCTCGCTTTCCTTCAACGCCTGTTCGGCGCGATAGGCCGCGGTGATGTCCGAGAACACGAGCACGGCACCGTATTGCCCTCCTTCGGGTGACACCAGGGCGCGCGAATGGCCCTGGATGATCTTTTCGGCCCCGCCCGACAGCGCGCCGCGGATGGCGTACCGGAATTCGTCCAGCGTCTCCCCGGCCAGCGCCCGCAGGGCCGGGCGCTGCTCGGGCTGGAGCGGCGTTTCGCTGCCGATGTCATAGATGCTCCACTCCGGCGACCGCAAGGGATCCCGGTGGCGATTGATCTCCGCCACGCCGGGCATGATGCGATGGGCCGCGGCGTTCACGTGGATGAAACGGCCGCCGCGATCCACCACCAGCACGCCCTCGGCCATGCTCTCCAGCACGGAGCCCAGCAGGTCCTTCTGGCCGGCCAACTCGGCCATCGCTTCGTCGCGTTCGACAGCCCGCCGTGCCAGCGTGCGGGCCATCTCCTGGGTGCGGTCGTCGAGCTCGCGCAGTTCGGCGGGGCCGCCGGGCGAAGGCAGCGCGTCCAGGCCGAGCTCCTCCCGGCGCAAGGCGTCGATGCGCGCCAGCATGCGCGTGACCGGCCGGACGACGACGCGGTCGCCGAAGAACCATGCCAGCGTCGCGCCCAGCAAGGTGATCAGCGCCAGCGCGCCGAGCTGCTGCTTGAGGCGCCGCGCGGACGGCGCGAGCAGGTCGGTGCTGGACATCATCGCCACCACAAACAGCATGCCTTCGCCCGGCTTGCCCACCGGCTGGACCGCAAAGAGCCACGGGTCCCCGTCGTCGCCCACGGCGCGCTCGAACCGCGTCTGCCCGGCCGCCACGGCGCTGCGCAGGAATGACTCGGGCAACGGCGCACCCAATTTCACCGCCCGCGCGCCGGCGGCCGCGATCACGGTGCCCCTCGCATCGGCGACCAGCAAGGTGAGTTCCGGCGCCAGGTTCAGCTTGCGAAGCAGCTCGTCCGTATGGCCGACATCCAGCGCAAGGTAGGCGACCCCGCGCAGGTCACGCGCCGCGTCATCGCGGTAGATGGGCAGCCCGAATGTCAGCACCGGCCGGCCGCTGGCGCGGCTGATGGTGTATTCGCCGACGCTGAAGCGGCCGGTCTCGATCGCAGTGCGAAAGAAGAGGCGATCGCTCGAGTTGACCGGCGTGGAAGGCGAAGTCGCGCGGCAAGTCAGTCTCCCTTGCCCATCCAGCACGCCGAATGTCCCGAAGGCCGGCGGGTACTGCGACTGCAACTTTTTAAGGTAGCTCGTGCAGGCCTGCGCATCGTCCTGGTAGACCGGGGGCGCGTTCGCGATCGCCGAGAGCATCTGGCGCGCGCCATCGATCTGGTGCTCCTGCTGGGCGGCCGCCAGGTCGACCATCGAACGCATAGATGCTTCGGCGCGTCCCACACGGCCGTCCTGCTCTGCAATCGAAGCCTGCAACACCACGACAAACACCGGCGCGATCGCGATGAGAACGAGAAGCGCGAGCGCGGCGCGCAGGCCGAATGAACGCAGCACCTGGGGCTTTCCTTCCCTTTTTTCTGAATCCGAGTTTGGCCCCCTGTGCGCGGGTGTCAAGGGCATCACGACCACTTTAGGCCCAGCAATGAGTGGCAATTTTTCACAGAAAACCAAAGGTAAACTGGCCGGGGACACCGCACCGTGACACGAACCTCCGATCCCACGCCCATCAACCTGCTCTGCGTCGAGGACAACCCCGACGACGTGGAGCTGATGGCGATCGCACTGGAGCGCGCCGACCCGCAGCGCCGCTACGTGCTGACCCGCGTCGACGATGCGGCCGGCTTCGCCGCCGCGCTGTCCGCAGATCCGGATGTGATCCTGTGCGACTTCAACATGCCGCGCTTCTCGCCCTACGCAGCGCTGCAGATCCTGGTCGCGCGACGCTGCGGGATCCCCCTGGTGGTCGTGACGCGGGCCATCGGCGAAGAAGCCGCCGTGCATGTGCTGCGTTGCGGGGCCAAGGATTACCTCACCAAGGACAAGCTGGGCACCCTGCCGCAGATCATCGAACGCGTGATGACGGAGCGCCAGCGCGTGCTGGAGCAGGAGCGGCTGGGGCGCGAGCTGGATGCGGCATACCGGCGCCTCAAACGGCTTTCGTCGAAGCTGGTGGTGGCCCAGGAGCGGGAACGCACCTTGATCTCGCGCGAGTTGCACGACCAGTTGGGCCAGACGCTGACGGGCATGGTCATCCACCTGCACGCAGCGCGCGGCGCGGCGAGCCCGGAAGCCGCGCAGAAGCACACCGACACGGTGATCGAGATGGCGCAGGGCGCCGTGAACCAGGTCAAGACGCTGTCGTTTTCCCTCCGGCCGGCACAACTCGACCTGCTCGGCCTGGTGGCGGCAACGCAGTCGGCGGTCCAGCGCATCGCCGAGCCCGCCGGACTGGCGTTTGAAGTCTGCGCGCGCGGCAAGGAGCCGGCCACACTGGGCGAGACAGCTTCCGTCGCCTTCCGGCTGGTCCAGGAAGCGCTCAACAACGTCGTGCGCCATGCGCACGCCTCGCACATCACGGTGCGCCTCAGGTTCCTGCCGCAAGGGCGCATCGGGGTACTGGTGCTTGACGACGGCGTCGGGTTCGACAAGGATGAACTGCTCAACGGTCCATCGAGCGAGCACAACGTGGGCCTGCACGGCATGATCGAGCGCACCGAACTGGCAGGGGGCCGCCTCTGCATCCGGACGCGGCCCGGCCATGGCGTGGCCGTGCGTGCGGTGCTGTAGGGTATAACTCCCCCAAGGAGAGGCGACCATGAAAAATTCCGCGCCAGCCAGGCATGTCCGCATCGTGCTTGCGGACGACCATGACCTGGTGCGCTCCGGAATCAAGGCCCTCCTGTCCATGATTGACGGCGTCGAGGTCATTGCCGAAGCCCGCGACGGCAAGGAACTGATCGCCCTGGTCCAGGACCTCGTGCCCGATATCGTGATGACCGACATCTCGATGCCCGGCATGGACGGCATCACCGCCATCGCGGAAATTCACGTCACCCATCCACAGGTTCGATTGCTGGTGCTGTCGATGTACGACACGGTGGACTTCGTGAAGCGCGCGGTCGCCAAGGGTGCCTGCGGCTACCTGATGAAGGACGCCCCGCCTTTTGAACTGGAACAGGCCGTGCGCAGCGTCATGGCCACCGGCAGCTACTTCAGCCCGGCCATCGCCCAGCGGCTGCTGCAGCCTTCCGAACCGACTGTGGACGACGAACTGACCCATCGGCAGGTCGAGATCCTCAAGCTGATCGCCCAGGGCCGCGCCTCCAAGGAGATCGCATACGAACTCGGTCTGTCCCCGAAGACGGTGGACGTGCACCGCGCGCGCATCATGGAGCGCCTGCGCCTGAACGACATCGCCAGCCTCACGCTGTACGCGGTTCGAAAGGGCCTGATCAAGCCCTGAGTGAGCATGCCACCGGCCATCGGGGCGACGGGCGGCAGTCACTTTTTCATACAAATCAACGGCTTACCGTTGATTTTTAACTTGACTTCTCATCCATTGGGCGGGTATCCTTGCGCCCTATGTCCAAGTGGCTGAGCTTCCTCCTGCTGGCGCTGTGCGCAAGTGCGCACGCCGCCCCGCCCCCGTCGGCGGAGGATGACATCGCCCGCTTTGCGGAGGACAAGGGCTTCCTGACCAAGCTGGAACAGGTCCGCGTCGTGATGAGCGACCGTGCTTCGGACCTGGTGGTCACCGCGATGGGCTTCCTCGGGGTGCCCTATCGCCGTGGCGGCAATTCGGCTGAAACCGGTTTCGATTGCAGCGGCTTCGTGCGCGCCATGTACGAACAGACGGTCGGCCTCGTGCTGCCGCGCCGCGCCAACGAGCAGGCCGCGGCCACCCAGACCATCGACAAGAAAGACCTGCAACCCGGCGACCTGGTGTTCTTCAACACCATGAAGCACGCGTTCAGCCATGTCGGCATCTATGTCGGCGAAGGCAAGTTCATCCACTCCCCCAAGCCCGGCGCGCAGGTCCGGGTGGAAGACATGGGCCAGAACTACTGGAAGCAGCGCTTCAACGGCGCGCGCCGCGTGCTGGCGGCATCGTCCATCGAGGCACCCCAGGCTTCGCCCTGAGGGTTGCGGGGCCAGGCCCCGCCCTTGCCCTTATTTCCGCGCCGGCGGCACGTCCGTGCAGGTGCCGTGCGCGATCTCCGCCGCCATGCCGATGCTCTCGCCCAGCGTGGGATGCGGATGGATGGTCTTGCCGATGTCGATCTCGTCGGCGCCCATCTCGATGGCCAGCGCCACCTCCCCGATCATGTCGCCCGCATGGGTGCCGACAATGCCGCCGCCCAGGATCCGATGGGTCTTGGCGTCGAACAGCAACTTGGTGAAGCCTTCGTCACGCGTGTTGGCGATGGCGCGGCCCGAAGCGGTCCAGGGGAAATGGCCCTTCTTGATCTCGATGCCTTCGGCCTTCGCCTGGTCTTCCGTCAGGCCCACCCACGCCACTTCCGGGTCGGTGTAGGCCACGCTGGGGATCACGCGCGCATTGAACGCGGCGTTCTCGCCTGCCGCCACTTCGGCTGCCACGTGCGCTTCGTGCACCGCCTTGTGGGCCAGCATGGGCTGGCCGACGATGTCGCCGATCGCAAAGATGTGCGGCACGTTCGTGCGCATCTGGATATCGACCGGGATGAAGCCACGGTCGCTGACCGTAACGCCGGCCTTGTCGGCGCCGATCTTCTTGCCGTTGGGGCTGCGGCCCACCGCCTGCAGTACCAGGTCATAGAGCTGCGGGTCCTTGGGCGCCTGTTCGCCCTCGAACCTGACCAGGATGCCGTCCTTGGTCGCCTCGGCGCCCACGGTCTTGGTCTTGAGCATGATGTTGTCGAAGCGCGGCGTATTCATCTTCTGCCACACCCGCACCAGGTCCCGGTCGGCGCCCTGCATCAGGCCGTCGAGCATCTCGACGACATCGAGCCGCGCGCCCAGCGTCGAATACACAGTCCCCATTTCCAGGCCGATGATGCCGCCGCCGAGGATCAGCATGCGCTTCGGGTTACCGGCCAGTTCCAGCGCGCCGGTGGAGTCCACCACCCGTGGGTCCTTGGGCATGAAAGGCAGCTGCACGGCCTGCGAGCCGGCCGCGATGATCGCGTTCCTGAACTTGATCGTCTGCTTCTTGCCGGTCTTTTCCTGGCCGGTGCCGGTGGTTTCCTCCACCTGCAGGTGGAACGGGTCGACGAATTCGCCGTTGCCGCGCACGATGGTGACCTTGCGCATCTTGGCCATGGCCGCCAGCCCGCCGGTGAGCTTGCCCACCACCTTGGACTTGTGGGCGCGCAACTTGTCCAGCTCGATCTTCGGCTTGCCGTAGCTGATGCCCAGCGCATCGAAGTGGCTGACCTCGTCCATGACTGCGGCCACGTGCAGCAGCGCTTTCGACGGGATGCAGCCCACGTTCAGGCAGACGCCGCCCAGGGTGGCGTAGCGCTCGACGAGAACCACCTTCATTCCCAGGTCGGCGGCGCGGAACGCGGCCGAGTACCCACCAGGCCCTGCGCCCAGCACCAGCATGTCGCATTCAAGGTCCGCGCCACCGGCGTAGGTCGATGCGACGGGCGCCGCTGCGGCTTTGCTCCCTCCCCCGCTGGGGGAGGGCTGGGGTGGGGGCACGGCAGCGGCCGGCGCGGGGGCGGTAGCAACACCGGCACTCTCCACCACCAGCAACACCGAACCTTCTTTGACTTTGTCGCCGAGCTTGACCTTCAGCTCCTTCACGACCCCGGCATGCGAGGACGGGATCTCCATCGACGCCTTGTCGCTTTCGACGGTGACCAGCGACTGCTCGGCCTTGATCGTGTCGCCGGCCTTGACCAGCAGTTCGATCACCGCCACTTCGGCGAAATCGCCGATGTCGGGCACTTTCACTTCGACCAGGCTCATTTGTTTTCCTTCATCTTGAGCGTGAAGACGTCCGCGGGAGCGGCGGAGTTGCGGTCGAACTCACAGCCCGCCGCGATGCCCGCTTCAGCGATTTCCTTGGCCGTCTTGGCCTTGCCATAGATCGCGTGCATGGCGCCCAGCGCGAAACTGCGCCCCGAGCCAATGCCCCAGAACTCCTTGAACTCGAACACTTCGCGGTAGCTGTACAGGCCGTAGATGCCCGTTGCGTTGGCGATGACCACGCTGAACTGGCTGGACTCGTACGGGTCGCTGTCTTCTTCCTTGGTCTGCAGGAAGAAGTTCTCCTTCAGGTAGGGGTGCAACTTGGTGAAGGTGTCGAACACATCGTCCTTGCTCCCCAGCTTGAGCAATTCGCGCGGCATCGAGCCGATCGCCTTGCGCAGCACCGGGAAGTGCGCCACGGTGCCGGCCATGCCCATGTAGCTGGGGCCGGCATCGGTGTCCACCTTGAAGATCTTCGTGTTGTCCTCGAAGCGGTTTGCCAGGCGCGTGTCGCCGAAGGTCACCAGGGTGTCCGCGGCGATGGCAACCTGCCCCGCTTTTCTCACGACCACGACAGTTGTCATTCAGGAAACTCCGGGTTGG
>DATHWV010000070.1:0-5097 GCA_035460205.1 Ramlibacter sp.
GCGGCGCTACTGGGCCATGCCGCGCGATGCGGAGACCCGCTATCCGACACGTGCCCAGTACGTCGAGCGGTTCACCGAACTCTTTGAACAAGCGGTGACGGACCGCCTGCCCGATGGCCCGGTGGCGCTCCAGCTGACCGGCGGCATGGACTCCACTTCAATCGCCGCTGTGGCGGCCCCGTGGGCTCGCGGCCGCGCGCAGCCGGTCGCGGGTTATCACGTGTCCGCCAGCAGCATCGAACCCCAGGATGACGAAGAGCAGTTTGCGCGGCTGGTCGCGGACCACCTTGGCATACCGCTGGTGCGGCAGGACCTGGGCGCATACCCCCTCTTTTCACGCCACGCCGATCCCGAACTGCACACCGCCTTTCCACTTTCCTATCCACAGCTCGCGCTGCATCGCGACACCGTGGCGCTCATCGCGCAGTCCGGTGCGCGCGTGGTGCTGAGCGGATACAGCGGGGACTCCGCGATGTCGCCGCGGCCAGACTACTACGGTGACCTGATACGGCGCCGGCGTCTCGCAAAGGCCGCACGCGAGATTGGCCACCATGTTCGCCATGTGCGTTCGCTGCGGGGCCTGGGCTTGCGCACGCTCGCCTGGCCACGGCCGGCTTCTCCTGCCTGGAAACCCCCGATGCCGCACTGGATCGCGCACCAACCGCTGGACCTTGCCGAGCGGTGGACCCAATGGTGGGACAAGCACGAGACGGCGGTCGATGCTGCCGGCTTGTTAAGCCTGCCCTGGATGCATCGGCAGTTCGAGGCCCTCGAAGTTTTCAAGCAGCCAGTGGTCGCCCGCTACCCGTTCCACGATGTGCGGCTCGCCACTTTCCTCGCGGGATTGCCCGGGTTCATGCTGGCTGGCAAGACCGTACTCCGGGAAGCGATGCGTGGAAAATTGCCGGAACCCGTGAGAACGCGCCCCAAGACCGGTGCCGCTGGAGATTTCGTGCGCACAATGGTAACAAATGGTAAAGTGACCGGATCGGCCTTCCGCGATGTCGCAGGCTTGCCACCCCAAGTCGATGCAAATCTGTTTCGAGCTGCCCTCGAAAACTATTGCAGTGGGGCCGGAGCCGAATCAACATGGGCAAGCTGGCTGATTCTGCAGCCTCTGGCATTTGGACATTGGTTGTCACAGCAAAAGGAGTTCATACGTGAGTGACGAGCAAACTAGCGGCGAAGTGAGCGTGCCGGACGCATCGGTGCAGGCGAAGAAGAATTACACGGCACCGACTTTGACGCTGTTCGGCCATGTCGCCGCGCTGACGCAGGGGTCGGCCTGCTCCGCCGCCAACGATGGCATTACCTGCCCGGCCGCAGGCGGCAACGGCATGGGCATGGCATCGGACCGCCGCCTGAAGCACGAAATCGTTCGTGTGGGCGACCATCCGGCGGGATTCGGCCTGTACTTGTTCAGCTACCTGCCGGCCCATCGCGACCGTTGCGGCCATGGCCGGCATTTCGGTGTGATGGCCGACGAGGTCGAGCAAGTCATTCCTGAAGCGGTGACGGTCGGCCAGGATGGCTTCAAGTCGGTCCACTACGACCGGCTCGGCATCCAGAGCTTGCGCCACTGACTTTCCCCACCAGGCGGCGCGGGAGGCCAGAACCTTGTTGAATCGATCGGCGCATCTCTTGCGGCGGCTGTTGGCGCTGACCCCGCGTGAGCGGGCCACCTTGTACGCGTCGACCGCCCTGCTGCCGCTGTTCTGGCTGGCGCTTCGGGCGCTCGGCTTGCAACGCTTGCACACACTGATCTTGCGGCGGCCGCTGCTCACGATGCAGCAGCCTGCACCCGCAGAGGATCTCGCCAGGCTGGTGAACACCGCCGCCCGGCACGTTCCTTTTGGCGCGAACTGCCTGACTCGCTCATTGCTGCTGTTGTGGTTGCTGCGGCGGCGCGGCATTGCCGGTGACTTGCGCATTGGCGTGCGCCTGGAGCAAGGCGTGCTGCATGCGCATGCCTGGGTTGAATGCGACGGCGTGCCCGTCAACGACAACCCGGATGTCGGGCGTGACTTTGCGTCGTTCGACCAGCCGATTCCCGCCTGGGCCTTCCAATCCCGATGACGATGCGCTTCGACCAGCGCGCCGAGCGCTTGCAGCAATCGGTCGCGCAAGCGCCCTTCCACACGTGGCGCTTTGCGGACGGTACGTTGTGGATGCTGTTCTTCCGATCGGGCGGCGACTACTTCTTGCGTTTTCCGGGCCTGGCCGATTTTGAAGTTTCCGCTACCGGGCTCGACGTGCAAGGATGGCCGGCCCCCGGTGTCGATACTGCGACGGTGCGCCACCTTTACCTGAACCAGGTGCGGCCCCTGGCATTGAGCAGGCAAGGCAAGCTGGTGCTTCACGCCAGTGCTGTCGCATTCGGCAGCGGGTGTGCGGCGTTCATCGGCGAGTCCGGTCGCGGCAAGTCCACGCTGGCGGCCAGCTTCGCGATCAACGGCAATGGCTTCCTGACCGACGACGGCCTCCCGCTGGCGTGGCAGGGCGATCAATTGACGGCCACTCCCAGCCATCCATCCGTTCGCCTCTGGGCGGACAGCGAAGCCGCACTGCTGGGCGGGTCGCAGGAGGCGGCGCCGCCTGTGCAATACACGCCGAAATCTCGGTTCCTGGCGAGCGACACCCTGTCGTTTTGCGCCGAGCAGCGCCCCTTGCGCGCCGTCTATTTCCTGGGCACCGGCGAGGCGGAGTCCATCAGCATCGAACGCATGAAGCCGCCGGTCGCCCTGCTCGAGCTGGTCCGTCACTCTTTCCTGCTGGATGTCGACGAGCAGCAGATGCTGGCTTCGCACTTCGACGAAATCTCGCGCATTGCCAACCTGCCCATTCACTATCATCTGGACTACCCGCGGCGCTTTGAAGCGCTGCCGCTGTTGCGCGACGCGATCGCCCGCAGCGTCGCGCAGACCGAGACCTGAGATGCCCTTCCCGAAAACCGCAACCATCCCCGGCGACGTCATGGCCCGCCGGGTCGGCGACGAAACCGTATTGCTCGACCTGGCGAGCGGCAACTACTATGGCCTGGACCCCGTCGGCGCGCGCATCTGGCAACTGCTGAGCGATGGCAAGACGCTCGCGCAGGCTTGCGAGGTGCTGCTGGCGGAATACGACGTGACGCGCGCTGCGCTGGAACAGGACGTCGAACGCCTGGTCGCTGAATTGGGCGCCAAGGGACTCCTCACCGTCGCTTGAACCGGCGCAGTGGCGGCTGGCGCGCTGCCAACTCCATCACGGAACCCGGGAAAAGAACGCCACGTCCCTGACAGCAGCCGCTAATTGTAATAAGATGTTGCAAGTGTTTCTCCGGTAGCCCGTGCCAGTTTCATGGCGTATTCGCGTTTCCCAATGGGAATTGGCGTTCGACGTATCCGGAGGGGGACGTTCTTGTTACAAATAGGCGGCAGTTCCGGCCGTACCCGTACACCATGCTCCCCCTGGAAATTCCGTCGGCGGCGATCCTCACCAGTGCCCTGGCATCGTTCCTGATCGCCGGCACCCTGGTGCTCGCCGCCCGCCGATACACCGTCCTGGCCATGGACGTGCCCGGCGCGATCCAGAAGTTCCATTCGCGCCCCACACCACGCATCGGCGGCATCGGCATCTACCTGGCGCTGCTGGCCGCATCGCAGTTCGCACCGGACCCGGACACCGGCCGTATCCTCGCCACGATCCTGGTAGCCGGCATTCCCGCGTTGTTCATGGGCCTGCTCGAAGACATCACCCGCCGTGTCGGGGTCTCGATGCGCCTGGCCGCCACGATCGCAAGCGGCGTGCTCGCGTGCTGGGTCGGTGGGGTGACCGTGACCCACCTGGACATCCCATTCGTCGACGTCCTGTTGCACGCCGCACCTGTCGCCTTGCTGTTCACTTCGTTCGCCGTCGGTGGCGTGGCCAACGCCTTCAACATCATCGACGGCTTCCATGGCCTCGCCAGCGGCACCGCGACCCTGTGCCTGCTCGCATTGGGGCTGATTGCATCGCTGGTCGGTGACACCGCGCTGGCGCTCACCGCGATGGTGGTTGCCGCCGCCGTGATCGGCTTCTGGCTCGTGAATTTTCCGTGGGGAAGGCTTTTCCTTGGGGACGGCGGCGCGTACTTCGCGGGCTTCGCACTCGCCTGGCTGGCGGTGCTGCTGCCGATGCGCAACGCCGAGGTCTCGCCGTGGGCGAGCTTCCTGATTTGCGCGTACCCCGTCATCGAAGTCCTGTACAGCATCGTGCGCCGGCGCCAGCGCAGCGAATCGCCGGGGGCTCCCGACCGCCGTCACCTGCACAGCCTGGTCGCCACGCGCATCGTGCAGCGACGCTTGCCGCGCCTTGACCCGACATTGCAGAACGCTGCCGTGTCCGTCATCATGTGGTGCTGCGCTGCCGTCCCTGCAGTGGTTGCCGTCTTTTTCCACGACCGGACGGGCGTGCTCGCATGTTGCGCGCTGGCGTGCGTGGCCGCATATCACTTCATCTACCGACGAGTCGCTCGAACATGACGGCGCAACCCAAGATCTTCGTCGCCGGACACAACGGCATGGTGGGCAGCGCCATCGTGCGGGCGCTGCGCTCGCGGGGCCAGGATCGCATCGTCGTGCGCAACCGCGCCGACCTGGACCTGACGGACCAGCGCGCCGTGACGGAGTTCTTTGCCAGCGAACGTCCCGACCAGGTGTACGTCGCGGCGGCGCGCGTGGGCGGCATCCACGCCAACAACACTTATCCGGCCGAGTTCATCTACAGCAACCTGATGGTGCAGGCCAACGTGATCCACGCGGCGTACGCGCACGGCGTGCACAAGCTCCTGTTCCTGGGTTCCAGTTGCATCTACCCGCGGCTCGCGCCCCAGCCCATGGGCGAGGATGCCCTGCTGACCGGCCCGCTCGAGCCCACCAACGAGCCTTACGCGGTCGCCAAGATTGCCGGCATCAAGATGTGCGAGAGCTACAACCGCCAGTACGGGACCGACTACCGCAGCGTCATGCCCACCAACCTCTATGGGCCGGGCGACAACTACCACCCGGAGAACAGCCACGTCGTGCCGGCCATGCTGCGCCGGTTCCATGAAGCGAAGCTGGCCGGCGCTCCCAGCGT
>DATHWV010000071.1:0-4507 GCA_035460205.1 Ramlibacter sp.
AGAAGGGCGACCATGTCATCCCGCTCTACACGCCCGAATGCCGCCAGTGCAAGTTCTGCCTGTCGCGCAAGACCAACCTGTGCCAGCTGATCCGCGGCACGCAGGGCAAGGGCCTGATGCCGGACGGGAGCAGCCGCTTCAGCCTGGATGGCAAGCCGATCTTCCACTACATGGGCACGTCCACCTTCAGCAACTACATCGTGGCGCCGGAAATTGCGATGGCGAAGATCCGCGAGGACGCGCCTTTCGACAAGGTCTGCTACATCGGCTGCGGCGTCACCACCGGCATTGGTGCGGTGCTCTTCACGGCCAAGGTCGAGGCGGGCGCCAACGTCGCTGTGTTCGGTTTGGGTGGCATCGGCCTGAACGTGATCCAGGGCGCGAAGATGGTCGGCGCGGGCAAGATCATCGGCATCGACATCAACCCCGCGCGCGAGGAGATGGCGCGCCGCTTCGGCATGACGCACTTCATCAACCCGCGGGTGACGCCCAACGTGGTAGATGAGATCGTGCAAGTCACCGACGGCGGCGCCGACTACAGCTTCGAGTGCATCGGCAACACCACGGTAATGCGGCAGGCGCTCGAGTGCACGCACAAGGGCTGGGGCCAGAGCGTGATCATCGGCGTGGCCCCCTCGGGCGCGGAGATCAGCACGCGACCCTTCCAGCTGGTGACCGGCCGGCAGTGGAAGGGCACGGCGTTCGGCGGCGCGCGCGGCCGTACCGACGTGCCGAAGATCGTGGATTGGTACATGGAAGGCAAGATCAACATCGATGCGCTGATCACCCACACCATGCCGCTGGAGAAGATCAACGACGGCTTCGACCTGATGATGCGCGGCGAGTCGATCCGCGGCGTGGTGGTGTACTAGTTCGGCGTCGCTATGCAATCCGCTTCATAGTCGTAAGGCCCGATGCACGGACTGCGGGTAAGCCCTAGCCTCCCGGCATGAACGCACTTCTCGAGGCAGGGCGTGTCGCCCTCACCGCCCTGCTCCTTTTCTCCGCCGGCGTCCATGCCCAGTCCATCACGATGGCGTCCACGACGTCCACCGAGCAATCGGGCCTGTTCAGCCACCTGCTGCCCGAGTTCAAGAAGGCCAGCGGCATCGACATCAAGGTCGTCGCCGTCGGCACCGGCCAGGCCATCGACATGGCACGCCGCGGCGATGCCGATGTGCTCTTCGTGCATGACCAGACGGCCGAAGAGAAGTTTGTCGCCGATGGTGGCGCGGTGCGCCGCTATCCGGTGATGTACAACGATTTCGTGCTGGTCGGGCCGAAAGCCGATCCGGTCGGCGCGCGTGGCAAGGACATTGGCGAGGCCCTGAAGAAGATTTCCTCGGCGGGCGCGCCCTTCATCTCGCGCGGCGACAAGAGCGGCACGCACGCGGCCGAGCTGCGTTACTGGGCCCAGGCAGGCCTGGCTGACAAGAAGGGGGCCGGCTACAAGGAGTGTGGCTGCGGCATGGGCCCGGCGCTCAACATCGGTGCCTCGGCCGGCGGCTATGTCCTCACCGATCGCGGCACCTGGGTCAATTTCAAGAACCGCGCCGACCTCGCCGTCCTGGTCGAAGGCGACACGCGCCTGTTCAACCAGTACGGCGCGATGGTGGTCAACCCTGCCAGGTACCCGCACCTCAAGGCCGCCGAAGCCCAGAAGTTCGTCGACTGGATTGTTTCGCCGGCCGGCCAGTCTGCCATCGCGGCGTACAAGATAGGCGGCGAGCAGCTGTTCTTCCCCAACGCCCCAAGGTGAGCGCCGGACTCACTCCACCAGCGCAACCGACTTCACCTGCGCCCAGACCGGCTTGCCCGGTTCCAGCCCCAGCAACGCGACAGCGCGCGCGGTCACTCGCGCCACCAGCACCGACTCCCCGCACTGCACCTGCACCAGCAATTGCGACGGGTGATCGTCCGGGGCGATGGCCAGCACGGTGCCTTGCAACTGGTTCTGGATGCTGGTGGGGCTGGGGACTTCAACCGCCAGGCTCACGTCACGCGCCAGCACGCGCAGGCGCACGCGACGCCCCGGTGCGAGGCCCGTGTCGCGCAGCCAGAGACTGCCGCCGTTGAACTGCGCGCGCGCAAGGTTCCATGGGGTGTCGATCTCGGCGATCACGCCGTCCAGCAGGGCACCGCTGTCTTCACCCAAGTGGGCGGATGCGTCGATCCGCGCCAGCAGTTCGGCGGCCGGGCCCGCGGCGGTGACGCGCCCCTGGTCCAGCACGATCAAGGTATCGGCAAGCCGTGCCACTTCGTCCGCCGAGTGGGTCACGTACAGCATGGGAATGTGAAGTTCGTCGCGCAGCCGCTCCAGCCACGGCAGGATGTCGCGCTGCCGCGCGCGATCGAGCGATGCGAGCGGCTCGTCGAGCAGCAAGAGGCGCGGTTGCGTCGCCAGCGCACGCGCAATCGCCACGCGCTGGCGTTCGCCGCCTGAGAGCTGCTGCGTCCGCCGATCCAGCAGGTCGCCTATGCCGAGCAATTCGATCGCCGAGTCGAGCGCGATCTTCTGCTGCACCGCGCCGCTGCGCTTGAGCCCGTAGTGCAGGTTGCCACGCACATCCAGGTGGTCGAACAGGCTCGCTTCCTGGAACACATAGCCGAGCGCACGCTGCCAGGTGGGCAGGAAGATGCCGCGCGCGTCGTCCTGCCAGGTTTCACCCGCGATCTCGACCAGCCCTTCCCTGGCACGTTCCAGCCCCGCCACGCAACGCAAGAGCGAAGTCTTGCCCGAGCCCGATGGCCCGAACACGGCGGTGATGCCGCGCGGCGGGAGCGCCAGCGCGATGTCCAGCGTGAACTGCGGCCGCGGCAGCGACAGTCGCAGGCGGTGCGCGGCCGGGCCCCGGGCGCTCACGGCATCACCCTCGCGTTGCGGCGATTGAAAAGTCCGAGCGCCAGCAGGACGGCGAACGAGAACAACACCATGCCGCCAGCCAGCCAGTGGGCCTGCGTGTATTCCAGCGCCTCTACATGGCCGTAAATCTGGGTTGACACGACGCGGGTCTTGTCCGGGATGTTGCCGCCAATCATCAGCACCACGCCGAACTCGCCCACGGTGTGCGCGAAGGTCAGGATGGCCGCGGTGACGAAGCCGGGCCGCGCGAGCGGAAGGGCCACGGTGACGAACGCGTCCAGCGGCCGCGCGCGCAAGGTGGCGGCTACTTCCATCGGCCGCGCGCCCACGCCTTCGAATGCATGCTGCAACGGCTGCACCGCGAAAGGCAGCGAATAGACGAGAGACCCGACCAGCAAGCCGGCGAAAGTGAACGGCAGCGTCCCCAGCCCGAGCGCCTGCGTGAGTTGGCCGCCCGGCCCGTTCGGCCCTAGCGACACCAGCAGGTAGAACCCGAGCACCGTGGGCGGCAGGACCAGCGGCAGGGCCACCACCGCGCCCACCGGGGCACGCCAGCGCGAAGGCGTGCGGGCGAGCCACCAGGCCAGGGGCGTCGCCAGCAGCAGGAGCAACAGCGTGGTCAGCCCGGCCAGCTTCAACGTGAGCCAGATCGCGCTGAAGTCTTCCGGGCTGAAGTTCGGCATGAGGTGCGACTCAGGTTTCGTAGCCGTAGGCGCGGATGATGGCGCGTGCCTTGTCGCTGCGCAGGAAGGCCACCAGCGCTGCGGCCGCCGCATTGTCCTTGCCACCCGCAAGCACGACCGCATCCTGGCGGATCGGCGTGTGCAGCGAGGACGGCACCACCCAGCCCGAGCCTCTGGCGATCTTTCCGTCCACCATCACTTGCGACAGCGCCACGAAGCCCAGGGGCGCATTGCCGGTGACCACGAACTGGTAGGCCTGTGCGATGTTCTCCCCTTGCACAAAGCGCGGCTGGAGCGCCTGCAACAGCCCGAGCTTCGTGAGCGCCTCGACGGCGGCGGCCCCGTAGGGAGCAAGCTTCGGATCGGCCAGGGCTATGCGGCCCGCGCCGGGACGCCGCAGCACGTCACCCTTGTCGTCCACGACGCCGGCCTGTGCGCTCCACAATGCCAGCCGCCCTGTCGCGTAGGTGAAGCGGGTGCCGCCCGCTGCCAGGCCTTCCTTCTCCAGCCTGGCCGGTGTTTCGTCATCGGCCGCCAGCAGCACCTGGAACGGCGCGCCGTTGCGGACCTGTGCATAGAACTTGCCGGTGGAGCCATAAGACAGCAGCAATTTGTGGCCGGTTTCCGCTTCGAAGGCGGTGGCGATCTTCTGCATGGGCGCGGTGAAATTGGCCGCAACGGCGACCTGGAGTTCGGCGGCGTGCGCACCTTGCCCCAGAAACGCGACACCCACCGCAATCCGCAGCACGAAACAGAAAAGGTGTTTCACCCGGCGCTATTCAAAAAAGGAATAGCGAAAGTATAGCCAACCACCGGCGCGCGGGCACAATCGCGGCCATGAGCACCCGCGCGCCCAAACTGCACAGCGCCCTCGGCCACGAGGCCGCCGACAAGCGCATCGACATCCTGCGGCGCATCGGCGACGCGGGCTCGATCTCGGAAGCGGCGCGTGCCGCCGGTG
>DATHWV010000072.1:0-3260 GCA_035460205.1 Ramlibacter sp.
GGCCCCGGCGGCACCGTGACGATCCGGCCCTCGATCCATGGCGACGTGCTGCACTCGCGGCCGCTCGTGATCAACTATGGTGACTCGCGCGGCATCGTGGTGTT
Organism: Ramlibacter sp.; assembly: GCA_035460205.1. Taxonomy (GTDB): domain Bacteria; phylum Pseudomonadota; class Gammaproteobacteria; order Burkholderiales; family Burkholderiaceae_C; genus Ramlibacter. Next base: position 105 of record DATHWV010000072.1, read on the forward strand.
CTACGGCTCCAACGACGGCGTGTACCGCGCCGTGAACGGCAACCAGACCGCGGCGATGGGCTCGATTCCCGCAGGCGGCGAGATGTGGGGCCTGATCCTGCCGGAGCACTACAGTGAAATCAACCGGCTGCGCCTGAATTCGCCGGAACTGAAGTTCCCCTCCACCACGGTGACCACCGCACTGCCCAAGAACTACTTCGTGGACGGCGCGACCGGCGCGTACCAGAAGCTCAAGGCCGACGGCACCATCGACAAGGCCATCATCTACCTGACGATGCGCCGGGGCGGCCGCTTCATGTACGCCGTCGACGTCACCACGCCCACCAACCCGACCGTGCTGTGGCGGATCGACACGACCGTAACAGGCTTCGAGGAACTGGGCCAGACCTGGTCCCGCCCGCGCGTGACCCTGCTGCAATCCAGCCCGCTGCAGTCGACGCCGGTGATCGTGTTCGGCGGCGGCTACGACGGCGCGGAAGACAGCGAGCCGCCGGCCACCGGCACCATGGGCCGCGGCATCTACGTCGTGAATGCCGAAACCGGCGCCTTGATCTGGAGCGCGACGCCCACTTGCACGACCTCGGACACCTGCCTGAACGTACCGGGGATGACGTATGCCATCCCGTCCGACATCGCGTTCGTGGACCGCGACGTCAACGGCTACACCGACAAGTTCTACTTCGGCGACATGGGCGGCAACATCTGGCGTGCCGACGTTGCGGCCGCCGCCACCGCCAGCTGGAAGGTGAGCAAGCTGGCGGCGCTGGGTTGCAACACCGGGACCTGCGCATCCGGCACCACGCCGCGGAAGTTCTTCTTCCCGCCGTCCGTGCTGACCATCAAGGCCTCGGGCGCTTCCGGCTCCTTTGACGCCGTCTCGCTGGCTTCCGGCGACCGGGAGCATCCGCTCAAGAGCACCGCTACCGGGTCCTCGTACAACGTCAACGACCGGTTCTTCATGATCATGGACACCGGCACCCAGGTGGGCGTGACCGCGACCGTGAACGTGACGCCGGCGGCCGACAAGCTGGTCAACGCCACCAGCACGGAGTACGACGGCACGCTGAACGGCTTCTACATCAACTTCGCCACGGGCGAGAAGGGCGTGAACGCACCGCTGGCGGTCAACGGCCTGGTCTTCTTCGCGACCAACCGGCCGACCGACCCGTCCAGTTCCTGCGCCGCCAACCTGGGCGAAGCCAAGGCCTACGCGGTCAGCCCCTTCCTGGCGACGACCAACTCGAACATCCTTGCGGGTGGCGGCCTCGCCCCCAGCCCGGTGTCCGGCCTGATCAGCATCACCAACCCGGACGGCTCGACCTCGGAGGAAAAGTTCTGTATCGGCTGCGCGATGGACTGCACCGGCAGCTCCTGCTCGGCCCTGGAAAACAGCCCGCCGCCGGTGGCCATCCCGAAGAACATGCGCCGGACCTACTGGTACCGGAAGTAGCTACATATCGGCTAATGTGAATTTGTTGCAGAAACAAAGGGCTTAATTTAATAGGTCGAAGGAGCGCTCGTGGCCAATCATTGCGGCCATGAACACCTCCTTCCTCCACTCCATCGCCCCCCAGTCCCGCCGCATTGCCGCTTGTACAGGGTTGAGCAGGCAGGTCCGGGGTTTCACACTGGTTGAACTGTTGATCGTCATGGCGGTCGCTGCGGTCCTCATGGGATCCGCGGCGCCCAGCCTCACGAACTTCGTCAAGTCGATCCAGCTCAGCTCGGCGTCCAACGACCTGCTTGCGGGCCTGTTGATGGCGCGCAGCGAGGCGGCCAAGCGCAATGGCCGCGCCGCCATCTGCAAGTCGGCCAATGGCCTCACCTGTGCACCGTCCGGCGGCTGGCAGCAAGGCTGGATCGTCTTCCATGACGCGAACAGCAACGGCGTCCGGGACACCGGCGAGGCGATCATCCAGCGCCAGGAGCCCCTGTCCGCGGACATGCGGGTCACGGGCAACCTGAACGTGGCGCGCTACGTCTCGTATGCACCCAGTGGCCTCACCAAGCTGGCAGGCGGCGGCTTCCAGGCCGGCACGCTGACCCTGTGCCGGCACTCGCTCGACGGGGGCGAGGCGCGCCAGATCATCCTCAGTTCGTCCGGGCGTCCGCGTGTGCAGAAGACGCACGTGGACAGCTGCGCGTGACGTGCGGGTGAGGCGCGCTACTTGCGGACTTCGTCCACCAGCGTCTTGAACTCGTCGATGTCCTCGAAGCTGCGGTAGACGCTGGCAAAGCGCACATAGGCCACCTTGTCCAGCTTCTTCAGCTCGCGCATGACCAGTTCGCCGATGCGTGCCGACGGGATTTCGCGCACGCCGAGGTTCAGCAGCTTTTCCTCGATGCGCTCGACGGCGCTGTCGATCTGCTCGGTGCTCACCGGGCGCTTGCGCAGTGCCAGGTTGAAGGAAGCCTGCAGCTTGGCCCGTTCGTAGTCGATGCGCCGGCCGTCCTTCTTGACGACGGCCGGGAAGGTGACGTCGGGGCGCTCGTAAGTCGTGAAGCGCTTTTCGCAGCTCGCGCACTGGCGCCGGCGGCGGATGAAGTCCCCGTCTTCGGCAACACGCGTCTCCACCACCTGGGTGTCGGCGTTGCTGCAGAAGGGGCACCTCATTTCATTACCGGTAGACCGGGAAGCGCTTCGTCAGGGCATTGACCCGCTCGCGCACAGCGGCGATGTTGGCGGGGTCACGCGGGTTGTCGAGGACGTCTGCGACCAGGTTGGCCGTCATACGCGCTTCTTCTTCCTTGAACCCGCGCGTGGTCAGGGCCGGTGTGCCGATGCGCACGCCGCTGGTGACCATCGGCTTTTCGGGGTCGTTGGGAATGGCGTTCTTGTTGATGGTCATGTGGGCATCGCCCAGCACGGCCTCGGCTTCCTTGCCGGTGATGCCCTTGGCGCGCAGGTCGACCAGCATCACGTGGCTCTCGGTGCGGCCGCTCACGATGCGCAGGCCTCGCTGCACCAGCGTCTCGGCCACCACCTGGGCGTTCTTCACCACCTGCTGCTGGTAGACCTTGAACTCGGGCGCCAGCGCTTCCTTGAAGGCCACCGCCTTGCCGGCGATGACGTGCATCAGCGGCCCGCCCTGGATACCCGGGAAGATCGCGCTGTTGATGGCTTTCTCGTGTTCCGCCTTCATCAGGATGAAGCCG
>DATHWV010000073.1:0-2770 GCA_035460205.1 Ramlibacter sp.
GTCGCAGCCGGCGCATACAGCATGAACCACGCCACCAGGTCGAAGTCCGGCAGGCCCTGCTCCATCAGCGTGGGCACGTCGGGCGCCGCCGCGCTGCGCTGGGCACTGCTGGCGCCCAATGGCCGCAGCTTGCCGCCCCGCACCTGCGGCATCACGGCGGCCGGGTGATAGAACATGAAGTCCACCTGCTTCGCCATGACCGCGGTCATCGCCATCGAGCCTTCCTTGAAAGGCACGTGCGTCATCTTCACGCCCAGGCGTTGCGCCAGCATCTCACCGGCCAGGTGGCCAGAGGTGCCGTTGCCGGCTGAAGCGAACGTTACGCCTTCGGCCTTGGCCGCCTGGGCTTTCAGGTCATTCAATGACTTGATCGGCGAATCGCCTGCGACCACGAGCAAGGTCGGCGTGAAGCCCACCAGCGCCAGCGGCGCGAAGTCACGGATCGGGTCGTAGGGCAGCTTGCGGAACAGCGAGGCGTTGATGGCATGGGTGCCCACGGTGCCCATCACGATGGTGCGGCCGTCGGGCGCGGCCTTCGCCACCTGGTCGGAGCCGGTGGAGCCGCCGGCGCCGGCTCGGTTGTCCACCACCACGGTCTGTTGCAGCGCCTTGCCCAGCCCTTCGCCGACGACACGGCTCACGATGTCGGTGGTGGTGCCTGCGCCGAAGGGCACGACAAGGCGGACAGTGCCTTCGGGCGTTTGGGCATTCAGCATCGGTACTGCAGACGCGAGTGCGGCGGCAACGATAACGCGGCGAGTGAGGAGGTTCGACATCCTGGATTCCTTCATTTGGCGTTGTATTCGGCGCGCAGGATGCGCGCAGCCTGAACCATGCTCTCGAGCTTGCCCTGCGCGACTTCGCGCGGCAGGTACTTCATTCCGCAGTCGGGCGCCAGGATCACCTGCTCGGGCCTGACGTGCTTCAGTGCACGCCGCACACGGCCCACGACGATCTCGGGCGTTTCCACCGTCATGTCAGACAGGTCGATGCAACCGACCAGGATCTGCTTGCCGTCCAGTTGCGTTAGCACGCTCGTGTCGAGGTTGGACTGCGCGGTTTCCAGCGAGACCTGCCGGCAGCTGCAGCCTGCCAGCTCGGGCAGGAACGAATAGCCGCTGGGCCGGGCATGGATGATGGCTGCGTAGCCGAAGCAGATGTGCACGCAAGTTGTGCCTTGCACGCCTTCCAGCGCGCGATTGAGCGCCGCCAGCCCGTACTGCCGCGCCTTCTCCGGCCGCGCCTGCATGTAGGGCTCGTCGATCTGCACCACGTCGGCGCCGGCGGCGAACAGGTCCTTGATCTCCTCGTTCACCGCGGCAGCGTAGTCGTTCGCAGCCTCTTCCTCGCTCTTGTAGAAGTCGTTCTGCGCCTGTTGCAGCATCGTGAACGGCCCCGGCACGGTGATCTTCGTCATGCGCGTCGTATTGCGCTTGAGGAACTTGAGGTCTTCCACCTCCACCGCGTGGCGGCGCCGGATCTTGCCGGTGATGCGCGGCACCGGGTTGGGATGCCCCGAGCGGTCCAGCGCGGTGCCGGGGTTGTCCAGGTCCACGCCTTCCAGTGCGGTAGCGAAGCGGTTCGAGTAACTCTCGCGCCGGATCTCGCCATCGCTCACGATGTCCAGGCCTGCGTCCTCCTGGAACCGGATGGCGAGCAGCGTCGCGTCGTCCTGCGCCTGCGCGAGGTACGGCTCCTGCAGCCGCCAGAGCTCGAGCGCACGAACACGCGGCGGGAAACGCCCGGCCAGCTTGGCGCGGTCGATCAGCCACTCGGGTTGCGGGTAGCTGCCGACAATGGTGGTGGGGAACAGCATGACTCGTCTCCTTTGTTTTTCAGACGCCGAGGTAGGCCTGGCGAATTTCCGGCCGCTCCATCAGCTCTTGCGGCTCGCCTTCGGCGACGATGCGCCCAAGCTCCAGCACGCAGGCCCGGTGTGCGACGCGCATCGCCATCGAAACATTCTGCTCGACCAGCACGATGGTGATGCCGGCGGTGCTGACTTTCTGGATGGCGTTGAACATGTCGGCCACCACCAGTGGGGACAGCCCCAGCGAAGGCTCGTCCAGCAGCAGCAGGCTCGGCCGTGCCATCAACGCGCGGCCTATGGCCACCATCTGTTGCTGGCCGCCGGACAGTTCGCCTGCCGGCGACGGCAGTTTGGCCTTGAGCGCCGGGAAAAGCGCCAGCACTTCGTCCAGTGTTTCGCGACGACGCGCCTTCGAGGCCGGCAGGTAGCTGCCGACGTCCAGGTTCTCGGCCACCGTCATGCCGGCAAACAGGCGCCGGCCTTCCGGCACCAGCGCAATACCGGCCTCGCAGAAGCGGTGCGGCGCGAGGCGCGTGATGTCCTGGCCGTTCATCGTGATGCGGCCGCCCCTGGGCGGCAGGATGCCGGCGATGGTGTTGACCAGCGTGGTCTTGCCGGCGCCATTGGGCCCGACGACGCACAGCAATTCGCCAGCCGCAACGCGCAGCGAGACATCCCAGATCGCGCCGGCTTCCCCGTATGCCACGGCGAGTTGGTCGACCTCAAGCATGGGCCAGACCCAGGTAGGCTTCGACCACAGCCGGCCGCTGCATCACTTCCTTCGGTGCGCCCTCGGCCAGCAGCACACCCTGGTCGAATACGACGATGCGGTCGGTCAGGGCCATCACCGCGTCCATCACATGTTCGACGAAGACGATGGTGGTGCCCTGGTCGCGGATACGCTTGATCAACTGCACGGCCGACTGGATCTCGGTGGGCGTGAGCCCGCACAGCACTTCA
>DATHWV010000074.1:0-3376 GCA_035460205.1 Ramlibacter sp.
CCCACGGCCAGTTCCTGCGCGAACTTCGTTGCCCAGTCCATGCGGTTGGTGCAGACGCCGGAAGACAGGCCGTAGGCCGTGCCGTTGGATATCCGGATCGCGTCGTCGATGTCGTGGAAGGTGAGGATGGGCGACACGGGACCGAAGGTCTCTTCCCGGGCCACGGTCATTCCCGGCGTCACGCGATCCAGCACCGTGGGCGAATAGAGCGCGCCGTCGCGGACATTGCCGGTGAGCAGGCGCGCACCCTGCGACACCGCTTCGTCGACCAGCGCCTGGAACTGCCTCGCGGCCGTTTCGTCGATCACGGTGCCCATGTCCATCGCGCGATCCATCGGGTCGCCGTGCTTCCAGGCGCGCGTCTTTTCCACCACCAGCTCGGTGAAGCGCGCCGCAACCGACTCCTGCACCAGCATGCGCTTCACCGCCGTGCAGCGCTGGCCGGAGTTCTTGTAGCTGCCCTGGACGGCCAGGTCGGAAGCCTTGTCGAGGTCCGCGTCTTCCATCACGATCAACGGGTCGTTGCCGCCCAGCTCGAGGACGATGCGCCGGTACCCCGCCTTGTGGGCGATGTACTTGCCGATGGGCACGCCACCGGTGAAGGTGATGAGGTCCACGTTCGGGTTGGTGAGCATCTCGTCCGCGATCTCGCGCGGGTCGCCCGTCACCACCTGCAGCATTTCGGGCGGCAGCCCGGCTTCGTACAGGATGTCGGCGAGGAAGTAGGCGGACAGCGGCACCTTCTCCGAAGGCTTGAGTACCATGCGGTTGTTGGTGGCGACGGCGGGCACGACCTTGTGGGCCACCTGGTTCATCGGATGGTTGAACGGCGTGATGGCCGTGATCACCCCTTGCAGCGGTTCGCGCAAGGTGATGACCTTGCGCTTCTTGCCATGGGGTGTCAGGTCACACGAGAACACCTGCCCGTCGTCGCGAAGCGCCTCGTTGGCGCCGAACACCAGGACATCCGCAACCCGCCCGATCTCGTAGAGGGAGTCCTTCTTGCACAGCCCCGACTCGCTGGTGATGAGATCGGATGCCTCCTCGGTGCGCGCGCGCAGCAGCGCCGAGGCTTTCTGCAGGATGGCGGAGCGCTCGTAGCGGGTCAGCTGCGAGCGAAAGCCGCGGGCGATTTCGTAGGCCCGCCGCACGTCTTCCAGCGTGGCCAGCGGCACGGTGCCGACGCGCTCGCGCGTGTAGGGGTTGCGCACATCGAGCGTTCGGTCGCGCGCAATGCGCTCGCCGCCGATCCGCAGCTTCTCCTCGCGAAAGGCCTCGCTGTCGCGCATGGGAATGCGTGCATTCATTGAATTGACTCCTGAAGGGTTCCGATGAAATTCTTGCCCCGTGCGCCGCCTTGGGCATGGAGCACCATGCGCTCGGCTTCCTCCGCGCTCACGCCGTAGTCGGCAAAGCGGGTCTTGACGCCGAGGCCTTCGATGAAATTGGCGAGGTACTGGGGCGCTTCAACCAGGGGCACGCCCAGCGCCTCGCGCAGCACGGCATCTCGATCGGCGCGCCGCCCGATGGCCCGCTGCAGCACCATCGGCAGCGGGAACGAGCACGCGATGCCGTGCGGGATGCCGTAACGAAGCGTCATCTCGTAGGAGATCGAATGCGCCAGTGCCGTCTTGGTGTTGGAAAACGCCATGCCGGCCTTCAGTGCGGCGAGCGCCATGCGCCCGCGCAGCTCGACGCTGTCCAGTTGCCGCATGAGGCGGGGCAGCACGTCGAAGATGTCGCGGATGGCGGCGACTGCGAACGCGTCCGACACCGGGTTGGCGTTCACGTTCCAGATGGACTCCAGGGCATGCGACAGTGCGTCGAGCCCGCTTTGCAGCGTGACCGGGGCCGGCAACGAGAGCATCAGCTCCGGATCGATCACCGCATGGCTGGGCCAGGTCTGCGGCAGGTGCAGCGAAAGCTTGCGCTGCTGCCCCCGGTCCCACACCGTCGCCCAGGGCGTGACTTCGCTGCCGGTGCCGGCCGTCGTCGGCACGGCAACCAGCGCTTTGGTCCGTGTCGGCGTGAAAGGGCGTTCGCCCGCTAGGCCGGCGACGAGGTTTACGAAGAGGCCGCTGTCGTCGGCCACCATCAGGGCCTTGGCGGTGTCGATGGCGCTGCCGCCGCCGACGGCGATGATCACTTCGACGTCCGCGTGATGGCGCCAGAAGCGGTCATACAGGCCCGCAAGTTCGGCGACGTCGGGGTTGGGGCGCACATCGTCGATCACGCAGGCGAGTTGCTCGCCGAGGATCGCTTCCATGCGACCCAGCAGGCCCAGGCCGCGCGCCTCGGGGAAGATCACCAGCGCGGCGCGCCGGTCGCCGAGCAGGGTCGGCAGGGACAACAGGGCCCCTGCCCCGTAGACGCTGCGTACGGGGTTGTGGTAGTAGGAAATCATGTTCTTGTCCTAGGTGCCCGCCGGCCCCATGTGGTTGAGCGCCAGGTCGAAGATGTCGAAGTTGCGCAGCCGCCGCAAGGGACTGACGCCGGCAAGCCGCCGGTTGAAGAGCAGTGGAACCTTCTGCTCCGACAGGCCGCCATGCGAGCGCAGCGGCACCGTCAGCCCGGACAGGTCGTGCCGCGACTCGCTCGTGCCGAGCACGGTGACATGGTCGGCCACGACCACCAGGTCGCCGATGCGCTCCGGCGGCAACTCGAATCGTTCGGCCGCCTCGGCACGGGTCAGCACCAGGTCGATGCCTGCCTGCGCGCGCAGGAACAGCGCTGCGCGATCGGTGCTTTCCGCATCGGGCAGGTAAACCGTGGCGAAAGAGCCGAGCGCCCCGTGGTGCACGACATACGGATCGGTGATTGGCAGGATCACGCGGGCCTGGCCTTCGCCGAGCAGGCTGTCCAGCATTTGCTGCAGGTAGCGCACGCGCGGCTGGCCGGCCGCGTCGGTCTTCGGGCTCATGCCATGGTCGGCCGTGAGGGCGATGACAGCGCCCAGGGCATCCATGCGCGCCAGGTACCCGTCCATCATCGCGTAGAACGCGTTGGCTTCGGGCGTGCCCGGGGCGCACTTGTGCTGCACATAGTCGGTGGTGGAGAGGTACATCAGGTCCGGCCGTCGCGTCTCGAGTAATCGCACGCCGGCGGCAAAGACGAATTCGCTCAAATCCGCGCTGTAGACGGAAGGCACCGGCTTGCCGACCAGTTCCAGCACCTGGTCGATGCCACCGTCCGCCAGCGTGGCCTGGTCGGCCTTCTCCGCGGAGAAGCAGATGCCCTTGAGGCCGTGGCCGAGCATCGTGCGCAGTTTGTCCTTGGCTGTGACCGCTGCCACCAGTGCGCCGGCTTCCGCGAAGGCTGCCAAAAGCGTCGGGGCACGCAGGTACGTGGGATCGTTCATCATCACTTCCCGCCCGCT
>DATHWV010000075.1:0-4741 GCA_035460205.1 Ramlibacter sp.
GATGGGCCAGAAGGTTGCCAAGTCGGTGAAGCTGGCGATGGTCGTGCCGGGCTCCGGCCTGGTGAAGGAGCAGGCCGAGCGCGAAGGCCTGCACGAGATTTTCAAGGCCGCCGGTTTCGAGTGGCGCGAGCCGGGCTGCTCGATGTGCCTGGCGATGAACGCCGACCGGCTGGAGCCGGGCGAGCGCTGCGCCTCGACCAGCAACCGCAATTTTGAAGGCCGCCAGGGCGCGGGCGGCCGCACGCACCTCGTCAGCCCCGCCATGGCCGCCGCTGCGGCGGTGCACGGCCACTTCGTCGACGTCCGCCAGTTTGCTTAGCCAATGACCTGGGGAAAGACCACAAGCGAAGCGGTACTCTGTCCCCTCACTTTAGGAAGAAAACCCATGAAGAAGACCATCGCCACCCTGCTCGCCCTGTCCTTCGCCGCCGTGCTGGCGGGCTGCAACACGATGGCAGGTGCAGGCAAGGACATCCAGAAGGCCGGTTCCGCCATCGAAAACAAGGCCGAAAAGAAGAAGTAAATGCAAAAGTTCAACGTACACAAAGGGCTCGTGGCCCCGATGGACCGCGAGAACGTGGACACCGACGCCATCATCCCGAAGCAGTTCCTCAAGTCGATCCACAAGACCGGCTTCGGCCCCAACCTGTTCGACGAGTGGCGCTACCTGGACCCGGGCGAACCCGGCCAGGACCCCGCCTCGCGCAAGCCCAACCCGGATTTCGTGCTCAACCAGCCTCGCTACAAGGGCGCGTCGGTGCTGCTCGCGCGCAAGAACTTCGGCTGCGGCTCCTCGCGTGAACACGCGCCCTGGGCGCTGGACCAGTACGGGTTTCGCGCGATCATCGCGCCGAGCTATGCCGACATCTTCTTCAACAACTGCTTCAAGAACGGTCTCCTGCCCATCGTGCTGTCGGAGACACAGGTGGCGGCGCTGTTCGACGAGGCACTGGCGTTCCCCGGTTACCAGCTCACGATCGACCTGGAACGGCAGGTAGTGGTCAAGCCCGGCGGCGAAGAGCTGGCGTTCGACGTCCAGCCCTTCCGCAAGTTCTGCCTGACCAACGGCTTCGACGACATCGGCCTCACCTTGCGCCAGTCGGACAAGATCAAGGCCTTCGAGGCCCAGCGCCTGGCCCAGAAGCCCTGGCTCGCCCACACCCTCGTAGGTTGAAAAAAATGAAAATCGCAGTCCTGCCGGGTGACGGCATCGGCACCGAGATCGTCGCGGAAGCGGTGAAGGTCCTCAACGTCCTCGACCTGAAATTCGAAATGGAAACCGCCCTGGTGGGCGGCGCCGCCTACGAGGCCCATGGGCACCCGTTGCCCGAGGGCACGCTGAAGCTGGCGAAAGAATCCGACGCCATCCTGTTCGGCGCCGTCGGCGACTGGAAGTACGACAAGCTGGACCGGCCGCTGCGTCCCGAGCAGGCCATCCTGGGCCTGCGCAAGAACCTGGGCCTGTTCGCCAATTTCCGCCCCGCCATCTGCTACGAGCAGCTGGTGGATGCGTCCAGCCTCAAGCCCGAGCTGATTGCCGGCCTCGACATCCTGATCATCCGCGAGCTGACCGGCGACATCTACTTTGGCCAGCCGCGGGGCCGCCGCACCGCAGTGGACGGGCACTTCCCCGGCGCCGAGGAAGCTTTCGACACCATGCGCTACTCGCGCCCGGAGATCGAGCGCATCGCCCATGTGGCGTTCCAGGCGGCCCGCAAGCGCAGCAAGCGGGTGACCAGCGTGGACAAGGCCAACGTGCTGGAAACCTTCCAGATGTGGAAGGACGTGGTCACCGAAATCGGCAAGGAATACCCGGACGTGGAGCTGGACCACATGTACGTGGACAACGCGGCCATGCAACTGGTCAAGGCGCCCAAGAAATTCGACGTGGTGGTGACCGGCAACATGTTCGGCGACATCCTGTCGGACGAGGCGGCCATGCTCACCGGCTCGATCGGCATGCTGCCCTCGGCCAGCCTGAACGCGTCCAACCAGGGCCTGTACGAACCGAGCCACGGCAGCGCGCCCGACATCGCCGGCAAGGGGATTGCCAATCCTTTGGCTACAATACTGTCTGCCGCCATGATGCTTCGCTTTTCACTCAACCAAGCCAGCGCCGCCGACCGTATCGAGTCCGCGGTGAAGGACGTGCTCGCCTCCGGGCTGCGCACGGCCGACATCTGGTCGGAAGGCACGAAGAAGGTCGGCACCCGTGAAATGGGCGACGCCGTCGTGTCCGCCCTGTCGACGATTACCAAGAAGACCACCAAGAGCTAGCAAGCTCCGGTTCGTCGCGCCCCTCCCCGGCCCGAACGAGCCGGGGAACAAAAAGTTTGATTCAACTTTTAAAAGGGCAAGTGCAATGAGACTCTCGAACGGACAACAACCCCTGGTCGGCCTGGTCGGCTGGCGCGGCATGGTCGGCTCGGTCCTGATGGACCGCATGCAGGCCGAGGGCGACTTCGGCCTGATCGAGCCGGTGTTCTTCTCCACTTCCAACGCCGGCGGCAAGGCCCCGGCGCAGGCGAAGAACGAGACGCAGCTGAAGGACGCCTTCGACATCGAGGCGCTGCGCAAGTGCGATATCGTGATCACCGCCCAGGGCGGCGACTACACCACCGAGGTCTTCCCGAAGCTGCGCGCCGCCGGCTGGAACGGCCACTGGATCGATGCGGCCTCCACCCTCCGCATGAAGGATGACGCCGTCATCATCCTCGACCCGGTCAACATGCCGGTCATCAAGAACGCGCTGGCCAAGGGCGGCCGCAACTGGATCGGGGGCAACTGCACCGTCAGTTGCATGCTGATGGGCGTGGGCGCCCTGTACAAGGCCGGTCTGGTCGAGTGGATGTCGAGCATGACCTACCAGGCCGCTTCCGGCGGTGGCGCCCAGCACATGCGCGAGCTGCTCACCCAGTTCGGCACGATCAACGCCGAAGTCCGGTCCCTGCTCGACGACCCGAAGTCCGCGATCCTGGAAATCGACCGCAAGGTGCTGGCACGCCAGCAGGCGCTGTCGGGGGACGACATCGCCAATTTCGGCGTGCCCCTGGGCGGCTCGCTGATCCCCTGGATCGACAAGGACCTGGGTGACGGCATGAGCAAGGAAGAGTGGAAGGCCGGCGCCGAGACCAACAAGATCCTGGGCCAGGGCGAAGGCTTCGGCGTGCCGGCCATCCCGGTCGACGGCTTCTGTGTCCGCGTGGGCGCGATGCGCTGCCACAGCCAGGCGCTGACCTTCAAGCTGCGCAAGGACGTGCCGCTGGCCGACGTGGAGCAAATGCTGGCCAACGACAACGCGTGGGTGAAGGTGGTTCCCAACACGCGCGAAGCCACGCTGAAGGACCTGACGCCGGTTGCCGTGACGGGCACGCTGGGCATTCCGGTCGGTCGCATCCGCAAGCTGGCGATGGGGCCCGAGTACCTGGGCGCATTCACCATCGGCGACCAGCTGTTGTGGGGTGCCGCCGAGCCGCTGCGCCGCATGCTTCGCATCCTGCTTGACGCATAATCCGAGCCGGTCGCTCCGCTGCCGCAACGGCCTGTAGTCTTCGGTTACAGGCCGTTGTCGCATCACAACATCGGGCGGGCCTCAACCGCGCCCCGGAGAACGCGTCCGAAGTTAAAAGCTGTCTCAGCTTGTCACTCTAAGACATTGATGTTATGGTCCTTTTAGCAAATTCAGCGTCGAGGCGTTTGTTCGCATGATGAGAAAAAAATTGCCTGCAGACCGAGCAATGGGCCAGCAACAATCGATGGAGAAGCCGCGTTGGCGCGCAACCGCTCTGGCACTTGCCGCGGCCGTGCTGGTCGGCCTTTCGGCATCGGACGCCAATGCCCTCGCCCTGGGTCGTGTCACCGTCTTGTCCGGCCTGGGCGAGCCGCTGCGCGCCGACATCGACATCCCCGAGATCAATGCCGACGAGGTCGCCAGCCTGCGCGCCACGATCGCGTCGCCTGAAGCCTTCCGCGCTGCCGGCTTCGAATTCAACCCTTCCCTCGCCGGCGTCCAGATCAGCCTGCAACGCCGTGCCGACGGGCGCCACTTCCTGCGCCTGACCAGCTCGCGTGTGGTCAACGAGCCGTTCATGGACCTGATCCTGGAGGCTAGCTGGTCTTCCGGTCGCGTGGTCCGCGATTACACGATGCTGTTCGACCCGCCGACCATGCGTCCGGCGGCGCCTCCCGTGGCAGCCCAGGTATCGCCTGCGGCGCCCAGCGCCCGCGCCCCTGCGCCCGCACCTGCCCCCGCCACGTCAAGCCGTGCGGCGCAGCAACGCCAGGCCACAGCGCCGGGTTCCACGCCATCCGCGGCCCCCGCCTCCCGTCCGCCCAGTGGCGACAGCAAACAGGTCACCGTGCAGAACGGCGACACGGCCGGCAAGATTGCGGCTGCGCACAAGCCGCCCAGTGTTTCGCTCGACCAGATGCTGGTCGCCATGCTGCGAGCCAACCCCAGCGCCTTCGTTGGTGGCAACATCAACCGGCTGCGTGCCGGCGCCGTGATCGATGTGCCCACGAGCGAGGAAGCCGGGCTCGTCCCGTCTGCCGAAGCGTCACAGACCATCGTCGCGCAAAGCAAGGATTTCAACGAGTTTCGCCGCCGCCTTGCCGAAGGCCTGCCGACCACGACCGTCACACCGGCCCAGCGCCAGTCGTCCGGCAAGGTGCAGGCCCAGGTCGAGGACAAGAAGCCCGGCGCCGCCACGCCCGACAAGCTCACGCTGTCCAAGGGCTCGGT
>DATHWV010000076.1:0-5356 GCA_035460205.1 Ramlibacter sp.
TAGAAGCTGGCGTGCGCGAAGTTGAGTACGCCCATCATGCTGAAAATCAGCGTGAGGCCGGAACTCAGCATGAACAGCAGCAAGCCGTAGCTCAGGCCGTTCAGCAGGGAGATCGTGAAAAATTCCATCGTTTCGTCGTAGGCCAAAAAAATGGGGCCACCGGGTGCCCCATCGCGCAGGCGGGGCGCCCGCGCCCCGCCAGGATCTCAGGCTTGCATCAAGAGCGGCCGGCGGACGGGCGCTGCATCTGGCACGACGTCGGGGTCGACGAGACGTACGGCTCGAGCGTCTTCACGCCATGGAAGTTGAAGCCGGTGTTTTCCTCGCTGTTGTACGTGCCCGGGGCCACCTTGGTCCACTTGGCGATGTACAGGTGCTGCTGCAGCTGGTGGTCGGACTTGCGCACGGTGATCTCGCCGCCCACACCGCCCTTCACGGACAGACCCTCCAGCGCCGCGGCCACCTTGACGGGGTCGCTGCTCTTGGCGTTGGCCATGGCCTGCGATAGGAGCTGCACGCCGTAGTAGGTCTGCGGCACGTAGAAGTCCTCGTTGAACTTGGCCTTGAACTCCTTGCGGATGGCGCCGTACTCGCCGCCGTGGTTGGAGTGGGCGATGCCGACCTGGCTCACGTCGATGCCCTTGCTCTGCGCCAGGGCGGTAGGCGTGCCGCTCACGCTGGCGTAGTAGGCGTAGATCGGCAGCGTCATGCCGGCATCGTTGAACGCCTTTACCAGCAGGGTCATGTCGGTGCCCCAGTTGCCCGTGACCACCGCGTCGGCGCCGCTCGCCTTGATCTTGGCGACATAGGGCGCGAAGTCCTTCACCTGGCCGATCGGGTGCAGGTCTTCGCCGACGATCTGCACGTCCGGGCGCTTGCGCTTGATGCCGTCCTTGAAGAAGCTGGCGACTTGGTGGCCGTGCGCGTAGTTCTGGTTGATCAGGTAGACCTTCTTGATCTTGGCCTCGTCCTTCATGAACGACGTCAGGGCCTCCATCTTCATCGACGTGTCGGCGTCGAGGCGGAAGTGCCAGTAGCTGCACTTCTCGTTGGTCAGCGACGGGTCGACCGCGGCGTAGTTGATGAAGATCAGCTCCTTGCCGGGATTTCGCTCGTTGTGCTTGTTGATCGCGTCGACCAGCGCGCCGGCCACGCCCGAGCCGTTGCCCTGGGTGATGTAGCGGAAGCCCTGGTCGGTCGCCGCCTTGAGCGCGTTCAGGCTGTCCTGCGGCAGACCCTTGCCGTCGAAGCCGACGAACTCGAATTTGACGCCCGCAGGGTTCTTGTCGGCCGCAAAGCGCTCGGCCATGAACTGCCAGTGCTTCAGGATGCTCTGGCCGACGTTGCCGAACGGGCCGGACAACGGGTCGATGAACGCGACACGCACGGTCTGGCCGGCCAGCGGGCCGGCGGCGGCCTTGGCCGGCGCGGCAGTCGCCGGCTTGGCGGCGGGAGCCGCCTGCTGTGCCAACGCCGGACCGGCAAGGGCAAGAACGGCGGCCAGGGTAACGTGCCTCATCGCATAAATCATGGACTTCTCCTTGTTGGTCGGAACGCGCCCAGCGTAATGGCTTTGTGCACTGCAGCGGTCAGGGATTGTCCCTAAGCCGCCTACCGGCATATCGCTCACGCGACACCCGGCCCTTCGCATTCCGCGATGCAGGCCGGCCTTTGCACCAGTGCGGATCAGGTGGTCGGCAGGCGATAGTCCTTGAGCGTTTCGCGCAACCGTGTCTTCAGGATCTTGCCGGTCGCCCCGAGGGGGATGGCATCGAGGAACACCACGTCGTCGGGGATCTGCCACTTGGCGGTCTTGCCCTCGTAGAACTTGAGCAACTCCTCCCGGGTCACCTCCGCGCCGGGCTTCTTGACCACGGCGACGATAGGCCTTTCATCCCACTTCGGATGGCGCATGCCGATGCACGCAGCCATGGCGACGGCCGGGTGCGCGACCGCGATGTTCTCGATCTCGATCGAGCTGATCCATTCGCCGCCGGACTTGATGACGTCCTTGCTGCGGTCGGTGATCTGCATGAAGCCGTCGGCGTCGATGGTGGCGACGTCGCCGGTCGGGAACCAGCCGTCCACCAGCGGGTCGCCGCCCTCGCCCTTGTAGTACTCGCGCACGATCCAGGGACCTTGCACATGCAGGTCGCCATAGGTCTTGCCGTCCCAGGGCAGCTCGGCGCCGTCCTCGCCCACGATCTTCATGTCCACGCCGTAGATCGCCCGGCCCTGCTTCAGCCGGATCCTCATCTGCTCGTCGGGAGCCGCTGCCAGGTGCTTGTTCTTGAGCGTGCACAGCGTGCCAAGCGGGCTCATTTCGGTCATGCCCCAGGCGTGCAGCACGTCCACCCCGTACTCCTCGCGGAAGGCGTTGATCATCGCGGGCGGGCAGGCCGAGCCGCCGATGACGGTGCGCGTGAGCGTGGAGAAGCGCAATCCGCCGGGCTTCATATGGCCGAGCAGCATCTGCCAGACCGTGGGCACGCCGGCGGCGAAGGTCACCTTTTCCGCTTCGATCAGCTCATAGACCGACTTCCCGTCCAGCGCCCCGCCCGGGAACACGAGCTTGCAGCCGGTCAGCGCGGCGGAATACGGGATGCCCCAGGCGTTGACGTGGAACATGGGAACCACCGGCAGGATGGAGTCCCGCGCGGAAATGCACATGACGTCCGGCAAGGCGGCGGCGTAGGCATGCAGGATGGTGGAGCGGTGGCTGTACAGCGCCGCTTTCGGGTTGCCGGTGGTGCCGCTCGTGTAGCACATGCTCGACGCCGAGTTCTCGTCGAAGGTCGGCCACTGGTAGGTGGTGGGCTGTCCGCCGATCCACGACTCGTAGCTCACCAGGTTGGGAATGCCGCTGTCGGACGGCAGCTTGTCGGTGTCGCACATCGCAACGTAGTGACGGATCGTGGGGCAGCGCGCGTGGACGGCCTGCACCAGCGGCAGGAAAGTGAGGTCGAAGCACAGCACCTGGTCTTCCGCGTGATTGGCGATCCAGGCGATCTGGTCCGGGTGCAGCCGGGGGTTGATGGTGTGAAGGACCCGCCCGGATCCGCTGACCCCGAAGTACAGCTCCAGGTGCCGGTAGCCGTTCCATGCCAGCGTGGCCACGCGGTCGGAGAACACCAGGTTCATGCCGTCCAGCGCATTGGCCGCCTGGCGCGCGCGGCGGGCCACGTCACGCCAGGTGTAGCGGTGAAGGTCCCCCTCGACCCGGCGCGAGACGATCTCGGTATCGCCGTGGTGCCGTTCCGCAAAGTCGATCAGCGACGAGATCGCGAGCGGCTGGCTCTGCATCAAACCCAGCATGGGTACTCCTTTGGTCCGCGTTGTGGTTGTGGAGCGCGGATGTTAGTGGCTGGCAGCGGCCCGGCAAATAGAGGTTGCCCGACCCGTCGCAAAATAAATACCGGCACATGCGGGCATGTGCACGTCTGGCCCCTTGCGGGCCGCTGCCGAAAGGATTTGAATGTGGACGTGACCAACCCGCCCGTCACGAGTTCCCTCCAGTGGATCAAAGGGGTCCTGAGGGTTTTTGCGTCGGAAGGAATCGAAATCCCCGCCTTGCTGGAGGCGGCCGACATCGATCCCCACCGCCTGCAGCTCTCGCATGAGCGCTTCAATCTCACGGAAGTCAACCGGCTGTGGGAGGCAGCGGTCAAGATGAGTGGCAACCCGGCCCTCGGCCTGGACAGGGTCCAGGTGAGCCGCCACGTCAACTTCAGCCTTTCGGCCCAGCCCATGGGTTCGAGCCCCGACTTGCGCACCGGCCTGGAAACGCTGGCGCATTACCTGGACCTGATCCACGACACGGCCAATTTCGCCCTCGAGCCGCAAGGCCGCGATGCGTGGCTGACGATCACCCATGCAGACCCGAAGCGCATTCCGCGCCAGCGAACCGAATTCGGGCTCCTCGTGCTGCTGGTGTTGTGCCGCCGGGTCACCCGCCACAAGGTGAAGGCACTGGGAGCGGAGTTCATGTCCGCGGCGCCGGCCGATTTCCACCCCTATCGCATGGCGTTCGAATGCCCGATGCGGTTCGGGCAGCCGATCAACCGGATCCTGTTGGGCCAGGCGGACCTGGCCTTGCCGGTGATCGCGGCCCATTCTCCCTTCGCAGTGCAGGAACGCGTGCTGGAAAAACGCCTGCGCCAGCGCACGAAAGCGCCCACGCGCTACCGCGCCAGCCAGGAGATCGTGCTGCGGTTGAGCCTGGGTGAACCCAGGGGCCGCGCCACGGCCCGGGCGCTGGGCCTGTCCGAGGCGGAGATGGCCAGCCGCCTGAAGGCCGAGAACACCAGCTTCGATGCGTTGCTCGACGAACTTCGGCGCGAACTGGCGCAAGGCTACCTGGACGAGCCCTCCATCCCCATGGCGCGCATCCCCCTGCTGCTGGGCTACGAGACCGCGCGGGAACTGACGGAAGCCTGCCAACGCTGGTTCGGCACGACGCCCACGATCCTGCGCCAGCACCACCAGGAAGCCGAACTGCACCACTAACCCCACGCCGTCCCGGCAGGCCGGAAGCGGGGACAATCGGGGCAATGCACGATACCGCCGAAGCTGCCGCCACCGCCCTGGACCTGGGCCTGCCCTGGCAGAACACCTTTGCGGCCCTCGGCCCGGCCTTTTACACGGCGCTGGCACCGACGCCTTTGACCGCACCGTATGCCGTGGGGCTGAACGAACGGCTGGCGGCTGAAATCGGCGTTGCGTCGGCGCTGGTCGCTTCACCCGCGGGCATCGAGGCATTCACCGGCAACCTGGCGCTGGACGGCGCCCAGCCGCTTGCCAGCGTCTACAGCGGTCACCAGTTCGGCGTGTGGGCCGGCCAGCTGGGCGACGGCCGCGCCATCCTGCTCGGCGAGTTGGAGACGCCCTCAGGTCCGCAGGAAATCCAGTTGAAGGGCAGCGGCCGCACGCCCTATTCGCGCATGGGCGACGGCCGCGCGGTGCTGCGATCGAGCATCCGCGAGTTCCTGGGCTCCGAGGCGATGTGGGGCTTGGGCATCCCGACGACGCGGGCCCTGTGCGTGACCGGCTCGGACACGCCGATCCGCCGCGAGGAAATCGAGACGGCGGCGGTGGTTGCGCGCGTGGCGCCCAGCTTCATCCGGTTCGGCCATTTCGAGCACTTCTCGGCGCGCGACCAGCACGCCGAGCTGAAGACGCTGGCCGACTACGTCATCGACCGGTTCTACCCCGGGTGCCGGGCCACCCAGAAATTCGCGGGCAATGCCTACGCCGCGTTTCTCGAACAGGTCAGCGAACGCACTGCCGCCATGGTCGCGCAATGGCAGGCCGTGGGGTTCTGCCACGGCGTGATGAACACCGACAACATGAGCATCCT
>DATHWV010000077.1:0-2071 GCA_035460205.1 Ramlibacter sp.
TGGGGCCGATCAGGTCGGCGTCGAGGATCTTCAGCCAGCGCTCGGCCTTCTGCTTGGCCCAGTCGATCGTGCCGGCCTGCAGGCTGTCGCTGGGCCGCTTGTGGTTGGGGAAGGTTTGCGGGTAGACGACGCCGTAGCCCAGGTCCTTGTAGATGTTGGAGTTGAACCAGTCCATCATCTCGTTCACGCGGGCGCGCTGCTTGAGGTCCTTGGGGTAGGCCGGCGAATCGGCCTTGTCGGCCAGGTAGCGGATGATGGTCGCGCACTCGGTCAGGCGGAAGTCGCCGTCCTCCAGCACCGGCACCATGTTGTTGGGGTTGATGCTGGTGTATTCGGGCTTGTAGTGCTCGCCGGTGAACAGGTCGACCACCTGGTAGTCGAGTGCGACGCCCTGGTCCATGGCGAACATCCAGACGACGCGGCTGGTGGTGGAGGCAGGGTGGAAATAAAGCTTCATGGCGCGACCTCGGTCAGGGAAAGGGCTGAGTTTAGGAGCCTGCGCGGGCAAGCGCAATGCCGCACAATCCCCGCATGAAATACCGCACCCTTGGCCGCTCGCCGCTTCAGGTTTCGCCCCTTTGCCTGGGGGGCAACGTCTTCGGCTGGACCGCCGACGAGAAGACCTCGTTTTCCATCCTCGATGCCTGGCTGGACGCCGGCTTCAACTTCATCGACACCGCCGACGCCTACTCGCGCTGGGTGCCGGGCCACACCGGTGGAGAGTCCGAGGCCGTGATCGGCCGCTGGCTCAAGCAGGGCGGCCGGCGCGACAAGGTGGTGATCGCCACCAAGGTCGGCTTCGATCTCTACAACGAGGGCAAGCCCAACCTGTCGCCCGCTCGCATCCGCGCCGCCGCCGAGGAATCGCTGCGCCGCCTGCAGGTGGATTGCATCGACCTCTACCAGGCGCACACCGACGACGAGGCCACGCCGCTTGCCGCGTCACTGGAGGCCTTCGCCGAATTGGTGGCGCAAGGCAAGGTGACGGCGATCGGCGCGTCCAACTACTCGGCGGCGCGCCTGTCCGAAGCGCTGGCGATCAGCAAGGCGCAAGGCCTGCCGCGCTACGAAAGCCTGCAGCCGCTCTACAACCTGTACGACCGCGCGACCTTCGAGAAGGAATTGCAGCCCCTGTGCGTCAAGGAAGAAGTGGGCGTCATCAGTTTCTATGCGCTGGCGGCGGGCTTCCTCAGCGGCAAGTACCGCACGCAGGCTGACGCAAGCAAGAGTCCGCGCGGCGCAAACACGGTCAAGAAGTACCTGAACGATCGCGGATTGAAAATTCTCGCGGCGCTGGACGTGGCGGCGCAGCGCGTGAACAGCACGCCCGCGCGCGTCGCGGTGGCCTGGGTCATGGCACGGCCTGCCCTCGCGGCACCCATTGCCAGTGCAAGCAACCTGGCGCAGCTCGATGAACTGGTTCAGGCGGCGCGGTTGGTGCTGGACAAGGAAACCGTGGCGCTGCTGGACAGGGCCAGCGACGAATCCTGAATCGGGCCTGCTTCAGGACGTGGCGTAACCCGGGCGAAACCGCGTCTTGAGCGGAACACCTGCGGGCGAGTAGAGCACCACCAGTTCGGACGAAGCGCGCACCGATGGGTCGCGGCCCCGGCCCCGCTCGCGGTAGACCCGTACTTCGTAGCCACTGTCGAACCGCACGGCGATCGGCTTGCCCTGGCTCGCCGGTGGCGGTGCAGGAGCTTCCGCCGCCGGATCGTCCATGTATTCGAACTCGACGCGCGTGTCGTCCGGCCAGCTGCGATCGCCCAGCGGCAGGAAGTAGGTGCGGTCCACCAGCACTTCGCAATCGCAGAAGGGCAGGTCGTCCTTCAGGCCTGGATCGTCGCTCGCCATCGCGTACAGCTGGTCCATGGGCAACGCCTCCCGGCGTGCGCCATGCACCAGCGTCACATTGAACAAGGGGCGATCAGCAAAGAAGAGGTACTTTGCTTCCTTGCGCTCGCAGTAGCTCCTGGGGCTGGAGAACAGGCTGGCGATGCCGGCCAGGATGGGGTTGCGGTTGGATTCGAGGCCGGCTTCGAGCCCCACCTGGCACTCCAGGCGCAGGTCA